>NZ_JBEYVO010000052.1:0-64488 GCF_040644055.1 Streptomyces sp. NPDC047043
AGTAGCTCCGCTACGAGGGCTTCCGCCCGGCACGCCGAGAGCACGCACCGAACGCCGCTCCTTCTCCCACGGAGATCCATCAGAAGAGCCCTAGAGGTTGTGGACGTCCCAGTTCGCCAGGACCGTACTGGCGATCTTCCTGCCCTCCGCGGTGAAGTAGCTGCCCTTGCCCGGGTAGTCGATCCACAGCCGGTACATGTCGCCGTTGCTCGCGCGGTAGTAGAGAACCTGCGCCTCACGCAGCTGCGGGGTGTCCTCGGACGTGTAGACGATGGTGTTCGCGGCGGCCTTGTGGTCCTTGTACGTGGTCTCCTTCGGCTCGCCCTTGGGGGCGGGGTCGTCGGCGAGACCCCAGGAGTACTCCCCGTCCTTGAGCGTCGCCCACTCCGCAAAAGCCCTGGCCGGCGCCGATTCGGGGATCTCGTTGTTCTTGTCGTCGGCCTTGATGTCGCGGTCCACGGTCACCCAGACCGTTCCGCTCGGGTCCGCGTACCTCACGATGGTGCCGTCCGAGTCGCTGTCCGGCTTCGCCTCCACGAAGGTGGTGGGCAGTCCGACACTTGAGCCGATCTTCGTGCCGAGGTCGTACGTCTTCCAGCCGTCCGGCAGCGGTCCCGCGAACGGATCCGCGATCACCAGGAACGCCGCCAACGCCGCCGCGACCACTCCCGCACCGATCCCGAGCCACGCCTTGCGGCCGAGGCGGACACCACGGCCCGCGACGATCTGCACGGCCTGCGTGGGCGCCGGAGCCGACGGGTTCGCGGTCTCCTCGAGCAGCGCACGGACCTGGGCGGCGGTGGGGCGTCCGGCCGGATCCTTCTGCAGCAGGCCCGTGATCACCTGGGCCAGCGGGCCGGACGCCGAAGCGGGCGGCGCCGGCGTGGCGTTGAGCACCGACTGCAGCGTGGCCGGCGTGTTGCTGCGACGGAACGGCGAGACGCCCTCCGTGGCCGCGTACAGCACCACACCCAGGGACCACAGGTCGGACGCCGGGCCCGGGCGCTGGCCCAACACCCTTTCCGGGGCGATGTATTCGGGCGAGCCGACGAAGCCGCCGGTGTCCGTCAGGTTCGTCTCGCCCTCGATCTGCGCGATACCGAAGTCGGTGAGGACGACGCGGTCGTGCCGGCCGAGCAGCACGTTGTCGGGCTTGACGTCGCGGTGCAGGATGCCCGCCGCGTGCGCGGCCTCCAGGGCGCCGAGCACCTCCAGGCCGACCCGCGCCGCCTCGCGCGCGCCCAGCGTGCCCTCCTGCAGGGCGCTGCCCAGCGAACGGCCCTGCACCAACTCCATGACGATCCACGGCTGGCCGTCGACCACGGCCACGTCGTGCACGTTGACCACCGCCGGGTGGTCCAGACGGGCCGCTGCGCGTGCCTCGCGGCGCATCCGCTCGAAGGCGTTGGCACGTTCACGTTCGGGAAGATGCTCCGGGACGCGGGGCTCCTTGACGGCGACCTCACGGTCCACCGTCTCGTCCTTGGCGCGCCACACCGTGCCCATACCGCCGTGCCCGAGCTTGGCGAGCAACCGGTAACGACCCGAGATGAGACGCCCCGCACCAGGGTCCTGCGGCATCTGCGCGGGTTGGGACTGCGGCGGGACTACCTGGGTGGGCGCGGCGTACGGGTTCGACTGATTCGGCGGTTGCAGAACAAAACTCGTCGTCTCGTCGGACTCGTGGCCGGTGCCCCCGTTGTTGCTCATGCGTCCATCCATATCGCGCCACGCGTCTCGGCATCCACACGGAACGCACACCGGTCACAGACCCGTGACCCAGCCTGCCGCTTATTTCCGCTTTATGTACGTGCGAACGTGTCGACCGCCACGTCGAAGTACTCCTTCGCCTCCCGCACCTTCCCGACCGGCGCCGACACCCACACGTCGTACATCTGCCCGCCCTCCTCCCAGCAGAGGTCGTACGTGTGCCGGGGTCCCTCCGCGGTGCTGAATCCGTTCCAGGTGAACTCCCAGAGGGCTGCGTCATGTCCGTGCCGGGTGGTCGCGGTGACCTTGCCGTCGTGGTAACCGGGGTTGCTGTCGGGCCCCTTGGCGGCCGCGCGCCGCATCACCGCGAGCGGGCCGCCCTCTTCGGGCTCGGTGACCTTGATGCCGAGGCGGAACGTCTCTCCCGAGGACATGTAGAAGACGCGCTCCCCCTGCGGTTTGCGGGTGAAGTCCTCCGGTACGGCGAGGGAGAAGCCGGCCGGGTCGTCGGCGACGCGGTAGCCGGAGGGCGCGGACGGGCGGGTCGCCGTGGCGGAGGAGGCCGTGTCCGACGCGCTCGGCGTGCTCGACGCACTTGGCGTGCGGGACGACGCCGAGGCGCTCACCGAGGTCTCCGGTGCCGAACTCGTGGGCGTACGGCCCCCGTCCGCGCCGTCCCGGTTCATGAGCAGGGCCGCCGCCGACACGCCCGCCCCGGCCATCGCGGCGACGAGCAGCGCCGCCACCAGCACGCCCCGGGTGGAGCGCCGGGTCTCGACGGTGGGCGACGGCGGTGTGGGCGCGGGCGGCCTGGGCACGTCCTGCTGCGTGGGCGTGTATCCGGGCGGCAGCTGCGGGGAGCGGCCGGTGTCGCGGAAGGCACGCAGCATCCGCTCGGCCTCGGCCGCGTCCAGCCGCCGGTCCGGATCCCGCTCCAACAGCCCTCGTACGACGGGAAGGATCGGCCCGGCCTGCACCGGCGGGCGGATCTCGTCGAACACCACGGCGTGCAGGATGCCGCCCAACGAGTCGCGCCGGAACGGCGATTCACCGCTCAGGACGGTGCACAGCAGCGCGCCCAGCGACCACAGATCGGACTCGGGCCCGGTCCTCGCCCCCGACATCCGCTCCGGCGCGGTGTACTCGGGCGAGCCGACGAAGGAGCCGGTCTCGGTGAGCGTCGTGGCACCCGCGACCTGGGCGATGCCGAAGTCGGTCAGGACGACCCGGTCCGAGCCGGACTCCAGCAGGACGTTGGCGGGCTTGATGTCGCGGTGCAGGACCCCGGCCTCGTGCGCCGTGCGCAGCGCGCTGAGCAGGGCGATGCCGATCCGGGCGGCCTCGGCGGCGTCGACCGGGCCGCGCGCGGAGATTCGGTCGGCGAGGGAGCCGCCGTCGATCAACTCCATGACGATGTACGGGCGTTCGTCGTGCTCGACGACGTCATGGACGACGATGATGTGCGGGTGGCGCAGTTGGGCCACCGCCCGCGCCTCGCGCAGGGTGCGGTCGCGCTGGCGCCGGGCCTCGTCCGCGGAGAGCGCGTCGTCGAGGTCGAGGGGGATCTCCTTGACCGCCACCTGCCGGCCGAGCAGTTCGTCGGTCGCCCGCCACACCACGCCCATGCCACCGCGCCCGAGTCTCGCCTCGAGCCGGTACCGGCCCGCGATGACGCGGACGTTCTCCCCCTCGGTCCCCATGCGCCCCATCATGCCGCACCGGACGGACCGGCTCCGGGGCGGCGACCGGCCAACCCCGTCGGGCCGTCACTGGGAGGTCTTCTCCTGCCAGCCCTGCAGCACCGACTTGAACTGCCTGCTCGTCTTCGCCCAGTCCGCCGCCGGCGAGGACATGTAGATGGCGTACTCGGACCCGTCGCGGGCCATGTACGTCTCCTCGATGGCGCGGCGCGGCCCGGGGAAGGGCGTGTCCTTCGCCTGCGCGGTCCAGGTGTACTCCCACAGGGAGCCGTCCCGGTCGCGGTAGTTGTTCTGCTCCATGCGTACGCGCTTGTAGTCGACCAGCCGTTGGAGCTGCTGCTCCAGGTCCAGCTGGTGCGAGTAGGCGTCCTTGAAGTCCGGCGAGGTGTCGATGGCGATTCGGACGAAGTGCCGGCCGCCGTCGGGCGTGTAGTCGACCTGTCTGAGGTCGCCGTTGACGCCGACCTCCTTGCGCTGCCAGCCCTTGGGCAGGTAGACGGTGAAGCCCCACTGGTCGTCGTACCGCTTCCAGTTGGCGGGAACGTTTCCGTCGGCGCTCTGGGTGGGCGAGCTCGTCGGCGACGGGCTCTGCGAGGCGGAGGGACCTACCGAGCCACTCGGCCGGCCCTCGTTCTGCAGCAGCACGGCCGTGCCGCCGGCGACGATCGCGGCGAGGGCGACCGTGAGGACGAAGGCGCGCAGTCGGCGGCGCTTCGGCGCGGGTGCGGGAGCGGCGCCGATGGTGGTCGGCTGTCCCGGGCCCAGCCCGTTCGGGCCGAACGCGGTCGGTCCGGTCACCGGCGGGTACGGCGTGGCGGAGCCGGTCTGCGGGCCCGTCTGGGGGCCGGTGTGCGGGCCCGTGCCGGTCGTCGTCTCGTAGCGGGACCCGGTGTGCTGCGTCGGGACGTAGACCTGCGCCCCGTGCGGCCGCCGTCCCTCCGCCGCCTCGGCGAGCAGCTGCTCGGCCTCGGCCGCGCCCGGACGTGCGGCGGGGTCCTTGTGCAGCAGGGCGGTCAGGACCGGGCCGAGCGGGCCCGCGTACTGCGGACCCGCGGCCTCCTCCTCGACGACCGCCTGCATGGTGGACAGCGGCGAGGTGCGCCGGAACGGCGAGCGGCCCTCCACCGCCGTGTACAGCGTGGCGCCGAGCGCCCACAGGTCGGAGGCGGGGCCCGGGTCGTGGCCGCGGACGCGCTCGGGGGCCAGGTAGTCGACCGAGCCGACGACCTCGCCGGTGCGGGTGATGGTCGTGTCGCCCTCGATCTGGGCGATGCCGAAGTCGGTGAGCAGGACACGTCCGTCGTGCCCGATGAGCACGTTTCCGGGCTTCACATCGCGGTGCAGCACACCGGCGGAGTGCGCGGCGCGCAGCGCCCGCAGCACCCACAGGCCGATCCGGGCAGCCTCGGCGGGCTCGACCCGCCCGCGCTCCTTGACCGCGTCCGCCAGCGAGTAGCCCTCGACCAGCTCCATCACGATCCACGGCCGGCCGTCGTGCTCGAGCACGTCGTGCACGGTGACGACCGCGGAGTGGTTGATGCGCGCTGCGGCCCGCGCCTCGGCGCGTGTGCGCGCGAGCAGCCGCTCCTGGTCGCTCTCGGAGACGTAGAGCGCGGCGGTCAACTCCTTGATCGCGACGGCACGGTGCAGCACCTCGTCGTGCGCACGCCACACGCGGCCCATGCCCCCGCTGCCGATCGAGTCGGCGAGCCGGTAGCGGCCCGCGACAAGCTGGCCCTGCATCTGATTCACGTTGCCCCGCAATGCTCTTGACAGGGTCAGACTAAGGACTGGACCACGGCCAGGGAACCACGGGGGTCCCAAGGAAACCGCACTGTGACGGTTGTCGCTTCCCTGTGACGCCAGTCAACCCTGAGCCCGTCACGGGCTGTTCACGGGCCGGATCGGTCGGTCACTTCGTCCATCAGTCGGTCACTCCGAGTCCATCAGCCGGTCACTTGATACGTGTCCGAAGCCTGCTCGTACAGCTTCGTCACCTCGTCCCGCTGCGACTCCGGCCCGCGCACCTGCACCACGTGGTAGCGCCCGTTGATGACTATCGCGAGGTTGCGCACGTAGAGGTCCTGCCCGTCGTCGTCGGTCCAGGTGAACTGCCCCTCGGCCATGGTCCGTGTCCCCACCGTGACGGTGCGCAGCCCGGTCGCGGTGGCCCAGCTGGAGCTGCGGTACGGCTGCAACTCGTGCTCCTTGTCCCGCTGGTACGCCATCGGGTCGCTGCCGTAGGTGACCGCGCCGTCCCGTCCGGGGACGACGATGAGCTCGAAGTCGCCGTGCGAGTACACGATCTGGTTCCAGGTGTTCTTGTCCGCGCGGGACCAGCCCTTGGCCACGGCGACCTGGAAGCCCTCGGGGTCCTTGCGCAGTGTGAAGCCCTTGGCGACCTCGGGCCCCGTGGTCTGCGTCTCGGTCGCCCCGGCCGACTTCGACGGAGTGCTCTCGGACTTGGGCGAGGTCTGGTCGGGCCGCGGCTCGCTGCTCGCCTCCTTGTCCGACTGCTCGGGGGCGGGACCGACCTCCCCGGCGGTGCCGGTACGGTCACTGCCCGCCGCGCCGTCCTCGCCGGCCTTCGGCATGAACATCACGGCGTACGCGACCGCGGCGGCCAGCAGGAGCAGTATCAGCAGAAGCAGGGTCCGGCCGAGTCTGCGCGGTGAGTGGGTCTGCTCCTTGGCCCGCTTGTGCCGCCCGTGCGCAGTGGTCGCGGGCAGCCCCGCGCGCCGCCTGCGCACCAGCTCGCCCCGCCGCCGTACGACCGGCAGCCGGCTGGAGTCGGCGGGCGGCGCGGCGACGACATGCGCACCCGCGTCGGGCTCGGGCGCGGAGCGCACCAACGAGCGCAGCCAGCCGCGCACTTCCTCGAAGTCCAGCCGCTCGGTGGGGTCCTGACGCAGCAGCGACTCGACCACCGGCCTGAGCGGACCGCACTCCTCGGCGAAGGCCGGCGGCTCGGCGCACACCATCTGCACCAGCTCGGCCGTCGACTCCTCCGGATACGGGGCATGCCCCTGCACGGCCCTGAAGAGCAGCGCCCCGAGCGCCCACAGGTCGGTGGCGGGCCCGATCGGCGGCGCCAACTGCCAGTTCTCGTGCACGGGTCCGGCCTGCTCCGGCGCCCAACGCTCCGTCACCGGTCCTACGACAGCCATCCGCGCCTGCCGCGCCCGCTCGGCGGCGAGCGCGGTGGCGGGGCCGCGCGGGACGGGGGTGCCGGCCGCCAGGTCGTCCCAGCGGCTGGGCGGAGTTGCGGCGGACGCGGGACCGGGCAGGGCAGGCGCGTGGGAGGCCTGCGTCGGAACCCCCGCGGGAGGCGCCGTGTCGAGGCCGGGTGCCGACATGCCGGACGCGAAGGAGGCACCGTCGCCCTCGCCGCCCCCGGGCGGCAGCGCCGAACGCCCGCTCTGGCCCGGGAGTTGAGCCCCCCCGTTGCCCCCGGCCACCGGTGTGCCGCCGGTCGAGGTGCGGGGCGCGGCACCGTGCCAGGGGGTGGCGCTCACGCCGTAGGGGTCGGCTATCCGGCCCGGGGGCGCAGTGCCGCCGGGCGCGCTCTCCACCACGTCGCCGGTTGCGTACGGCTGTGCCGGGCCGCCGGGTCCCGCCGCGGGGCCGCCCTCGGGCGCGGGGCGGGCACCGGGCAGTGCCGCACGACCGTTCTGCGCCTCCTGAACCCTGGCCGCGGCCCGCGCTCCCGCCCGGTACGCGGCGATCGCCCCGGCCCGCGCGGCGCGAATGTCCCCACCGCTCTCGAGGGCCTTGGGCGCGAAGCCCCCGGTCGCCCCCGCTCCGTTCGCCGTCTCGGTCCCGGCGCTCGGCAGCCCGCCGGCCGCCCGAGCCTTGATGGCAGCACGCCGCGCAGCCTCGGGATCGGCGTCCCCCGGCCCGCCCTGGGCCCCGAAACCGCCCTGCGCACCCGGGCCGCCGAAGCCACCCGCACCACCGGGACCGCCGAAGCCGCCCGAACTGCCCGGACCGCCCGAGCCGTTGCCCCCACCGGGCCCACCGGCGCCCCCGTCGCCGAAGTCTCCGGCCCCGGCCGCTCCGGCACTTCCCTCATCGTCCGGCGCAGGCACCGGGTCGTAACCGCACAGCGCCTCCTCCGCCGCCCCGACGGCGAGCCCGGTCAGCATCACCCGGCCGTCGTCGCAGACGAGCACCGTACGGGCCGTGATGTTCCGGTGCACCCAGCCGTGCGCGTGCAGCACACGCAGCGCCATGAGGACGTCGGAGGCGACCTCGGCCGCCCGGTACGGCGTCAGCGGCTTCTCGGCGAGCAGGGCGGCCAGCGGCCGGGCCGCCACCAACTCGCTCACGATCCACAGCGAACCGCCCTCGGCGAACACGTCGAAGACCTGGTCCAGCCGCGGATGGTCGGGGATCCGCGCCGCGGCCTGCGCGGCCTCGACCGCACGCCGTACGGCCGGATCGGTGGGCCGCCGGGGACCACCGCGCCCGGAGGGCCGCCGTGCCCCGCGGTCCCGCGGATCACGCGCCGTGAACCCGTCGGGCAGCCCCTCCGCGTCGAGCACCTCGGCCTCGACGACCTCCGGCAACGGCACCTGCCTGACGAGGACTTCCTGCCCGCTGTAGGTGTCGAAGGCCCGGCTCTCGGTGAGTTCGTACTCGTCGGACGGCGGCAACGGCAGGCGGTAGCGGTCGGCGAGTACCCGTCCCGCATAGTCGTCCACGTTGCCTCCCCCAGCCGCCCGGTTGGTCAATTCCGTTCACCTTGCGCCCCGTTCCGAACGCATACCCGGATGCGTACGGTCCGCAAGCCTTCACGATACGTGCCGGAGGCAACCCGCAAAGAGGGATCCCAGATCTCACGCCTCAAACACGGGACCGGTCACTTTACGACTTCGGTTCGAACGTCTTCGCGAGCGTCTTCCAGGTGTTCTCACGGAGGGCGGTGTCCCAATTGGCGGCTTTGGCCGTGTACATCAGCGCATATCCGAGATGGTCGTTGACAACGAACCCCCGGTCGATGGTCCGGTACGTGGTCCCGCTCTCGACATAGGTGAACTCCCAGTCCGCGGTGTTCCAACCGCGGTAGTCCACCTGCTCTATCCGGATCTTCTTGTACTGCGAGCGCGTCATGTAGCGCTCCTGGTTCTCCCAGTCGGTCACCGCGTTGCCCTTGGGCGTGGACGTCCAGGCGACGAGCAGCTTCTGCCCGTCGGGCCCCGTGAACCGGTCCCCCGCCGCACCCGTGGACTGGTAGCTCCACCCCTTGGGCAGCCCGATCGAGTACCCCTGGCTCCCGTGGTACGTCGACTTGACCGCGCTGCCGCCCCCGGACGAGCCGTCCGCCGCCGCACCGCTGCCACCGGACGCGCTCGGACTGTTGCTGGGTGTGCCCCCGGCCGTCGAGTCCGCGTCGGACCGGCTCGAACCGTCCGTACCGCTCCCGCCGCTCTTGTCCTCCTTGGTGTCGGCACTGGCCGACGCGCTCGCGGAGACCTTGGCGTCACTGCCCTTGGCACCGTTGGTGTTCTTGTCGTCGTCCCCGCCGAGCGTGAGCGCCAGCACGGTCCCGAGCACGGCGAGCACCACGACCACCGCGATGATCACCAGCGTCCGCTTCGGCACCACGTCCGTGAGCGGAGCCCTGGGCACGGGCCGCGGCGGCAGATCCGGCGGCGTCATCACGGGCCACCCCGAACTCCGCCCCCCGGCCTGCTGGTTCGCCCCCAGCGCCGCAGGCTCCCGGCTCCCGCCGGCCGCTCCACTCGAGGACGCCGAAGAGGCCGAGGAAGGCGCGGTTCCCGAGGGAGCCGCGGGCGTCCCCGAGGACTGCGAGGGAATCGTCGGCGCCGAGGACGGCGTCGAAGTCGGTGCCGCGGGCGCCGGAGGCACGGGAGGCATCGGCTTCGTGGGCGGACTGGCAGCGGGCGGTGCGGTCGGAGCGGCCGGAGCCGAAGAACCGGCCGCAGGGGCAGTCCCCGGAGCACCACCTTCGGCAGCCGCCCCGGTGGACGCCGTGCCACCGGCCCCGGCACCGCCGGACCCCGAACCCGCCGTACCACTCCCCGACTTGCTCCGAGCCGCAGCCGCCGAACCGGCCGCCGCACCCGCAGCCACGGCGGCCTTCCGCACGGAACGCAGCGCCCCGCGCAGCTTCTCCGCCGCCTCCTCGCCCCGCTTGCTGCCGGAGCCCCCCGAACTCCCCTTGCCCGCGGGCGCGTCGGGCTGCACCGGAATCGGCACGACCCTGGTCGCGTCCGCCGGCGGCTCCGGCTCGGCCTCCTTCGGCTCGGGCGCGTGGATCACACGGTTGAGCATCGCCCGCGCGCCCGCGTCGTCGAGCCGCTTGGCGGGATCCTTGGTCAGCAGCCCGTAGATGACGTCCTTCAGCGGCCCCGCGTTCTTCGGCTCCTCCATCGGCTCGGTCATCACGGCGGTCAGCGTCGCGATCGCGGAGCCCTTGTCGTACGGCGGCACGCCCTCGACCGCCGCGTACAGCAGTCCGCCGAGCGACCACAGGTCCGCCGCGGGCCCGGGCTTGTGCCCGCGGGCCCGCTCCGGGGAGATGTAGGAGGGCGCGCCGACGAGCATGCCGGTCGAGGTGATGGACGGGTCGCCCTCGACCTGGGCGATGCCGAAGTCGGTGAGCACGACCCGGTCGGTCTCGCCCTCCAGCAGCACGTTCGACGGCTTCACGTCACGGTGCAGGATGCCCTCGCGGTGCGCCGACCGCAGCACGTCGAGGATCGCGAGCCCGACCTCGGCCGCGCGCTTCGGCTCCAGCAGGCCGTCCTCCCGGATGACCTCGGCGAGCGACTTGCCCTCGACGAGCTCCATCACGATCCACGGCCGGTCGTCCTCTTCGACCACGTCGAAGACCGTCACCGCACTGTTGTTGCGGATCCGCGCGATCGCCTTGGCCTCGCGCAGCGTCCGCGTGATCAGCCGGCGCTTCTCGTCCTCGTCGATGTTCGACGGGAACCGAAGCTCCTTGACGGCGACCGTCCGGCCCAGCGTCTCGTCCTCGGCCCGCCACACCGTGCCCATGCCGCCGCGGCCGAGCACTCCTCCCAGCCGGTACCGCCCGGCGAGAAGACGCTCGCTCTTGTCCTGACGAGTGTCCTGACGAGATGTCCCCGCCCGCTCCGCCTCCGACATGCGTCCCCTCATGCAACCCGCCCTGACAGAGCCTCCATTGTCCCTCACCCGACAAGTGCCCAACGCCCAGGGTGCCCGTGAGGCCCCACCGGGGCCCTGTGCACCCGGGGGCCCGCTGAAGCGCACGTTCCGCCGCCCTGCATGATGGGCCCCGACAAGGGAGGCCCCCCGCGATGACGCCGCTTCGGACGCTACTTGCCGTACCTGTGTCCCTGGCCCTCCTCGGTCTCGCCCCGACTGCCTCCTCTGCGCCGGCCGCACCGGCCACGGACACAGTCCTCCCGCTGCTGGTCACCACGGGCGACGCCCCCGCCGCGGCCCTCCTGGCCCGCGAGGAGTCCGGCACCCGCTACGCCCGGGCCGGCCGGGGAATCGCCCGCGACGACCACTTCCGCGCCGGCAGCATCACGAAGACCTTCATCGCGACGGTCGTCCTGCAACTCGCGGCGGAACACCGGCTTTCCCTGTCCGACTCGGTGGAGCAGCACCTGCCGGGCCTGGTGCACGGAGCGGGCAACGACGGCCGCGCGCTGACCCTGCGTTCCCTGCTCACCCACACCAGCGGTCTGTACGACTTCACCCGGGACACCGGGGGCATCGTCCCCCTGACCCCCGATGAGGCCGTGCGCATCGCACTCACCCACCCCCCGGCCGACCGCGGCCGCTTCCGCTACTCGAACACCAACTACGTCCTGCTCGGCATGGTCGTCCGGCAGGTGACCGGCCACTCGTACGCCTCCGAGGCCGAGCGCCGCATCATCGCTCCGCTGGGTCTGACGGGCACCTCCTTCCCCGGTTCCCGCACCTCGCTGCCCTCTCCGCACGGCCGCGCCTACACCGCCGCCGGGAACGACGTCACCGAACTCGACCCGCGGGTGGCCGGAGCCGCGGGCGAGCTGGTGACCACGCTCGCCGACCTGGACCGCTTCTACGCGGCCCTGCTCGGCGGCGAACTGCTGCCCCCGCGCTGGCTGCGCGAGATGCGCGACACCCGCACCGCACACGGCTCGTACGGCATGGGCCTGTTTCCCGTGAAGCTGCCGTGCGGCGTCACGGTGTGGGGGCACAACGGGCGCATCACCGGCAGCTACGTGCGCACCGCAGCCACCGTCGACGGCCGGCGTGTCCTCACCTTCCGCGTGAACACGGACGCGATCGCAGACCCCGGCCTCGAACCACGGCTGCTCGCCGCCGAGTTCTGCGCTCGCACCCCGTAGAACGACCCGGTTCCGAACGAAGATCCCGGTTCACGACACCCGTTCGGGTGATCTGCGCTCCAGGCTTCTGAAACGACACGATCACAACGGCACGATCACAACGGCACGATGTCGGGCGCTCCCAACCGCGCCGCGTCCGCCGTCAGGTCGTCCGGCTGCCGCTGCGACTCCCGCTCGGCCTCCACCCGCTTCTCGTAGTGCTCGACCTCGCGCTCGATCTGGTCCTTGTCCCAGCCGAGCACCGGCGCCATCAGCTCGGCGGCCTCCCGGGCGCTCCGCGTCCCCCGGTCGAAGGTCTCGATGGAGATGCGGGTGCGCCGGGTCAGCACGTCGTCCAGGTGGCGGGCGCCCTCGTGCGAGGCGGCGTAGACGATCTCGGCGCGCAGATAGTCGTCGGCGGCCTGCAGGGGTTCACCGAGCGACGGATCGGCGGCGACGAGTTCGAGGAGCTCCTCCGCCATCGCCCCGTACCGGTTCAACAGGTGCTCCACGCGCACCACATGGAGGCCGGTGCGCGCGGCGGTGCGCGCCCGCGCGTTCCACAGCGCGCGATAGCCCTCGGCCCCCAGCAGCGGCACGTCCTCCGTCACGCACTCGGCGACCCGCATGTCGAGTCCGTGCACCGCCTCGTCGACCGCGTCCTTGGCCATCACCCGGTACGTCGTGTACTTGCCGCCCGCCACCACGACCAGCCCGGGCGCGGGATGCGCCACGGTGTGCTCGCGCGACAGCTTGCTGGTGGCGTCCGACTCGCCGGCCAGCAGCGGGCGCAGACCCGCGTACACGCCCTGCACGTCGTCCCGTGTCAGCGGCACCGCGAGCACCGAGTTCACATGCTCCAGCAGGTAGTCGATGTCCGCGCTGGAGGCCGCCGGGTGCGCCTTGTCGAGGTCCCAGTCGGTGTCCGTCGTGCCGATGATCCAGTGCCGCCCCCACGGGATGACGAACAGCACGGACTTCTCGGTGCGCAGGATCAGCCCGGACGAGGAGTTGATGCGGTCCTTCGGTACGACCAGGTGGATGCCCTTGGACGCCCGGACGTGGAACTGCCCGCGCTCTCCGACCATGGCCTGGGTGTCGTCGGTCCACACGCCCGTCGCGTTCACGATCTGCTTGGCGCGGATCTCGTACTCGCCGCCCGCCTCGACGTCCTGCACGCGCGCGCCGACGACCCGTTCGCCCTCCCGCAGAAAGCCCGTCACACGCGCGCGGTTGGCGACCTTGGCGCCGTAGGACGACGCCGTGCGCACCAGGGTGGCCACATAGCGGGCGTCGTCCATCTGGGCGTCGTAGTACTGCAGGGCTCCGACCAGCGCGTCCTTCTTCAGGGCGGGTGCCACGCGCAGGGCGTGACGGCGGGTCAGGTGCCGGTGCATCGGCAGCCCCCGGCCGTGTCCGCGGGCCATCGACATGGCGTCGTAGAGCGCGACGCCCGAACCGGCGTACAGGCGCTCCCAGCCCTGGTGCTGCAGCGGATACAGGAACGGCACCGGCTTCACCAGGTGCGGGGCGAGCCGCTCCAGCAGCAGGCCACGCTCCTTGAGTGCCTCTCGTACGAGCGCGAAGTCGAGCATCTCCAGATAGCGCAGTCCGCCGTGGATCAGCTTGCTGGACCTGCTGGAGGTGCCCGACGCCCAGTCACGCGCCTCGACCAGTCCCGTGGACAGACCGCGCGTCACGGCGTCCAGGGCGGTTCCGGCACCGACCACACCGCCGCCCACGACCAGCACGTCCAGCTCTCGCTCGGCCATTCCCGCCAGTGACTCGGCTCGCTGCGCCGGCCCCAGTGTCGCTGTCCTCACCGCTGCCTCCTGCTGTCGGTAGCGCCGGCCGCACCCGTAGGGCGAAGCCCGGTTCCTCTCCCTCCCCTGCCCAAATTCTGACCGGCTTGCCCGACTTCAGCCACCACTCACCCCCAGCCTGTGGACAACATTCCCGTGACCTCCGGAAAACACGTACGAGCAATCCCGCAAATCGGCATATTTACTCCTAGTCTGACATAGCGCCTCGCCCGTCCTGTCCACAGGGCTTGCGCATGTGTCCCGCTTCGGTTACTGAGAAGGACGGCCCACGCCATGCCCGCAGATCTCGCCGTCATCGGACTCGGCCCGTTCGGCCTGCCCCTGGCGCAGGCAGCCGTCGCCGCCGGCATTCCCACGCTCGGCTACCGGACCGGGCCCGAGACGGGCTCCCTCAGCCCCGCCGAACTGCGCCGGATGCTCTCGGGGGGCTTCCGGCACGCCACCAGCCCGGGCGAGCTCGGCCGCGTGCGCACCGCGGTCGTCTGCGCACCGACCCCACGTGACGCGGACGGCGCGCTCGACCTCGGCCAGGTGGAGGCGGCCGCGCGCGCCCTGGCCGTGCACATGCGCCCGCACACCACGATCATCCTGGAGTCGCCCGTACCCCCGGGCACGACGGAGGAGTTCCTCCGTCCCCTCCTCGAAAAGGGCTCCGGGCTGCGCGCGGGCCGCGACTTCCACCTCGCCTACTCCCCCAGCCGGGTGGACCCCGGAAACCGCGACTTCACCCCGGCCAACACCCCGAGGGTGATCGGCGGTCTCACCCCCGCCTGCACCGAGTCCGCCGCCGCGTTCTACGGCCGCCTCACGGACAAGGTGGTACGCGCGCGTGGCCCGCGCGAGGCGGAGACCGTGGAGCTCCTGGAGACCAATTTCCGGCACGTCAACATCGCGCTCGTCAATGAGATGGCCGTCCTCTGCCACGACCTGGGCGTCGATCTCTGGGACGTCATCCGCTGCGCGGAGACCAAGCCGTTCGGCTTCCAGGCCTTCCGCCCGGGCCCCGGGGTCGGCGGCCACACCGTCCCCCAGGACCTGACCCACACCGCCGGCCGCACCCTGCGGATGGTCGAACTGGCGCAGCAGGTCAACAGCCAGATGCCCCGTTACGTCGTCCAGCGCGCCGCGGCGCTCCTCAACGAGCACGGCAAGTCGGCGCGCGGGGCGCGCGTACTGCTCCTCGGCGTCACCTACAAGCCCGACCTCGCCGACCAACACGGCACCCCCGCCCGGGAGATCGCCGTCCGCCTGATGGAACTCGGCGCCTCCGTCAGCTACCACGACCCGCACGTCCCGTCCTGGAACGTCCTGGACCGCCCGGTCCCGCGCGCGGACTCCCTCTACGAGGCCACGGCCGACGCCGACCTGACGATCCTGCTCCAGCACCACCGCACGTACGACCTCCAGGGCCTGTCGGTGAAGGCACAGCTGCTGCTGGACACGAGGGGGGCGGCGCCTACGGGGGCGGCGCATCGGTTGTGAAGGGGGGCGCGCGGGTGGACGGGCTCCGGGGGCTGGTGGCAGGCGGGGCGCGGCGCGGGTACCTTACGGAGACAGGTGGAGCCCACCGCTGAGGTCGTTGCGGCAGGCTCGTGGATGGATCACGGAGTGTCCGCCCCCAGCTCTTATGGGGACGGCCACTCACCATCCCGCCAAAAGAGTGGAGCCCACCGCAGCGGGAACTGCGGCAGGCTCCTGACCGGTTTACGGGTGTCCGCCCCTACTCCCTATGGGGGCGGCCGCTCACCAGCCAAAAATCCGCAATACCCACCTCCTCCGGCATTGCACCGTCCGAAGACGGATCCGGTCCCAGCGAGTGGGCTTGCGGTGACGGCCCATGGGCACGCCCCCACCAGCCCACTTGGGCATGCAAAAGGCCGGTCACCCACCCGGGATGACCGGCCCTTCGACCGCCGTAAGCCCTACCGCTTGTGCTGCGAGTCCGCCACCGTCACCTCGACCCGCTGGAACTCCTTCAGCTCGCTGTACCCGGTCGTGGCCATCGCCCGCCGCAGTGCGCCGAAGAAGTTCATGGAGCCGTCGGGGGTGTGCGACGGGCCCGTCAGGACCTCCTCGATCGTGCCGACCGTGCCGAGGTCGACCTTCTTGCCGCGCGGCAGCTCCTCGTTGACGGCCTCCATGCCCCAGTGGTGGCCCTTGCCCGGCGCGTCTGTCGCGCGGGCGAGCGGGGAGCCCATCATCACCGAGTCGGCGCCGCAGGCGATCGCCTTCGGGAGGTCGCCGGACCAGCCCACGCCACCGTCCGCGATCACGTGCACGTACCGGCCGCCGGACTCGTCCATGTAGTCACGGCGGGCGGCCGCCACGTCCGCGACCGCGGTGGCCATCGGCACCTGGATGCCCAGCACGTTGCGCGTGGTGTGCGCCGCGCCGCCGCCGAAGCCGACGAGGACGCCCGCCGCGCCGGTGCGCATCAGGTGCAGGGCCGCGGTGTACGTGGCGCAGCCGCCGACGATCACCGGGACGTCGAGCTCGTAGATGAACTGCTTCAGGTTCAGCGGCTCGTGCGAGCCGGAGACGTGCTCCGCGGAGACCGTCGTACCGCGGATGACGAAGATGTCCACGCCCGCGTCGACGACCGCCTTGGAGAACTGCGCCGTGCGCTGCGGGGAGAGCGCGGCCGCCGTGACCACGCCGGAGTCGCGCACCTCCTTCAGGCGGGCGCCGATCAGCTCCTCCTTGATGGGGGCGGCGTAGATCTCCTGCAGCCGTCGGGTCGCGGTCTCCGCGTCGAGGTCGACGATCTCGTCGAGCAGCGGCTGCGGGTCCTCGTACCGCGTCCACAGGCCCTCGAGGTTCAGTACGCCGAGGCCGCCGAGCTCGCCGATGCGGATCGCGGTGGCCGGGGAGACGACCGAGTCCATGGGGGCGGCCAGGAATGGCAGCTCGAAGCGGTAGGCGTCGATCTGCCAGGCGATCGAGACCTCCTTCGGGTCCCGCGTACGGCGGCTGGGGACGACGGCGATGTCGTCGAAGGCGTACGCCCGGCGGCCGCGCTTGCCGCGCCCGATCTCGATCTCAGTCACGTCTGTGGCCTTTCCCTCTGCGTTTCAGCGCCTCCAGTATCGCCGACGGGTACGACAAGGGCGGCCCCGGATGCTCCGGGACCGCCCTCGGGAAGCGTGAGAACTACTTGCTGCTGTAGTTCGGCGCCTCGACCGTCATCTGGATGTCGTGCGGGTGGCTCTCCTTGAGACCCGCCGACGTGATCCGTACGAAGCGGCCCTTGGTCTCCATCTCCTCGATCCTGGCCGCGCCCACGTAGCCCATGGTCTGGCGCAGACCGCCGACGAGCTGGTGCAGGACGTTGGCCAGCGGACCGCGGTAGGGCACCTGACCCTCGATGCCCTCGGGCACGAGCTTGTCGTCGGCCGCGACCTCCGCCTGGAAGTAGCGGTCCTTCGAGTACGACTTGGCCTGGCCACGGGACTGCATGGCGCCGAGCGAGCCCATGCCGCGGTACGACTTGAACTGCTTGCCGTTGATGAACTGCAGCTCGCCGGGCGACTCCTCGCAGCCCGCGAGCAGGCTGCCGAGCATCACCGTGTCGGCACCGGCCGCGAGCGCCTTGCCGATGTCGCCGGAGTACTGCAGGCCGCCGTCGCCGATCAGCGGGATGCCTGCCGGACGGGCCGCGAGGGAGGCCTCGTAGATGGCGGTGACCTGCGGGACGCCGATGCCGGCGACGACGCGGGTGGTACAGATCGAACCCGGGCCCACACCGACCTTGATGCCGTCGACGCCGGCGTCGATCAGCGCCTGGGCGCCGTCGCGGGTGGCGACGTTGCCGCCGATCACGTCGACGCGCACGCTCGACTTGATCTTCGACATCCAGCTCAGGGCGTTGCTGTTGTGGCCGTGCGAGGTGTCGACGACCAGGAAGTCCACACCGGCCTCTGCGAGCGCCTGGGCGCGCTCCAGCGCCTCGGGGCTGGCGCCGACGGCGGCACCGACCAGCAGCCGGCCCTCGGAGTCCTTGGCGGCCTTGGGGTACTGCTCCGCCTTCACGAAGTCCTTGACCGTGATCAGGCCCTTGAGGACACCCGCGTCGTCGACCAGCGGAAGCTTCTCGATCTTGTGCCTGCGCAGCAGCTCCATGGCCTCGACGCCGGAGATGCCCACCGTGCCGGTGACCAGCGGCATCGGGGTCATGACCTCGCGCACCTGACGGGAGCGGTCGCTCTCGAAGGCCATGTCGCGGTTGGTGACGATGCCGAGCAGCTTGCCGCCGCCGTCGGTGACCGGCACACCGCTGATGCGGAACTTGGCGCACAGCGCGTCGGCATCGGCCAGCGTCGCGTCCGGGTTCACCGTGATCGGGTCGGTGACCATGCCGGACTCGGAGCGCTTCACGAGGTCGACCTGGTTGACCTGGTCCTCGATGGAGAGGTTGCGGTGCAGCACACCGACGCCGCCCTGACGGGCCATCGCGATCGCCATGCGGGACTCGGTCACCTTGTCCATCGCCGCCGAGAGCAACGGGATGTTCACCCGGACGTTGCGGGAGATGCGGGACGAGGTGTCGACCGCGTTGGGGAGCACTTCCGATGCACCCGGCAGCAGCAGCACGTCGTCGTAGGTCAGCCCGAGTGTCGCGAATTTACCGGGCACTCCGTCGACGTTTGCAGTCATGACACCTTCCCCAAATGGCCTTGATCGGTGCGGATGTCCATGCTAACGGGAAGCACGGCTCTCGAATTCCACGGTTCCGGGTGACCATGGGCTTCGTATGTTCGTACGGAATTGTTGAGCGGCCTGCTCAAGGAAGGCGCCTACGGCGCAGGTGTCACTGTTCTGCGAGTGCCCTGAGGCGGCTCAGCGCCCGGTGCTGGGCCACCCGGACCGCTCCGGGTGACATTCCCAACATCTGGCCCGTCTCCTCGGCCGTGAGGCCCACCGCGATGCGCAGCAGGAGCAGTTCGCGCTGGTTCTCGGGGAGGTTGGCCAGCAGTTTCTTGGCCCATTCTGCGTCGCTGCTGAGCAGGGCGCGCTCCTCCGGGCCGAGCGAGTCGTCCGGCCGCTCCGGCATCTCGTCGGAGGGAACCGCCGTCGAGCCCGGATGCCGCATCGCCGCCCGCTGCAGGTCCGCGACCTTGTGCGCGGCGATGGCGAACACGAACGCCTCGAAGGGCCGGCCGGTGTCCCGGTAGCGCGGCAGCGCGAGGAGGACGGCGACGCAGACCTCCTGCGCGAGGTCCTCCACGAAGTGCCGAGCGTCGCCCGGCAGCCGGGACAGACGGGTGCGGCAGTAGCGCAGCGCCAGGGGGTGGACATGGGCGAGCAGGTCATGCGTGGCCTGCTCGTCTCCGTCGACGGCGCGATGGACGAGTGCACCGATCGCCCCTGCGGCACTCGCCGCCTCGTCGTCGCGCATCGGTCCATGGTGCCTTGCGGCCGCGCGGCCCGTGGCACCGTGTCCGATGTTGTGCACCGAAGCGTTATGAGCAGGTGCGCCGGAACTCATCCCTTGCGCCCTCCCCTTCCGCTCGACCGACTCGTCCCCGAGAGACTCCACATCTCAAGGATGCGGCATCCGCGCCGAAACGAGCAGCGGGCACCGTCAGCGCCACTTGACCGGGGTACGCATCCGCGCCCCTGAAGGGGCGCGGGACAGCATCGACATGCGACTCCGCCACGGGGCGCGACCAGCCACAAACGGCCCGCACCAAGGCGACGGCCCTGCACGGCCGAGCTCTTAGCGAACCAGACCCCAGCGGAACCCGAGCGCGACCGCGTGCGCCCGGTCGGACGCGCCCAGCTTCTTGAACAACCGCCGAGCATGCGTCTTGACCGTGTCCTCGGACAGGAACAGTTCACGCCCGATCTCCGCGTTGGACCGTCCGTGGCTCATCCCTTCGAGCACCTGGATCTCACGCGCCGTGAGCGTCGGCGCCGCACCCATCTCGGCGGACCGCAGCCGCCGCGGGGCCAGCCGCCAGGTCGGGTCGGCAAGCGCCTGCGTGACGGTCGCGCGCAACTCCGCGCGCGAGGCGTCCTTGTGCAGATAGCCGCGCGCACCGGCGGCGACCGCGAGGGCCACGCCGTCCAGGTCCTCGGCGACGGTGAGCATGATGATGCGCGCGCCCGGGTCGGCGGAGAGCAGCCGGCGCACGGTCTCGACGCCGCCCAGTCCGGGCATGCGCACGTCCATCAGGATCAGGTCCGAGCGATCGGCGCCCCAGCGGCGGAGGACTTCCTCGCCGTTGGCCGCGGTCGTCACGCGCTCGACGCCGGGCACGGTCGCGACCGCGCGGCGGAGCGCCTCTCGGGCAAGCGGGGAGTCGTCGCAGACGAGGACGGATGTCATGGCCGCCCTCCGCAGCTGATGCACGTCACCTTGAGCCTCCAGGCTGGTACGAAATCGTCACCTGTGCGGTCGACCGTCTCGGACGCCTGCCCGAGCACTTGTTGCTTCAACCGCCTCCGCACTCTCAACGACGGTCACTCGAAAGAGTTACGGGGCTGTGTGCCATCTTCGGCACTCTACGTGAGGGGGCGGACACGATGCAGAGATGCAAGGCGGACCCTCAACGTTTCATCACAACCCATGCCCCATTTAGACCCCTTTTCTTCCCATCTACTGGTGTCTGAGGCTAGATTCGCAATGAGTCATATTTTCATCTCCTTAGATCGTAGATGTACGGTCGTGAGCACCGTATCCGCTCAGAACGGCTACAAGGGGTCACGCAATGGCAGATTTCTCCCGCCTTCCCGGACCGAACGCGGACCTGTGGGACTGGCAGCTGCTGGCTGCCTGCCGCGGGGTGGACAGCTCGCTCTTCTTTCATCCGGAGGGTGAGCGCGGTGCGGCCCGGAGCGCTCGCGAGAACTCGGCCAAGGAGGTCTGCATGAGGTGCCCGGTACGCGCGCAGTGCGCGGCGCACGCATTGGCGGTGCGCGAGCCGTACGGCGTGTGGGGCGGCCTGACCGAGGACGAGCGCGAAGAGCTCATGGGGCGGGCGCGGAACCGGCTGGTGTCGGCGGGGGCGACCGGCGGGGTGAGCGCCTCGAACAATTGAAGGAACGTTTCTTCGTTCCGGATTAAGAGCTCCCGGACCCCGAGCTCCCGTCGAGAAGGGCACGCACGCGTGCCCTTCGTTTTTGCCGACAGGAATTCGCTAGGGGGTTGCCGCGCGCCCGAGTTGCTCCAGCGTCGCCGCGACCGCCGGCACCTGCGCCAGATCGGGCAGGGTGATCGCCACGATTTCCCGGCGCACCGCCGGTTCCAGCGTCAGCACGCGCGCGTGGCGCGGCCGTACGGACTCGATGGCGAGTTGGGGCAGTACGGCGACGCCCAGGCCGGCGCCGACCAGGCCGACGACCGCCGGGTAGTCGTCGGTGGCGAAGTCGATGCGCGGGGTGAAGCCGGCCGTCTCGCACACCTCCGCCAACTGCCCGCGGCAGCGCGGGCATCCGGCGATCCACGGCTCGTGCGCGAGGTCGCCGATGGCCACGGTCCCGGCCTGTGCCAGGCGGTGCCGCTCCGGTACGAGACCGACGAGGCGGTCGGTCAGCAGCGGTCGTACGACGAGGTCGTCCCACTCCTCGGCGCCGGCCGCGCCCTCGTACCGGAAGGCGAGTGCCACGTCGCAGTCGCCCTCGCGCAACATCTCGACGGAGGCGGGCGGTTCGGCCTCCTCGAGGGAGACGCGGGTGCCGGGGTGGGCGGCGCGCAGGGCGGCGAGGGCGGTGGGGACGAGGGTGCTGCTGCCGCTCGGGAAGGAGACGAGCCGGACCCGGCCCGCGCGCAGGCCGGCGATCGCGGCGACCTCCTCCTCGGCGGCGGTGAGCCCGGCGAGGATGCCGTTCGCGTGCCGGACGAGCGCCTCGCCGGCCTGCGTCAGTCGCATCGCGCGGCCGCTGCGGATGAGCAGCGGGGTGCCGACCGAGGTCTCCAGGGCCTTCATCTGCTGGCTCACGGCGGGCTGGGTGCAGCCCAGTTCGCGGCCCGCGGCCGAGAAGGAGCCGGTGGAGGCGACGGCGCGCAGTACGCGGAGATGACGGGCTTCGATCACGGTTCGAGGATAAGTGATCCTTTGGCAGGGAGACCGATAATGCGTCGACACTTTGAGCTGGGGTCGCTTACCGTGCGGGCATGAAGCTTCTGTCTGTGAACCTCGGCCGCCCGAAGCCCGTGCCGTACACGGACCAGCCCCAGGGTGTGACCGGCATCGACAAGCAGCCGGTGGACGGGCCCGTGCGGGTCGCGGCGCCCGGGCCCAAGGGGATCGGGGCGAGCGGGCTGGCCGGGGACGCGGTGTGCGAGATGCGCCATCACGGCGGGGACGACCAGGCCGTGTACGCCGTCGCGCGTGAGGATCTCGACGGCTGGGAGCGGGAGTTGGGGCGGGCGCTGCGCAACGGCTCGTTCGGCGAGAACCTCACCACCGAGGGCCTCGACGTCTCGGGCGCGCTGATCGGCGAGCGCTGGCGGATCGGGCCCCAGGTCGTGCTGGAGGTCACCTGCGGTCGGATTCCCTGTCTCACCTTCCAGGGCCATCTGGGTGAGAAGGGCTGGGTGAAGCGGTTCACGCAGAAGGGTGCGCCGGGTGCGTATCTGCGGGTGATCGAGCCCGGCGAGATCCGCTCCGGCGACCCGGTCGAGATCGTGCACCGGCCGGGCCACGACGTGACGGTGGCACTGCAGTTCCGGGCAGTCACGACCGAACGGGCGCTGCTGCCAAGGCTGTTGGCGGCCGGGGACGCGCTGCATCCGGACGGGCGGGAGGCGGCGCGCAGGTACCTGGAGAAGTACGGCTCCTGACCGGGGTTCAGGGGCGTCTCCTCCTCGGATGCTTCACCACCGTCGGGCCGTGTGCAGAGATCGGATCCGCACAGTCCGGGTAACTACGCTTGGCCCATGACAACGGCTCTGATTACGGGATCGACCGCGGGCATCGGTGCCGCCTTCGCGCGGCGGCTGGCGGGCGACGGGCACAACCTGGTGCTCGTCGCCCGCGACACCAAGCGGTTGCAGGAACAGGCGACCGAACTGCACGACCGGCACGGCATCGAGGCGGAGGTCCTCACCGCCGATCTCGCGACGGACGACGGCATCGAGACGGTGGCCGGCCGTCTCGCCGACCGCAGGAACCCCGTCGACCTGCTGATCAACAACGCCGGCTTCGGCAACAAGGGCCGCTTTCTCGACGTACCGATCGCCGACGAGCTGCAGATGCTCAAGGTGCACTGCGAGGCGGTGCTGCGGCTGACGGTGGCGGCGACCGAGGCGATGCGGGAGCGGGGGCGCGGCGGGGTCGTCAACGTCGCGTCGGTGGCTGCGTTCGTGCCGCGCGGGACGTACGGCGCCTCCAAGGCGTGGGTCGTGCAGTTCACGCAGGGCGCGGCGAAGGACCTGGCGGGCAGCGGGGTGCGGCTGATGGCGCTGTGCCCGGGGTTCGTGCGCACCGAGTTCCACGAGCGGGCCGGGATGGGGACGGACAACATCCCCGGCTGGATGTGGCTGGATGCGGACAAGCTGGTGGCGGCGGCGCTGGGGGATCTGGCGCGGGGGAAGTCGTTGTCCATCCCCGACCCGCGCTACAAGGTGCTGATGGGACTCGTGAAGGTGACGCCCCGGGGGCTGCTGGGCGGGATCAGCTCGCGTACGGGGCGGAAGTACGGGCCTCAGTAGGCCGCATGGCGCCGCGGGGCCGGAGGAGGACAATGGTGGCGTACGACCGGACCAGGCGGACCGGAGGCACCACCATGACGTTCGTACAGCTCATCGACTGCAGGACGAGCCGGTTCGATGACATCAACCGGCTGATGGACGCGTGGGTCGAACAGACCAGGGGAAAGCGGACGGCGACGCACGCGATGGTCGGCAAGGACCACTCCGACGCGTCGCACTTCATCGAGATCGTGGAGTTTCCGTCGTACGAGGAGGCGATGCGGAACTCCAACCTGCCCGAGACGGACAAGATCTTCCGGGAGATGGTGGCTCTCTGTGACGAGATGCCGACCTTCACGGATCTGGACGTCGTACGGGACGAGCAGTTGTACGCGGCCACCGCCCGGCGGTTCTTCGAACTGCTGGCCGCCAAGGGGGAGCTGCCGCCGCTCGACGACGTGATCGCGGAGAACTACCACGACCACGATCCCGCCAACGAGCAGGACACCATCGGCATGGACGCGATGCGGCGCGAGGTCGGGATGTGGCGCAGCGGCTTCGACTTCACCTTCGAGATCGGGGACCAGCTCGCCGAGGGGGACCGCGTGTGCACGCGGTGGACCTGGAAGGGGACCCAGAAGGGCGAGTTCATGGGGATTCCCGCCAGTGGGAAGGCGGTCTCCATGACGGGTTGCACCATTCAGCGGTTCGGCGAGCACGGGAAGATCGTCGAGGGCTGGTGGCAGTACGACCGGCTGGGGCTGATGGCGCAACTGGGTGTGCTCGAAGGGCTGGAGCAGTAGGGGAAAACGCGAGGGCCCGGCACCCCCAGGGTGCCGGGCCCTACTGCTGACATGCGTCAGTGGGCGTGGCCGTGACCGTGGCCCGCGGCCGCCGGCTCCTCCTCTTCCTTCTTCTCGACGACCAGGGTCTCGGTCGTCAGAAGCAGGGAGGCGATGGAGGCGGCGTTCTCCAGGGCGGAGCGGGTGACCTTGACCGGGTCGATGACGCCGGCCTTGACCAGGTCGCCGTACTCGCCGGTGGCGGCGTTGAAGCCCTGGCCCTTCTCGAGCTCGGCGACCTTGGAGGTGATGACGTAGCCCTCCAGGCCGGCGTTCTCGGCGATCCAGCGCAGCGGCTCGACGACCGCGCGGCGGACGACGGCGACACCGGTGGCCTCGTCGCCGGACTTGCCGAGGCCGCCCTCGAGCACCTTGGCGGCGTGGACCAGCGCGGAGCCACCACCGGAGACGATGCCCTCCTCGACCGCGGCGCGGGTCGCGGAGATGGCGTCCTCCAGACGGTGCTTCTTCTCCTTCAGCTCCACCTCGGTGGCGGCGCCGACCTTGATCACGCACACGCCGCCGGCCAGCTTCGCGAGGCGCTCCTGGAGCTTCTCGCGGTCCCAGTCGGAGTCGGTGTTCTCGATCTCGGCCTTGATCTGGGCGACGCGGCCCACGACGTCCTCGGAGTTGCCGGCGCCGTCGACGATGGTGGTGTCGTCCTTGGTGATCGTCACGCGGCGGGCGGAGCCCAGCACGTCCAGGCCGACCTGGTCGAGCTTGAGGCCGACCTCCTCGGAGATGACCGTGGCGCCGGTGAGGACCGCCATGTCCTGCAGCATCGCCTTGCGGCGGTCGCCGAAGCCGGGGGCCTTGACCGCGACCGCGTTGAAGGTGCCGCGGATCTTGTTCACGACCAGGGTGGAGAGGGCCTCGCCCTCGACGTCCTCGGCGATGATCAGCAGCGGCTTGGAGGCACCCGCCTGGATGACCTTCTCGAGCAGCGGCAGCAGATCGGCGATCGAGGCGATCTTGCCCTGGTTGATCAGGATGTACGGGTCGTCGAGGACGGCCTCCATACGCTCCTGGTCGGTGACGAAGTACGGGGACAGGTAGCCCTTGTCGAAGGCCATGCCCTCGGTGAAGTCCAGCTCCAGACCGAAGGTGTTGGACTCCTCGACGGTGATGACACCGTCCTTGCCGACCTTGTCCATCGCCTCGGCGATGAGCTCGCCGACCTGGCTGTCCTGGGCGGACAGACCGGCCACGGCGGCGATGTCGGACTTCTCGTCGATCGGGCGGGCGGTCGCGAGGAGCTCCTCGGAGACCGCGGCCACGGCCGCGTCGATGCCCTTCTTCAGCAGCGCCGGGGAGGCACCCGCGGCGACGTTCTTCAGGCCCTCGCGCACCAGCGCCTGGGCGAGCACGGTGGCGGTGGTGGTGCCGTCACCAGCGATGTCGTTGGTCTTGGTCGCCACCTCCTTCACCAGCTGCGCGCCGAGGTTCTCGTACGGGTCCTCGACCTCGACCTCACGGGCGATGGTGACGCCGTCGTTGGTGATGGTGGGGGCGCCGAACTTCTTGTCGATGACGACGTTGCGGCCCTTGGGGCCGATCGTCACCTTGACCGTGTCGGCCAGCTTGTTGACGCCGCGCTCGAGGGCGCGACGGGCGTCCTCGTCGAACTTCAGGATCTTCGCCATGGGAGCGGTTCAGCCCTCTCGGAAAACGTGGGTGAAACGAACTGCGCCCCTGACGCCCGGCTTCATAAGGTCGCGGGGGCCCGGGGCGCAGCTCAAAAGCAATGTGCTTCGAAGTGAATTACTTCTCGATGATCGCGAGCACGTCGCGAGCCGAGAGGACGAGGTACTCCTCGCCGTTGTACTTCACCTCGGTGCCGCCGTACTTGCTGTACAGCACGATGTCGCCGGTCTTGACGTCGAGCGGCAGGCGCTCGCCGTTCTCGAAGCGGCCCGGGCCCACGGCCAGGACGACGCCCTCCTGGGGCTTCTCCTTGGCGGTGTCCGGAATGACCAGGCCAGAGGCCGTGGTCTGCTCGGCGTCCAGCGGCTGGACCACGATGCGGTCCTCGAGCGGCTTGATGGCAACCTTGGAGCTGGCGGTCGTCACGATCCGACCTCCCCCTTCGGAGATCTCACGGGGTTAACTGTCTGAGGTGGCGACCAGGTGGATCCGTCGTCGCGGGTGCCGGACCTGCCCGTCGCGTAGTTGGCACTCTCCAGTGGGGAGTGCCAGACCCGAGACTATGACCGCGATTAGCACTCGGTCAAGCGGAGTGCCAATCGCGTCCCCGGAGGGTGTCAGACGTAGTCCTCCAGGCGGCCCACTGTCAGGCCCGCCCGCTGCACTCTCCGCAGCAACCGCAGCGTCCGGTCCCGGAGGGTCAGGCCCGTGTCCTCGTCCGGGTCGACCGCCACGATGTCGCCGGGGCGCAGACGGTGGCCGCCGTGCCGGTAGGTCAGCTCGCCGGTTCCCGTCATCGACACGCGCCACAGGACGATCGCCGAGAGCCCGCAGTCGGCGGCCGCCCTGAGGGTGGTGGTGTCGTACGTGCCGTAGGGCGGGCGGAAGAGGCGGGGGCGGCGGCCGAAGCGGGAGCGGAGTTTGTCCTGCTGGCCGCAGATCTCGGCGCGCTGGCCGGCGTAGGGCAGGCCGCGCAGGGCCGGGTGGTCGAGGGTGTGGTTCTGGATGGTCGCGCCGACCGTCTGCAGGCGCGCGAAGTGGCCGTAGCCCGGGCCGACGACGCTGTCCGTGAGGAACATGCTGACCGGCAGGCGCAGTTCGCGGATCATGTCGACGAACCGCGGATCCTTCTCGGCGCCGTCGTCGTAGGTCAGGAAGACGACCTTGTCGCGGGTCGGGACGCGGGACAGGACAGGCAGGAGGCCCGGGCCCGCCGTGCGGACCGGCGTGGACAGGCCGGAGGGCCGGTTCGGGGCGTGCGGCAGCGGGGCTCTGAGGCCCCAGGCGCGGTACGGGAGTTCGGCCGGGCCGTGCGGCCGTACGCGCTGGGCCGCCTTCTTGCCCAGCCGTTCGATGGGGTCGACGGACTGGGCGCAGCCTGTGAGCAGCGCGAGTGCCAGGACGCCGGCGGACAGGGACCGGAGCCTCACAGGTAGTCCTCCAGGCGAGCCACGGCGTAGCCCTCGGCGGTGACCTTGTCCAGGAAGCGGCGCATGTCGTCGACCATCGTGCCCTTCCACTCGGAACGGCCGCGGAAGTGGGTGAGGACGATGTCGCCGGGGTGCAGGTCACGGTCGTCCTCGCGGTACTCCCAGTGGTCGACGAAGACTTCCTCGTCCCAGATGGGCGCGTACTTGATGCCGCAGGACTTGGCGGCGCGCAGGGTGTTCTGGTTGTAGTTGCCGAACGGCGGGCGGAAGAGCCTGGGGCGTTTGCCGAAGTGCTTCTCCATGACGTCCTGCATGCCGCAGATCTCCCGCTTCTGCCGTCGGTACGACAGCGCCGGCAGGTACGGGTGGGTGAGCGTGTGGTTGTTCAGCGTGACGCCCGCGGCCTGCATCTTCTTGAAGTAGCCGTAGTTGTCCTTGATCAGGAAGTTGCTGAGGAAGGCGGTGTAGGGGATCTTCAGGTCGCTCATCATGCGCAGGAACGCCGGGTCCTTCTCGGCGCCGTCGTCGATGGTGAGGAAGACGACCTTCCGTTTGGTGGGGATCGTGGTGAAGACCGGCGGGAGGTGCAGCTCCACCTGGTCGTCCACCTCGAAGCCCTTGCGAGCCTTGATCTTCGGCTTTCCGGCGGGGGGCGGCGGGGCCGGCAGCGGAACGTCCGCCAGGCGCCAGCGTTTCGCCGCGGCGACCCGGGCCGCGTGCACCGCGCGCAGCTTCGTGGCGTACGAGTCGAGGGCGCGGGCCGGGGGTGCCTTCAGGGCCTGCTGACCGGGGGCCGGCTGCGCCTCGCCGCCGCCGGGTCGGGCACAGGCCGAGGCGATGGCGGCGGCCGCGAGAACGGCGATTCCGACGCGGAGCCGGGCCCCGTACGACGTCCCGTTTTTGTCATTTTGTACGACTACTCGCATGGTGCCGGATCTTCGCAGGACCCCGCGCGGATGCCGGCCCGACACCGCGGCCGGAGGCGCACCGTCCACCGACTGGCCCACAATGAGCCGGTGAACGACCTCGCTGACCTCCTCACCCCCGAAGGCCGCGCCCTCCTCGACGAGGTGCGCGGCACGGCCCCGGCCGACGAGCTCGCCGTCGCCACCCGGCTGCGCCGCGAGCACCCCGCCGAGCTGGTGTCGGCGGCGCTCGGGCAGGCGCGGCTGCGGCAGCGGGCGGCGGCGAAGTTCGGGGCCGGGGACGCGGAGCGGATGTTCTTCACGCCGAACGGGGTGGAGCAGTCGACGCGCTCGAGTGTCGCCGCGTATCGGGCGGAGCGGCTGAAGGCGCTCGGGGCGACCTCCCTGGCCGACCTGTGCTGCGGGATCGGCGGGGACGCGATCGCGCTGGCGCGGGCCGGGATCCGGGTCCTCGCCGTCGACCGGGATCCGGTGACGGCGGCCGTGGCGCGCGCGAACGCCGAGGCGCTCGGGCTGGGCGAGCTGATCGAGGTGCGCGAGGCGGACGTCATGGAGGTGAGTACGGACGGGTACGACGCCGTGTTCGTCGACCCCGCCCGGCGCGGTGGGCGCGGGCGCATCTTCGATCCGGAGGCCTACTCGCCGCCCTTGTCGTGGGCGGTCGAAGCCGCTCGCAAGGCCCCTCATGCCGCGCTCAAGGTCGCGCCCGGCATTCCGCACGAGGCCGTGCCCGGCGACGCCGAGGCCGAGTGGATCTCGGACGGCGGGGATGTGAAGGAGGCGGTGCTGTGGTTCGGGGTGGAGCCGGGGGCGGTGCGGGCGACGCTGCTGCCGGGGCCACGGACCCTGCTCGGAAAGGGACTCCCCGATCCTCAAGTCCGGCCCGTCGGACGGTACTTGTACGAGCCCGACGGCGCGGCCATCCGGGCCCATCTGGTCGCCGAGGTCGCCGAGGAGCTCGACGGCGGGCTGATCGACCCCACCATCGCGTACGTCACCGCGGACGAGCTGCGGCCGACGCCGTATGCGTCCTCGTACGAGATCACCGACCAACTCCCCTTCAACGTCAAGAAGTTGAAGGCGCTGCTGCGGGAGCGGGAGGTCGGGATCCTGACCGTGAAGAAGCGGGGGTCGGCGGTGGAGCCGGAGGAGTTGCGCAAGAAGGTCAAGCCGCAGGGACCGGGCTCCGCGACGGTGTTTCTGACCCGGGTGGCGGGGGCGCCGACCATGCTCGTCGGCGCCCCCGCCCGGCCGGCTAGCGGGTGACCGTCGTGCGCAGCGAACCGAGGTCCGGGCGGACTCCGGTCCCCTGGGACGATGCCGTGGAGAACGACGAAGTCGCCGTCGGCTCAAGGCCGTTGTAGTACGGCCTGTAGTCCCACTGGCCGCTGTTCGCGCTGATCGCCGTGCCCGCGGAGTTCAGCGCCGTGGCCGACACCGAGCCGGTGCCGCCGAAGACCGCCACGGAGTTGAGGCTCGCGGCCCCCCTGACCAGGTACGTCCTGGTGTCGGCGGAGAGGGCGTCGATGTTCGTCCACAGCAGCGGGCCGAAGACGTTCATCGCGGCGGCGGCCGAGGTGCCGCCGCGCCAGCTGTCGACGTAGGCGAGCGCGGCGTTGTGCGGACCGCCCCACCAGAAGCGGGCGAGCGCGGCGGCGGTGCCCTCGTGGGTGCTCGCGGTGACCGGGTAATAGGTGTACGTCGACGGCCAGTTGGAGAACGACGTGTGCGTCAGGGCGTACTTCGCCGAGCCGCCGACCGGGATCATGTAGGTGTCGCGCGGGTCCAGGCTGTTGAGGTACGACTTCACGGACGAGGTCAGCGAGTTGCCGTCGTTGAGCACGACGACCGCCTTGCTGCCGGTGCCGTCCGCGCCGGCGGCCGACGCGGCGGCGAGCGCCGAGTGGTAGTCGGTGCCGGTGGCGATGAAGACGTAGTCCGGCGCGCCGGTGATGGACTTGGCGACGGCGACCGAGGTCGAGTAGCGGGACGTGCCGGCCAGCCGCTTCGGGGTGAGGCCGAGCGAGGAGACCTTCGAGGCGACGCTGCTGCTCAGGATCGACGTGCCGCCGACGAGGTAGACGCTCGCGCCGGGCTTGAGGATGCGCTTGAGCTCGGTCTGCACGGACGAGGACAGCGAGCTGCCCGAGGTCAGCAGGACCGGACCGTGCTTCTTTCCCGCGAGGGCGGGGGCCGTCAGCGCGTACGCCGAGCTGTCCTTGGAGACCAGCACGGCGGACGAGGCGTTCATCAGGCCCGCCTCGCTCTGGCCGGTGGTGTTCCAGGTCCAGCGGGACGCGGCGATGTTGCTGCCGTAGACGTCGGCTCCCCAGACCCGGCCGACGACGTTCTTGCGCAGCGGCTGCCAGGCGGGCGAGCGCTGGAGGCCTCCGTACGGGAAGGGGGTGCCCTCGGTCACCGAGTCGGCGGTGACCGTCAGGACCTCCATGCCCACCGAGCAGCAGTTGCCCGTACTGTCCGTCTTGTGGTCGTAGGAGACGACCAGCCGGTCGCTCGCGGGCGCCCAGGACGGATTGTCGTAGTCGGCGGTGTCGGTGAGCAGGCGGCGCTCTCCCGTGCCGTCGGTGTTGACGGTGAACAGCTGGCGGTGGCCGTCGACCGTGCGGATGAACGCGACCTTGGTGCCGTCGGGCGACAGGGCTGGCGAAGCACCGTTGGTGACCAGCGTGGTCTGGGTGCCGGCGTCGGCGTCGTAGAGCACGATCGAGGGCGTCGTGGTGCTGCAGCCCGTACCGCCCCGCTGGAAGGCGACGACTGGGTCCACCGCGGCGGCGCTCGGGTAGGTGTCGCAGCCGCCGCTGGAGAGGAGGGCGGTGGCGGTGCCGCCGCCGGACGGGATCCTGTAGAGCTTCTTGGTGGCGGAGAAGACGATTCCGCTGCCGGAGGCCCAGTACGTCGGGCGCGAGGGCGAGCGACCGTTGTCCACGCCGTTGTAGACCGTGGTCGCGGAACCGCCCGCGACGCTCACGGTGCGCAGGTAGCCGGCGTCCTCGAAGACCACGCGGCTGCCGTCGGGCGCCCAGGCGGGCGTCTCGGCGTCCCCGTCGTAGATCCTCTTTTCGCCGGCGCCCGAGTCGTCGACCAGGGACATGCCGTCGCCGATCACGGCGATGGAGCCGTCGGCGGCCGGCCATCCGGCGACATCGGCCGACGCGCCCGGTGCGAGCAGGGCGACGGTGCCGGCGGCGAGCGCGGTGGCGGCGGTGAGCGCGACCAGTTTCCGGCGGGCGGAAGACCGGGCCGAGCGGGCCGGTCGCACAGATCTGGAAGATCGCAAGGAGGTACCCCCCACAGGTATCGGAGCGCTGCCCCCACCGCGGAAGGTGTCACGCCGGTTGCCGGGCAGCCGCGCAACTGTAAACCCTCAGTGACCAGGAAGGGAATGGAGTCTCGCCAGCAACAGCTGCCGCTCCCGTTCGTTGCGGGCGAGACCGGCGGCCCGTACGAACTCCTCGCGGGCCTCGGCCGTCCGCCCGAGCCGCTCCAGCAGGTCCCCGCGGACGCTGGGCAGCAGGTGGTAGTCGCGCAGTGCGGGCTCGGCGGCGAGGCCGTCGACGATCGCGAGCGCCTCCGCCGGGCCCTGCGCCATGGACACGGCGACCGCGCGGTTGAGCTCGACGACCGGGGACGGGGCGCGGGCGGCGAGCAGGCCGTACAGGGTGGCGATGCTCCGCCAGTCGGTCTCCTCGTAGGTGTACGCGTGCGCGTGGCAGGCGGCGATGGCGGCCTGGAGGGCGTACGGGCCCGGGGCGCCGGTGGCCGTGGCGTCGGCGCGGTGCAGGGCCGTGATGCCGCGGGCGATGAGCATGCGGTTCCAGCGGCGGCGGCTCTGGTCCTTGAGGAGGACGGGCTCGCCGTTCGGTCCGGTGCGGGCGGCGGTGCGGGAGGCCTGGAACTCGAGGAGGGAGGTCAGGGCGTGGACCTCCGGCTCCTTCGGCATCAGTGACGACAGGACGCGGGCCAGGCGGAGGGCGTCCTCGCACAGTGCCGGGCGCAGCCAGTCGTCGCCCGCGGTGGCGGCGTAACCCTCGTTGAAGATCAGGTAGATGACGTCGAGCACCGACCCCAGCCGGGCCTCGCGCTCGGGGCCGTAAGGGACCTCGAAGGCGATGTTCTTGGTGGCGAGGGTGCGCTTGGCGCGGACGATGCGCTGGGCGACGGTGGCCTCGGGGACCAGGAACGCGCGGGCGATCTCGGGCGTGGTCAGACCGCCGAGCAGGCGCAGGGTGAGTGCGATGCGGGCCTCGGCGGACAGGACGGGGTGGCAGGCGGTGAAGACCAGGCGGAGTAGGTCGTCGTCGATGTCGTCGGCGTCGGCGGGCTCCTCGGGCGGGGCCGCGGTCTCGACGGTGCGGCCGATCTCCTGCAGCTTGCGGGCGTAGTTCTCCCGGCGGCGGATCAGGTCGACGGCGCGGTTCCGGGCGGTGGCCATGAGCCAGGCGCCCGGGTTGTCGGGGACGCCGTCCCGCGGCCACTGCTCGAGCGCGGCGACCAGCGCGTCCTGCGCGAGCTCCTCGGCGATGCCGACGTCGCGGACGATGCGGGTGACGCCGGCGATGATGCGGGGGGACTCGATGCGGAAGACGGTCTCGATGGTGTGGCGGGGGTCGCCGGAGGCGTCGGCGGAGGGCTGTGAGCTCACAGCCCTCCATGCAACACCCGTACCGGCGTACGGCCAAGGAAGCGGGTGGCTCAGCCCTCCGCGATCTCCCGCACCTCGCACGTCACGGTCCAGTACTCCTCGTGCACCTTGAGGAACTTCTTGGTCCACTCGATCGCCTCGGCCAGGTCCTTGCACTGCATGATCGCGTAGCCGCCGACGACCTCCTTGGACTCGGTGAAGGGCCCGTCGGTGACGGAGATCTGACCGCCCTGCCAGTGCACACGGGTGCCCTGCGCGGACGGGGTGAGCCCGGCGGTGTCGAGCATGACACCGGCCTTGGTGACCTCCTCGATCAGCTCACCCATGCGCTGCATCAGCTCGGGGCTGGGGCCTTCGGTGGGCATGGTGGCCTCGTCGATCTGAACGAGGGAGAGGTAGCGGGGCATGGTGACTCCTCGGTGGTGGGCGCCGGGTCCTTCCCGGGCTTTCACCTGTGCGTCGAACAAGACCCAGCCGGATCGACAAGCTCATCGGATTTCTTCGAAGATTTTTTCCGTACGTACGTTTCCGCAGGTGAGCTACCCGATCTCGGTCCCGAATGCCGCCTTCGCATACGGCGCCCCGATCGCCTTCGGCCCGAACAGCAGCGCCGCGTCCGTCACGATCCCCGTGGGCCGCCCCCGCAGCTCCCAGACCGCCCCGTTCCCGCCGTCCTCCCCCACGGCTGCCGCCGCCAGGTCCGCGTAGCCGTTGCCGTTGATGTCGAGGAGTTCGACCGCCGAGCCGAAGGAGTCGGACAGTTCGGCCGTGCCCGGGATCCCGGAGGTGTTCTGGGTGAAGGACTGGGCGCCCTTGCCCGTGAGGCCGGACCTGCTGCCGCGCAGGATGTCGACGGCGCCCGCGTTGTCGTCGTAGCCCAGCTCCTTGCCTGGGACGCCGACGGCGAGGTCGTCGATGCCGTCGCCGGTGATGTCGGCGGCCGACAGGGACTCGCCGAAGCGGAAGACGGGGTCGTTCGTCCCGGGCACGCCCGGGGTGTCCTCGGTGTACGTCTTCCAGGTGCCGCGGGGACCGACACCGGAGGCCGAGCCGTAGGCCACCGTGACCGCCGAGTCGTAGACCGCGCCGACCGCGATGTCGTCGTAGCCGTCGCCGTTGAGGTCGCCGAAGGCGATGCCGCCGTCGGTGTTGGGGATGGTGTCGGGTGCTGTCCCGGGCGTCGGGCCGGATGCCGAGCCCGCGTAGTACCGGGTGCCGTACACGCCGTCGCCCTCGTAGATGCTGAGCGCCAGATCGTCGCGGCCGTCCCCGTTCACGTCACCCGTGGCGCCGTCCCGGACGTCGTAGTACTTGAGGTGGTCGGCGTCGAGGGAGGCCTCGGTGCCATGGCCGCCGGCGCGGGTGAAGGGGCCGTTCCGGACGCTCGCCGTGCTGCCGTTCGGGTCGTCGCCGACGGCGGGGCGGGTGCGGAACAGCGCCAGGTCCAGCTTGCCGTCGCCGTTGAAGTCGCCGGTCTGGGTGTTGGTGGCCGGGACCGACTTCGCGCCGGCGCCGGTCAGGCCGTGCGGGCCGCCCCAGAGGATCACCGCGTCGGTCGTCCCGGACTTGTTCCCGATGACCAGGTCGGCGTACCCGTCGCCGTCGAGGTCACCCCTGGAGAGCTGCGTCCCGAAGCCCTCGCCGGTCGTCGCACTGCCCGGAATCCCGCTCGTGGAACGGGACATGACGGCCCGTCGAGTCACGGACAGCCCATGCGGGCCGCCGTACATCACGGTCACGTACCCCGCCCTGGCCGCCCCGCCGACCGTGGCCCCCGGCGCACCGACCGCGAGGTCCCCGTAACCGTCACCGTTGAAGTCGAAGCGGACGGGGGCACGCGCGGCGGCCTCCGCCCGGCTCAGCTCCTGCGGCGGGGCAACTCCCAGCGCAACCACACCCGCCACGACCGGGACCGCCAGGCGACCCGACAAAGAAAGGGAAAACACCGGGAGACCCCCTAGTTACGGTGACACCACTGAAGACTCGTCACCCGGTACAGGGGTTGTAACGGGCGCACGCCACCGCGCCCGCCGCGCTCAGCGCAGCGACTCCCACAGCTTGGTCGCCGCCGGTTCCTTCGCCACCACCCGGTTGGGGTTCGACGGTGCGGTCACCACCGGCATCATCACCGTCTTCACGTCGGCTGCCGACAGGCCCTTCAGGCTCCGGCCGAGTTCCACGAGTTCGCTCAGCGAGTCCAGGCCGGTGTCCGTGGTCAGGCTGCTGGTGACCGCCTCGGCCACCGTGTACAGCTTGGCCGGGTCGGTGAACAGGCTTGTCGAGGCGATCCGTTCCAGCAGGGCCTTCACCAGCTTCTGCTGCAGGCCTATGCGGCCGAGGTCGCTGCCGTCGCCTATGCCGTGCCGGGTGCGGGCCAGGGCGAGGGCCTGCTTGCCGTTCAGTTCGTGGGTGCCGGCCTTCAGGTGCAGATGGCTGTCGTCGTCGTCGATGTCCTCGTCCGTGGTGACCGTGACGCCGCCCAGCGCGTTCACCAGCTTCGCGAAGCCCGAGAAGTCGATCTCGAGATAGTGGTCCATACGGATGTCCGTGATCGACTCGACGGTTTTCACGGCGCAGACCGCGCCGCCCACCGAATACGCGCTGTTGAACATCGCGCTGTACGCCACCGCCGTCGAACCGCCCGACTTCAACGGACAGGACGGACGCGTGACCAGCGTGTCGCGCGGGATGCTGACGACCGTGGCCTTCTTACGGCCCGCGTCGATGTGGACCACCATCGCCGTGTCGGAACGGGCCCCGGAGCTGTCGCCCCCGCCGAGTGCCTTGTTCTCCTTGCCGCTGCGCGAGTCCGAGCCCAGGACCAGGATGTTCAGCGAACCGGTGGGGAGCGGTGCGGCGGAGGCCGACGCCGACGGTGTCGCCACCGCCTTCGCCGGTCGGTCGTCGCCGAGCGCCTGGTTGATGTCGACGCTCTTGATGTTGTTGTCGAGGTGCCAGTACGCCCAGCCCGCAGCGCCCGCACCCAGCACCAGCAGGCCCGCCATGGTGAGGCCGGCGATCTTCAGTACGGTCGATCGCCGGCCCCTCGGTCTGCCCGCGCCGCCGTTCTCGTCGTGTCCCGTCACGGGCAGGAACGTAAGTCCGAATTATTAGGGGATTGTTAGTGGCGACGGTGTGAAGCGGTTTTCTTCGGAAATTCTCAGGTTCAGCCCAGCGTGACGGCCGGTACGGGGTTGCTCCCGCTCCACGTCCCGTTGAACCCGAACGTCACCGAACCGCCGTCCGGCACCGAGCCGTTGTAGGAGGCGTTCGCGCACGTCACCGCCGAACCGCTCTGCGTGCACGTCGCGTTCCACGCCTGCGTGGTCTGCTGGCCCGCACCGAACGTCCAACTCGCCTTCCAGGACGAGAGCGAGGCGCCCGAGCAGGCGATCTTCACCTGCCCCGTGAACCCGGTGTTCCACTGACTCGTCACGCTGTACGCCGCCGAGCAGGCACCGGTGGGCGGCGTGGTCGTCGTGCCGCCGAGCGCCTCCGCGATCGCGTGGTACGCCGGTTTCGGCGCGTAGTTCTCGTCGTACGGCGTCGCAGCCCCGTATCCCGGGAAGGTGCCCGGAACCCAGGAGTCGGAGTCGGTGAAGCCCCACACGGTGACGCCCGCGCAGCGGGTCACGGCCACACAGGCGGCCACGACCGACTTGTAGTCGGCGGCCTGCTGGGCGAGCTTCGTGCTGTCGGACGGCAGCGCCATCCGTACGTCCAGCTCGGTGATCGCCACGTCGACGCCGAGGTCGGCGAAGCGCTGGATGTTCTGCTGGAGGGTGGCGGGGACCTGGCCGAGGATCAGATGGGCCTGGAGGCCCACGCCGTCGATCGGGACGCCGCGGCTCTTGAGGTCCTTGACCAGGTTGTACAGGGCCGTGGACTTCGCGTTGACGCCCTCCACGTTGTAGTCGTTGATGTAGAGCTTGGCGTCCGGGTCGGCTGCCCTTGCCCAGGTCAGGGCGCTCGCGATGTAGTCGGCGCCGAGGCCGTTGTACCAGAGGGTCGAGCGGTAGGTGCCGTCCTCGTTGAAGGGCTCGTTGACCACGTCCCAGGCGGCGATCCTGCCCTTGTAGCGGCCGACTTCGGTGCCGATGTGGTTCTGGAGCAGGCTGCTGAGCTGGGCGGAGGTCCAGCTGCCGTTGGTCAGCCAGCTCGGGTTCTGGCTGTGCCAGACCAGGGTGTGGCCGCGCACCTGCTGGTTGTGGGCCTGCGCGAAGGCGACGATCTGGTCGGCCTCGGTCCAGTTGAAGCTGCCCTGGGTCGGCTCGACCGAGCCCCACTTCATGGCATTGCCGGGGGTGAGCGAGTTGAACTGCGCCCCCGCGATGTCGCCGTACGTCCCCGTGAGCTTGGAGCCGGTGACCGCCGTCCCGATGACCTTGCCCTTGGCGGCGGCGAGGTCCCGGAGGGGGGAGTCGGCGGCCTGGGCCGCGGGCGCCGTGAACAGCAGCGCAGCACCGACGACAAGTGCCGAAAGGGATAAGCCTGTTCTCAGAGATCTCATTGCGGGTGCCTCCGAAAGTTTCGGTCGTGCAACCGATTGGCTTCGGAGCAGTGTGGGGCGCCACGAAACACCCGTCAATACAGCAACAGGCCTCCCTACTGAACCGCGGGAGGCGCCGCCGTGCTGCTGCGCACCACCAGACTCGTCGCCAGCTCCACCCGCGTGGCCACCGGCGACTGGTCCTCCCGCCCCAGGTCGAGCACCAGCTTGGCCGCCGCCTCGGCCATCTCCGTCAGCGGCTGCCGTACGGTCGTCAGCGGCGGCCCCACCCAGCGCGCCACCGGCAGATCGTCGAACCCGACCACGCTCAGGTCCTCGGGGATGCGCAGCCCGAGTTCGCGCGCGGCCTCGTACAGGCCGAGCGCCTGGAGGTCGTTGAGGGCGAAGACGGCGGTGGGCCGGTCCGGGCGGCGCAGCAGCTCCAGGCCCTGCCGGTAGCCGGTCTCGTGGTGGAAGTCGCCGCTCGCGATCAGCGACGGGTCCACCGGCAGCCCGGCGGTCTCCAGGGCGGCCCGGTAGCCGTCGACGCGGGCGCGGCTGCACATCATGCGGGACGGGCCGGTGATGGCGCCGATGCGGGTGTGGCCGAGGTCGATCAGGTGCCGGGTGGCGGCCAGCCCGCCCTGCCAGTTGGTCGCGCCGATGGACGGTACGTCGACGCCGGGGTCGCCGGCCGGGTCCATCACCACGAACGGGATGGAGCGGCTGGTCAGCAGCGCCCGCTGGGACTCGTCGAGCCCGGACAGGACGAGGATCACGCCGTGCGGGCGGCGGGCGGCGACCTGGTCCGCCCAGGTCCGCCCCGGCGTCAGCCGCCCGGCGCTCTCGCTGAGCACCACGCTCAGGCCGGCGTCCCGGGCCACGTTCTCCACGCCCCGGATGACCTCCATCGCCCAGGCGCTCTCCAGCTCGTGGAAGACGAGGTCGATGAGGGGCGACCGGCTGGCCTCCGCACGCCGGCGGCGATAACCGTGCGCACGCAGCAGCTCCTCGACCCGGCTGCGGGTGGCCGGGGCCACGTCTGCGCGGCCGTTGAGGACCTTCGAAACAGTCGGCGCGGACACGCCGGCCTCACGGGCGATCTCGGCGAGCGTCGCGGTCTGCGCCGACCGGCCTGCCGTCGGGGTTGTCGTCCGCGTTTCAACGGGCTCCGGGGGTGTCATGGCGGCGATCGTATCCCTGCACGACCTCTTGACGAACCCTCCTGACCGCCCTAGGTTCCCGGAACATTCGATGTACACAGCGAAACATTCGCGAGCGGGCCACCGCCGACTCGCCCTGAAGGCCATCCGACCAGAGCAGGAGTTTCATGACCACCGCTCCCTGGCGTGACCCCGACCTGCCCGCCGCCGCCCGTGTCGAGGACCTGCTCTCCCGGATGACCCTGGAGGAGAAGACCGCCCAGCTCTACGGCGTGTGGGTGGGCGCCGACACCGACGGGGACGGAGTCGCCCCGCTGCAGCGCGAGATGAGCTCCGACTACGACTGGGACGAGCTGATCACCCAGGGCCTCGGCCAGCTCACCCGCCCCTTCGGCACCGCCCCCGTGGACCCGGCGCTGGGCGCGCAGGCACTGGCCCGCGCCCAGCGCCGTATCGCCGCGGCGGGCCGTTTCGGCATCCCGGCCCTCGCCCACGAGGAGTGCCTGGCCGGCTTCACCACCTGGCAGGCCACCGCCTACCCGGTGCCGCTCGCCTGGGGCGCGAGCTTCGACCCGGGGCTGGTGGCGGAGATGGCGGCCGCCATCGGCCGCGACCTGCGCTCGGTCGGCGTCCACCAGGGTCTCGCCCCGGTCCTGGACGTCGTACGGGATCCGCGCTGGGGCCGGGTGGAGGAGACGGTCGGCGAGGACCCGTACCTGGTCGGCACGATCGGCAGCGCGTACGTACGGGGCCTGGAGTCGGCCGGGATCGTCTCCACGCTCAAGCACTTCGCCGGGTACGCCTCCTCGGCGGGCGCCCGGAACCTCGCACCCGTGCGGGCGGGCGTGCGGGAGTTCGCGGACATCACCCTGCCGCCCTTCGAGATGGCGCTGCGGGAGGCGGGGGCCCGCTCGGTGATGGCGGCGTACACGGACACGGACGGCGTTCCGGCCTCGGCGGACCCGGGCCTGCTGACCGACCTCCTGCGCGAGGAGTGGGGCTTCACCGGCACGGTGGTCGCCGACTACTTCGGGGTCGGCTTCCTGCAGACCCAGCACCGGGTCGCCGGCACCGAGGCCCAGGCGGCCCACGCGGCGCTCGCGGCCGGCCTCGACGTCGAACTCCCCACCCTGAAGTGCTACGGCAGACCGCTGATCGAGGCGGTACGGGCGGGCGAGGTCCCCGAGTCGCTGATCGACCGCGCGGCCCGCCGGGTCCTGCTGCAGAAGTGCGAGCTGGGCCTCCTGGACGAGGACTGGGACCCCGAGCCGCACGCCGCCATCAACCTCGACTCGGCCGCGAACCGGGCCCTGGCCCGCCGCCTGGCCGAGGAGTCGGTGGTCCTGCTGGACAACCCCGACGGGATCCTGCCGCTGTCCCCCGACACCCGCATCGCGGTGGTCGGACCGCGGGCGGCCGACGCCCTCGCCATGCTCGGCTGCTACTCCTTCCCCTCGCACGTCCTCACGCACCACCCCGAGGTGCCGATGGGCGTGGAGATCCCGACCGTGCTGCAGGCGCTGCGGGCCGAACTCCCGGACGCGAAGGTGACGTTCGCGGAGGGCTGCGACACCTCGGACCCGGACCCGTCGGGCTTCGAGGAGGCGGTGGCGCGGACCGCCGAGGCGGATGTGTGCGTGGCGGTCCTCGGCGACCGGGCGGGCCTGTTCGGCCGGGGCACCTCGGGCGAGGGCTGCGATGTGACGGACCTCCAACTGCCGGGTGTACAGGGCGACCTGCTGGACGCGCTGGTGGCGACGGGGGTCCCCGTCGTCCTGGTGCTGCTGACCGGCCGCCCGTACGCCCTGGGCCGCTGGCACGGCCGGCTGGCCGCCGTGGTCCAGGCGTTCTTCCCGGGAGAGGAGGGCGGCCCGGCGGTGGCGGGCGTGCTGTCGGGCCGCGTCAACCCCTCGGGCCGCCTCCCGGTCAGCGTTCCGCGGGTCCCGGGAGGCCAGCCCTGGACCTACCTCCAGCCCCCGCTGGGCCTCGCGGGCGAGGTCAGCAACCTCGATCCGACGCCGCTGTACGCCTTCGGACACGGGCGGTCGTACACGACGTTCGCCTGGGAATCCGATTCCGCCGGGGCGGAGATCGGCACGGACGGCTCGTACGAGGTGTCGGTCACGGTCCGCAACACGGGCGAGCGCGCGGGCGCCGAGGTCGTGCAGCTGTACCTGCACGACCCGGTGGCCTCGGTGACCCGCCCGGACGTCCGTCTGATCGGCTACCGACGGCTGGAGCTGGAGCCGGGCGAGGCGTACCGCGTCACCTTCGGGTTCCACGCGGACCTGTCGGCCTTCACCGACCGCTCCGGTGCAAGGGTGGTCGAACCGGGCGCGCTGGAACTACGGTTGGCGGCATCGAGCGCAGACGTACGGCACACGGCGCGACTGCATCTCACTGGACCGGTGAGGGTGCTCGGCGTCGACCGCCGGCTGCGGTGCGAGACGGAGGTGACGGGGGTCGGGTGACCCCTGCGCCGGAGCAACGGGGGTTGCGGATGGTCAGGTACGTACACCATGAGCTGATGGCCGCGGTGGCGCTGGTGATCGCCACCGCGGTCGGTGTGGCGGTGGCGTTCGCCGTGGACGACAGCGCATCGCTCGTGGCCGGCGGGGCGGCCTGGCTGGCCGGCTCCGGACTCGTCTTCGTCGTCCTGTCGGCGGCCCTGCGGTCCTCCCGGCTCAAGTGGGTCGGCTCGGTGAGGGAGTTCGAGGCCGCGGTACCGGCGACGGACGGCGATCCGGCCCTGCGCAGCCGCACGCTTGGCATGGCGCTGCGGTTCTCGCTGTTCCTGGTGCCGGGCGTGGCCCTGGGCCTGCTGGGGTTCTCGACGGCGCTCATGATCGCCCTGGCGATGGCGGTGGACTGGTCGGTCAAGGCCGCGGTGGGCGCCCGCTGGGAGCGCCGCAACGGCCGCCGGCTGTGGCTGGGCCACAACGACGACGAGCCGGGGAGGCTCTTCTACTTCCCCGTCACTCCACCGCCGTCGACTCGAACCGCCACCGATGCACCGCCCGCATGACCAACTCGCCATCCGGCTCGGGCAGTTCGGGCAGTTCGGCGTCGTAGTCCGCGTCCCACCAGGTGATGACGAGGACGCGGTCCTGCGGGGCCCGGAAGGTCTCCCGGCGCCGGGGCCGTGCGGGCAGCTCCTGCACCCGTGCCCAGGCGAGCAGTTCGGCCCCCCGCCCCTCGGCGGCCCGCGCCTCCCACATCAACGCGACCGTCACGAGTAGAGGTTCTCCTTGCTGACCTCGTGAACGTGATCGTGGCCGGGCACATGCGTCTCCGTCACCGGCAGCGACGAGTCCGCCGACAGGTCCCAGCTGGAGGCGGCCCGGTTGCGGGCGACCATCTCCGCACCGAGCGCCGCCACCATCGCGCCGTTGTCGGTGCACAACTTCGGCCGCGGCACCCGCAGTTGGATCCCGGCCGCCTCGCACCGCTCCTGCGCCAGCGCACGCAGCCGGGAGTTGGCGGCCACACCGCCGCCGATCATCAGGTGCTCCACGCCCTCGTCCTTGCAGGCCCGTACGGCCTTCCGGGTCAGCACGTCCACGACCGCCTCCTGGAAGGACGCGGCCACGTCACGCACCGGCACCTCCTCCCCCGCCGCCCGCTTGGCCTCGATCCAGCGGGCCACGGCCGTCTTCAGACCGGAGAAGGAGAAGTCGTACGCCGGATCGCGCGGGCCGGTCAGGCCGCGCGGGAAGGCGATCGCCTCCGGGTCGCCCTCGCGCGCGTACCGGTCGATGACCGGGCCGCCGGGGAAGCCGAGGTTCAGCACCCGGGCGATCTTGTCGAAGGCCTCGCCGGCCGCGTCGTCGATGGTCGCGCCCAGCGGCCGTACGTCCGAAGTGATGTCCGTCGACATCAGCAGGGACGAGTGCCCGCCGGAGACCAGCAGCGCCATCGTCGGCTCGGGCAGTGCGCCGTGCTCCAGCTGGTCCACGCAGATGTGGGAGGCGAGGTGGTTGACGCCGTAGAGGGGCTTGCCGAGCGCGTAGGCGTACGCCTTCGCGGCCGATACGCCGACCAGGAGCGCGCCGGCCAGACCGGGGCCGGCGGTGACCGCGATGCCGTCCAGGTCGCGGGCGCTGACGCCCGCCTCCTTCAGCGCGCGGTCGATCGTCGGGACCATCGCCTCGAGATGCGCGCGGCTCGCGACCTCCGGCACCACACCGCCGAAGCGGGCGTGCTCGTCGACGCTGGAGGCGACGGCGTCGGCCAGCAGGGTGGTGCCGCGGACGATGCCGACGCCGGTCTCGTCGCAGGAGGTCTCAATCCCCAGTACGAGAGGCTCGTCGCGTGAGTCAGCCATGGATCTCGGTTCCTTGTTCGGAGGTGGAATCCGCGGCGGGGCCGCTGCCGGATTCCGTGGTCAGTCGCATCACCAGGGCGTCCACGTTGCCCGGCTGGTAGTAGCCGCGTCGGAAACCGATGGCCTCGAAGCCGAAGCGCTCGTACAGCTTCTGGGCGCGGACGTTGTCGATCCGGCACTCCAGCATCACCTCGGCGCACTCGAACGCCGAGGCGGCCCGCAGCAGTTCGGTCAGCAGCCGGCCACCGAGGCCCGTGCCCCAGTGGTCGCGGCAGACGGCGATGGTCTGGATGTCGGCCAGGTCCCCGGAGGCGGCGAGACCCGCGTATCCCACGATCCGCTCCCCCTCCTCCGCGACCACGTATCGGCGCGTCGCCTCGGAGCCGCGCGCATGCGCCAGCTCGGACCAGAACATGCCCCGGGACCAGGCGTCCTCGGGGAAGAGGTCCTTCTCCAGCTCCAGTACGGGATCGATGTCCCACCAGCGCATCTCGCGCAGTCCAGGCGTCACGGGTTCACTCACGGTCACTTGGGGGTGACCACCTTGTAGTTCTTGGGGACCTGCGCGTCGGGGCGGCGCAGGTACAGCGGCCGGGGTGCGGGGAGTTCCTCGCCCTTGCCCAGTCTCTCGGCGGCCAGCGCGGCGAGCGCGGCGGCCGACACGTGCTCCGGCTCGTGCACGTTCGGGAAGGTGTCCGGGTACAGCAGCGCGCCCGCGCCGACGGCCGGCAGTCCGGCCACCCGGTCGGCGATGTCGCCGGGCCGGTCGACGGCGGGGTCGGTGAGCCGGGTCCGGGAGTCGGCGTAGCGCGCCCAGTAGACCTCCTTGCGCCGGGCGTCCGTCGCCACGACGAAGGGGCCCTTGTCGATGTCGGAGGCGTAGGCGAGACCGTCGAGCGTGCACACGCCGTGCACGGGGACGCCGAGCGCGAGCCCGAAGGTGTCCGCGGTCATCAGGCCGACGCGCAGCCCCGTGTAGGGGCCGGGTCCGATGCCCACGACGATGCCGGTGACGGCGTCGAGCCTGAGCCCGGCCTCGGCGAGCACACGGTCGACGGCCGGCAGCAGCAGCTCACCGTGCCGGCGCGCGTCCACCTGACTCGAGGAGGCGATGACGTCCGTGCCGTCGTGCAGCGCGACGGTGACGGCGGGAGTGGCGGTATCCAGAGCGAGCAAGAGCACGCAAACAGCCTACGGCTCCTGCGTCGCAGGCATGGCCGCCCCGGTGGGGCGCGTGGTGGCTGCTACGGTCGCCGCAAAGCAGGACGTACGACGCGATGGGTCAGGTGGACGAGGGTGGCAAGCAGAAGCTCCGGATTCGTGTTCGGGCTCACCGCGGCGGCCCTGGCGACCGTCGGCTTCCTCGGCTACCAGGCTCACACGACCGTCCCGGCGGCTCTGGCCGAGCCGGCCGCGAGCGCCTCCCCCGAGGTGGTCGCCTCCAAGGCGCCCCGCGACCAGCAGGACCCCACCGCCCTGCCCGTCGGGTCCGGCACGGGTGAGCGGGTCGTGTACTCGGTGGACGACGACCGGGTGTGGCTGGTCGCCGCGAGCAACAAGGTCACCCGCACGTTCACGGTCACGCCGGGCTCCGTCGACCCGGCCCCGGGCTTCTATCCCGTCACGTCGCGGTCGAACTCCGTCACCGGCACCGACGGCACCCCCGTCGAGCACGTCGTCCGCTTCGCCGCCGTGGACGGCGTGGCCATCGGCTTCAGCGCGGCCGTCGACGACAAGGCGCGCACGCCCGACCCGGGTGTGCGTACGGGCGGCATCCGCGAGTCCCGCAAGGACGGCGACGCGCTGTGGGAGTTCGCGACGATCGGCGCACAGGTCGTCGTGATCCGCTGAGGCCGCCGCCGATACGGCTACGCGGCTTGCCGACGGCTGTGCTCGGCCGGCGGCCGGGACACCTCGGGGTCCGGCAGACGCGGCGGTGTGGAGATCACGTTCGCGGCGGCGCACGACGCCAGCAGATCGCGCATCGACACCGCGGACACCACACGCGGCAGCGTCTCGTCTCGTTCCGTGGCCGACATGAGCGCCTCCTGAAGAGCGGGGGCGGGCATAGTTAGGTAGACCTAACTACGGACTGGGTACCATGTGACCACGCACAAGACGCCGAATGCAATATCTTGCCGACGTCTTGTCGGAACGTTCACCGAAAACGATCGCCGTCAGGCCGACAGGACGCTCAGGTCCACCGTCGCCCAGCGCCCGCCGAGCCCGGTCACCGTCACGTGTCGCACCTCGTCGGTGGTGTCTCCGACGGCCCGGTGGATGACGACGTGCAGCCGGTCGTCGGTCAGCTCCTCGACCTTGCCCTCGCCCCACTCCACGACGATCACCGAGTCGGGCAGCGAGACGTCGAGGTCGAGGTCCTCCATCTCGTCGAGCCCGCCGCCCAGCCGGTACGCGTCGACGTGGACCAGCGGCGGTCCGTCGCCCAGCGACGGGTGCACCCGGGCGATCACGAAGGTCGGGGACGTGACCGCGCCCCGGACACCGAGCCCCTCGCCGAGTCCGCGCGTCAGCGTCGTCTTGCCCGCGCCGAGCTCCCCGTTGAGCATCACGAGGTCACCGGCGCGCAGCAGCTTGGCCAGGCGGCGGCCCAGGTCCCGCATCTGCTCGGGGGAGGTGACGGTGATCTCCGCAGAAGACACGGAGGACTCGGTGGCCTCGGACTCAGCCGGGTTGTGCGGTGCTGCTGGTGCTTCCATAGCCACCCACGGTAGCCCCTGCCGGCACGGCACCCGCACGGGTGAGAAGGTCCGCCAGCCGGTCGGTGACCACTTCCGGGTGTTCCAGCATGACCAGGTGCCCGGCGTCCGGGACCAGCACCAGCTCGGCGTCCGGCAGCAGGTCGGCGATGGCCTCGCTGTGCTCGCTGGGCGTGACGAGGTCGCCGATCCCGGCCAGGACGAGCACCGGCATGTCCGTGAAGGACTCGAGCGCCTCGGTCTTGTCGTGGTCGGTGAACGCCGGGTAGAACTCGGCGACCACGTCGATCGGCGTGCCCTCGATCATCCGCTCGGCGAACCGCGCGACCGCCGGGTCGACGTCCCGTGACGCGAACGAGTACCGCTTGATGATCCCGGCGAACAGGTCGGCGGTCGCCCGCCGCCCCTTCTCCACCAGCGCGGCCTGCTGCCCGAGCGCCTTCAGCACCCCGGGCAGCACCCGCCGTACGGCATTGACGCCCGCGACGGGCAGCCCGAAGTTGACCTCGCCGAGCCGCCCGGACGACGTACCGACGAAAGCGGTGGCGACGACCCGGTCCCGGATCAGCTCGGGGTACTGGTCGGCGAGCGCCATCATGGTCATCCCGCCCATGGAGTGTCCGACGAGCACGATCGGCCCCTGCGGCACCGCCGCGTCGATGACGGCCTTCAGGTCCCGCCCGAGCTGGTCGATGCTGACCGGCACGCCGTCCTGGACCTGCTGCACACCCCGCCCGGACCGCCCGTGGCTGCGCTGGTCCCAGTGCACGGTCCGTACGACGCCCCGCAGGGCAGCCCGCTGGAAGTGCCAGGAGTCCTGGCTGAGGCAGTAGCCGTGGCTGAAGACGACGGTGACGGGTGCGGGCGCCTTCCGCCCGAACAGCCGCCGCCGGCGCGGGCTGAGCGCGGGCACGGCCTCGGGGTCGACGTCGTCGACCTCGTAGTACAGCTCGGTGCCGTCGTCGGCGTACGCCCTGCCGGGTGTGCCGCGCAGCGAGCCGTACGGGCCCGTCGAATCGAGGGCCAGCCGTGCCTTCTTGCGCATGCCGCGGCCGACGGTGAGCCGCTCGATGGCGACGCCGGCCGCCGCGCCCGCGGCGACCACGCCTATCGCGGCGCCCGCGATGCCGGTCGCACGGCGCCAGTTTCCGGCCGCCCCCGTGGCGGAGGCGACGGCTGCGACGGCCTCCGCACTGCTCTCGCTCACGTACCGCTCCTCTTCGCCGGATTGCTGATGTTCGCCGGTTCGGGTGAAACAGGTGTTGCCGTGTTGATACCGCTGTTGACCGACTGCCCGATGTTGCCCGAATTACAGATGCGGCACTTCTGTCGGACGGTCGCGCCTCAGTGCGGTTACCCGCTTTGTTCTTCATTCACGTAGACGCGGGGAACGCGGGTTCCGATCCGTGTGACGATTTCGTAGGCGATGGTGCCTGCGGCCTGCGCCCAGTCCTCGGCGGTGGGCTCGCCCCGGTCGCCGGGCCCGAAGAGCACCGCTTCGGTGCCGACCGCGGGCTCGTCGCCCCCGAGGTCGACGACGAACTGGTCCATCGCGACGCGCCCCGCCACGGTCCGCCACTTGCCGTCGACCAGGACGGGGCCGGTGCCGGAGGCATGCCGCGGGATGCCGTCGGCGTATCCGACGGGGACGAGTCCGAGGGTCGTCGCACCGGGGGTGATGTAGTGATGCCCGTAACTGACGCCGTGACCCCCGGGGACGTGCTTCACCAGGGCGATGGACGCCGCGAGCGTCATCACCGGGCGTAGTCCGAAGTCGGCCGGGGTGCCGACCTCGGGGCTCGGTGAGATGCCGTACAGGGCGATCCCGGTCCGTACGAGGTCGAAGTGGGCCTCGGGAAGGGTGAGCGTGGCCGGGGAGTTGGCGATGTGGCGCACTTCCGGGCGGACGCCCTGCTGCTCGGCGTGGGCGAGCATCTCCCGGAAGCGGGTGAGCTGATGGGCGATCGAGGGGTGCCCCGGTTCGTCGGCGCAGGCGAAGTGCGACCAGAGGCCCGTGATGCGGACGATCCCCTCGGCCTCGGCCCGCAGGGCGGCCCCGACCAGCTCGGCCCAGTCCTCCCCGGGCTGGCACCCGTTGCGCCCGAGCCCGGTGTCGGCCTTGAGCTGCACGCGCGCGGGGACTCCCGCCGCCCGGGCCGCCGCCGTGACCTCCTCGAGGGCCCACATGCCGCTCACGGCCACGTCGATGTCGGCCTCGATCGCCTCCCGCCAGGGCCCGCCCGGCGTCCACAGCCAGCACATGATGCGCCCGGGCAGTCCGGCGGCACGCAGCGCGAGCGCCTCCTCCGGCGTGGCCGTACCCAGCCAGCTCGCGCCCGCCTCGACGGCCGCCCGGGCACACGGCACGGCCCCGTGGCCGTACGCCTCGGACTTGACGACGGCCATGAGAGCCGCACCCGGCGCGAGGGCGCGCAGGGTCCGCACATTGGCCCGCAGGGCGTCCAGATCGATCTCGGCGCGGGCACGCAGGGGCGCGGTCGGGGCAGTCGCTGTCTCAGTCATGGCGCCCCCAGTGTCTCAGAGGGGTCCGACAGACCCCTCGGACGCCCGGGCGATGTCCTACGCCCCGGGCCTGCTCCCCCACACGTAGACCTGGTCGCCCTTCTTCAGGACACCCCACAGCTTCCGCGCGTCGCCGAGGCGCAGATTGACGCAGCCCCATGAGCCGACGGTGGTGTAGATGCTGCCGTAGACGGCGTGGAAGGCCTGGCCGCCGTCGAAGAACTGGGCATAGGGCATGGGCGAGTTGTAGAGCGTCGACCAGTGGTTCTTGTGCTTCCAGTAGATCTTGTGCCACCCGGTCCGGGTCCGGTGGCCGGCCCGTCCGCTGCGCATGGGGACGGGCCCGTAGAGCACCTTTTTCCCCTTCTGCACCCAGGTCAGCTGCCGGCTGAGATCGACACAGGCGACGCGGTACTTCCGTACCGGGCACTTCTTGGCCGCGTTCGGGTTCTTCTTCGCGGAGATGAGCTGCATGGTGGCCCAGGTGACGGGTCCGGCGAACCCGGTCGCGGCCTTGATCCGGTGCTTCACCTGGAAGTTGCGGATGGCCCGGCAGTCGGCCGCCGACTGCTTCCCGTCCGCCTTCAGCTTCAGCCACCGCTCGACCGCCTTCTGATAAGGCCCGGTCCGCTTGCTGCACGCCACCTTGTCGACGGCGTCTCCGAGCGGCACGTACTCGACGAGGTCGTACGTCCCCTCCGCCGCGTCCCGGGGCTCGACGGCGTCCTCGTCGGCGGTGGGCGTGTACACCTTCGGCGGCAGCATCTGGTCGGGCGTGTCGATCTGCCAGGGCTGGTACGGCCCCGGAGCGACACCGGGCACGAGCTGCTCGACCTCGGGTCCGGGGGCGAGGGGCGCGGGGTCGGCCGCGGCGGTTCCGACGGGCAGGGCGGTGGCCGCGGCGAGCAGCACGGCGACACCCCCGCACGCAATACGTCTATTAATCATGCAATCAGAGAAACGTGTGGGGATGGTGGGCCGAGTGTGCCGCGCGGCGGGGTCACCCTTATTGGGGAGCGACCGCCGTGGAGGAGCAGTCATCCGGATTGCCCGTTTCGATCCCCGACCTAGGCTGGTGACAGGAGGTGGAGGACATGTTGGCTGACGCACCGCTGACCGCCGTCATCCCGGCCAGTGACATCGAAAGGGCCAAGCACTTCTACGGAGACACACTCGGCCTCAAGCTGATCGACGACCGGAAGGAAGTCGTCCTCTTCGAGTCCGGCGGCACCCGGTTCCACGTCTACCGGACACCGAGCGGCGGCCAGGCGGCCCACACGCTGGCGGGCTGGACGGTCGAGGACCTCGACGCGGAGATGACGGAGCTGCGCGGTCGCGGCGTCACCTTCGAGAAGTACGACCTGCCCGGCCTGAAGACGGTGAACGGCGTGGTGGAGGACGCGGGCATGCGCGGCGCCTGGTTCAAGGACAGCGAGGGGAACATCCTCAGCGTGGTGCAGGACCTGCGCTAGGGCCTGCCTTTCGGCAACGGTCAGTCCCGGACGTCCCGCCAGGCCGCCGGGACCGCCTCGGCCACGTCGTGCGCCCCGGCCGGTGCCCCGTCGGCCGCGAACCGTCCGGCCAGCCCGTGGAGATACGCCGCTGCGCTCCCCGCGTCCGGCGCGGAGAGCCCGGAGGCGAGCAGCGACCCCGCGAGCCCCGACAGCACGTCGCCGCTCCCGGCCGTGGCCAGCCAGGGCGTCCCCGTGGCGTTGACCCGGACGGCACCGCCCCGTGCGTCCGCGACCAGCGTGGTCGAGCCCTTGAGCAGTACGGTCGCGTCGTAGCGGGCGGCGAGTTCGCGGGCCGAGACCAGCCGTGCCCCCTCGACCTCCTCCCGCGCCACCCCGAGCAGCGCGGCGGCCTCACCTGCGTGCGGGGTCATGAGCGTCGGCGCCGCACGGCCTCGTACGGCATCCCGGTCGGCCAGCCGCAGCCCGTCCGCGTCGATCAGCACGGGTACGTCCGCCGCCAGCACTTCGGCCACGGTCGCCGCGTCGTCCCCGGCGCCCGGCCCGACCACCCAGGCCTGCACCCGCCCGGCCTGCTTCGGTCCCTTGTCCGACACCAGCGTCTCGGGGAAGCGGGAGATCACGGCGTCCCCGGCGGGCCCGACGTAGCGCACGGCCCCCGCCCCGCCGCGCAGCGCCCCGGACACGGCCAGCACGGCCGCCCCGGGGTACCGGGCCGACCCGGCGGCGATCCCGACGACGCCGCGCCGGTACTTGTCGCTCTCGGCGCCCGGCACCGGCAGCAGCCGGGCCACGTCGGCGTGCTGCAGGGCCTCCAGCTCGGGCTCGGCGGGCAGTTCGGCCCCGAGCCCGATGTCGACGAGCCGCACGGAACCGGCGTACTCGCGCGCGGGGTCGATCAGCAGCCCCGGCTTGTGCGTCCCGAAGGTCACGGTCAGATCGGCCCGTACGGCATCCCCGCGCACCTCCCCCGTGTCGGCGTCCACCCCGCTCGGCAGGTCGACGGCGACGACGGCGGCACGGGACTCGGCGACGGACGCCACCAACTGCGCGGCCGCGGGCCTGAGTCCGCCCTTGCCGCCGATCCCCACGATGCCGTCGACGACGAGATCGGCCCGCAGGATCGCCTCCTCGACGACACCGACACCGGCCGCGGCGGCGGCACCACCGGCCGGCCCCGCGTCCGCACCAGAGGCAACGGCCCGCCCTCCCGCCCGCAGCAGCGCCGCGAGCCCCCCGGCATGCGCCCGCTCGGGTGCGAGCAGCACGGCGGTGACCCCGGCCCCGCGCCGGGCGAGGCGGGCGCCGGCGTACAGGGCGTCACCCCCGTTGTCCCCGCTGCCGACGAGCAGTACGACGCGGCTGCCGTACACCCGCCCGAGCAACTCGGCGCACGCGGCGGCGAGTCCGGCGGCGGCGCGCTGCATCAGCGCCCCCTCCGGAAGCCGTGCCATCAGCGCCCGTTCGGCCGCCCTTACCGTCTCCACGCTGTACGCAGTACGCATGGGGCCGAGTCTCTCCCGACCGGCCCCGGGGCCGCACCCCCGACGCGTCGCCGGGCGGACCGACTGTCAGTGGCGGCTGCCATGATCGGCCGGATGGGAGTCATCTACGGCTACTACGCCGCTGCCGACGACGAGGACGCCGCCCGGGCGGTCGTGCGCCAGGACGATCAGCCCACCGGGACGGGATACGACGAGGTAGCGGTCAAGGGCATCGATCCGGTGGCCGTGCTGCTGCACGCCGAAGTGCTCATGACCGGCCGGTCCGCGGAGGCCGTCAAGGCCGACCCCCGTCACGGGGACCTGGTGGCCATGGTGGGGGACGGCGAAGTCGTCGGGGTGACGCTGACCGACACCTTCCGTGACGCACTCGCGGGCTTCGACCGGGGGTTGCTGGACGCCGTGGCCCAAGGGTGGGCCACCTCCGGCGACTTCTACCGGACCCCCGAGCCGGACGACCTCACCGACTTCCTCCGCGACCTCTCCGGCCTGGCGGAGCGGGCGGTGGCCCGGGGGCAGCGCCTGTACTGCTGGATCAGCATGTAGAGCGCGTACCCGGCGCCGCTCTGCCGGGGGTTCACCCCTCCGCGACCACCACGGCCGAGGCCACGCCGGCGTCATGACTGAGCGACAGATGCCATGCCCGCACCCCCAGCTCCGCGGCCCGCGCCGCCACGGTCCCCTTCACCCGCAGCCTCGGTTGCCCACTGTCCTCGACATAGACCTCGGCGTCGGTCCACAACAGCCCGGCCGGCGCGCCTAGCGCCTTGGCCAGCGCCTCCTTGGCAGCAAACCGCGCGGCGAGCGAGGCAACGCCCCGCCGCTCCCCGCTGGGCAGCAGCAACTCGCTCTCCACGAACAGCCGTTCAGCCATCCCAGGCGTCCGCTTCAGCGATGCCTCGAACCGCTCGATCTCGGCCACGTCGATACCGACCCCGATGATGCTCATCCGCGCACTCTACGATCCGGCCGCCGCCGACAGGCTCCGCTCCGACGCCCTCGAGCACCCCCATAACCGAGTCCCCTCCGGCCCCACCCCCCTGCTAACCTGCCGAGACTCGCGCGCCTGGGGGGCCAGAAGCGCGCCGTACGAGAGACGCCAGGGGGACGTCCGTATGAGCGCCACCAGCGGTAGACGCACCGCGAAAAAGGACGGCGGCAGACCCGTCGAGTCGTCGGCACCGACAACCGACCCCTTCGACGCCCTGCCCGAGCTCACCCCGCTGCGCACCGCCGGGCAGAACGGCGACTGGGCGGCCACGCAGGCCTTCTTCGCGGGGCTCGACTCCGTCGACAAGGTCTCCTTCGCCTCCGGCGCTCTCGCCGACATCTGGGGGACGGAGAAGTACCTGAAGCAGGCTGCCGAGGAACGCCCCGCCGATCCGCTCCCCCGCACCCTCCTCGCCGAGCGGTACATCCGCCTCGGCTGGAAGGCCCGCAGCGCCGCCCGTGCCCAGGACGTCACGCGCGAGCAGTTCAAGGAGTTCCACGCCTGGCTGCGCAAGGCCGAAGGACTGCTGATCGAGGTGTGCGCGGAGCAGCCGGGGTACGCCCCCGCCTGGACCGCCCGGCTGCTGACCGCCCGCGGCCTGGAGCTCGGGCAGTCCGAGGCCCGGCGCCGCTACGACCGGCTGTCGGAGCACCACCCGCACCACTTCCGCGCCCAGTCGCAGTTGCTGCAGCAGCTGTGCCCCAAGTGGGGCGGTTCCTGGGAGGCCGCGCACGGCTTCGCCCGGGAGGCCGCGAGCGCCGCGCCGGACGGCTCGCAGGCCGGAGCCCTGGTCGCCGAGGCGCACATCGAGCACTGGCTGGACCTGCCGGGCGACGAGGACATCGCGTACCTGCGAGGTGTCCCGGTCCGCGACGACCTGCGCCACGCCGCCCAGGTGTCGGTCCTGCACCCCGACCACCGCCCCGGCTGGCACTGGATCGACGGCCACAGCACCTTCGCCCTGGCCTTCTCGCTCGGCGGCCATCTCGAGGACGCCGCCCGGCACTTCGCCGCCCTGGGCAACACGGCCTCGGAGTCCTGCTGGCAGTACCTGCCGGACTGGAAGAACCAGTTCACCAAGTACCGCGCGGCCGCGCTGGCAACGCTCTGAGGGGGGACGGAGACCAATGACCACGAGCGACACGACGGCCACGGAACAGCCGGCTGCCGACACCACCGACGCCGCCCTGACCGCCCTCGACGGCCTGATCGACCACGCCACCGTCCAGGGCATCCCCACCCTCTACGCCCCACGCCCCGGCGAGATCACGGCCGGACTCTTCTTCCGCGTGGGCCGCGCCGACGAGACCCTCGCCACCGCCGGCCTCACCCACCTCGTCGAGCACCTCGCCCTGCACCGCCTGGGCCTGTCCGACCTCCACTACAACGGCGCGACGGCGAACGCGTACACCCTCTTCCACGTCACCGGCAGCGAGGACGAGGTCGTCACGTACCTCAACAGCGTGTGCGCCGCCCTGCGCGACCTGCCGCTTGCCCGGCTGGAGACGGAGAAGGAGATCCTCCGCACCGAGGCCGCGGGCCGCGCGAACGGCCCCAACTCCCGGATGCCACTGTGGCGTTACGGCGCCCAGGGCTACGGCCTGTCCAGCTACGACGAACTCGGCACCCACAGCCTGACCGCCGACCAGGTACGGCACTGGGCCGAGACCCGCTTCACCCGGGACAACGCGGTGCTGTGGCTCACCAGCGACCGCGTGCCGGAGGGCCTCGACCTCACCCTGCCCGCCGGCCACCGCTTCCCCGCACCGGCCCCGACCAGTGCACTGCCCGTCACGCCCGCCTACATCCTGGGCGACGACGGCCACCTGGTCTTCACCTCCGTCCTGCGCCGCTCCACCGCGGCCGCCGTCTTCGCCGAGGTGCTGGGCCGCGCACTCTTCAAGGACCTGCGCCAGCAGGGCGGTTACTCGTACTCGGCGGAGGCCGACTACACCCCGCGTGACGCCGACTTCGCCACCCTGACCGCGTACGCCGACGCCCTGCCGCAGAAGCAGGACGCGGTGGTCGGCGGCTTCGTCGACGCGTTCGCCCGGCTGCGTGCGGGCCGTGTCGAGCAGGCCGAACTGGACTCCGCACGCGGCAAGTTGCTCAAGCCGTACGACACCCCCGACCTCGGCGCCGCCATGCTGCCGTCGTACGCGCTCAGCCTGCTGCTCGGCCACCGGCTGCAGACACCCGAGCAGCACAGGGCCGAACTGCAGGCGGTCACCGTCGCGGACCTGCGCGAGGTCGCCCGCGAGGCGTGGGACGGCGGGCTGCTCCAGGTGCCGACCCGGGGAGCCGACTGGGCGGGCCTGGCCCCCGCCCCGCAGTACTCGGCCACCGGGGTCTCCGGCACCCTGCACCCCTCGCTGGAGGACGAGGACGTCACGCTGGTCATCGCCGACACGGGCGTGACCCTGTCGCTGCCGGGCGGCCTGGTCACCGTGCGGTACGACGCCTGCGCGGCGATGACCACCCGCCCGGACGGGGCCCGGCAGCTGACCGGCCTCGACGGCTTCCGCGTGACGATCGAGCCGACCCTGTACGGGAACGTCACGCCCGAGCGGATCGCGGTGCTGGACGCGGCCGTACCCGCCGCCGCGGTGGTCCCGCTGCCGGCCCGTACGGAGGAGCAGATCCCGCAACCGCGCGAGCGGAAGGCGTCCGAGGCGCAGCGCCCGGGCAGCGGGCGGAAGAAGACCGACGCCGGGCGGAAGGCGGCCGGGAGCCGGCAGAAGCCCGCCAGGAACGAGACGGTGCTTTTCGTGGTCGCCACCGTGCTGGCCGCGGTCTGGCCCGTGCTCTGCGTGGTCCTCCTCGTCGAGGCGGCACGTGGGGCGCACTCGGCCGGGTTCCCCGGGTTCGGCGCGTTCCTCCTGGAGTACTGGCTCATCCGCACCGCTCGCCGCCTGTACCGGGTCCGGCAGCGGGAACACGGCTGACCCCGGTGGCCGCGTCCTACTCCACCGTCACCGACTTCGCCAGGTTCCGCGGCTGGTCCACCTCGTTGCCGCGAGCCGTCGCCAGCTCGCAGGCGAACACCTGCAACGGCACGGTGGCCACGAGCGGTTGCAGCAAGGTCGGCGTGGCCGGGATCCGGATCAGGTGGTCGGCGTACGGCACGACCGCCTCGTCCCCCTCCTCCGCGATCACGATCGTCCGCGCACCCCGGGCCCGGATCTCCTGGATGTTGGACACGATCTTGTCGTGCAGCACGGACCGGCCCCGGGGCGACGGCACGACCACCACCACGGGCATGTCGTCCTCGATCAGCGCGATGGGACCGTGCTTCAACTCCCCCGCCGCAAACCCCTCGGCGTGCATGTAGGCGAGCTCCTTCAGCTTGAGCGCGCCCTCCAGTGCCACCGGATAGCCCACGTGCCGTCCCAGGAACAGCACCGTGTTCTTGTCGGCGAGCGACCGCGCCAGCGCCCGTACCGGCTCCATGGTCTCCAGCACCCGATCGACCTCACCGGAGATCTGCGACAGGTCCCGGATCACCGCACCGATCTCGTCACCCCACTTGGTGCCCCGCACCTGCCCGAGATACAGCGCGACCAGATAGCAGGCGACGAGCTGTGTCAGAAACGCCTTCGTCGACGCGACCGCCACCTCCGGCCCGGCGTGCGTGTACAGCACAGCGTCCGACTCGCGCGGGATCGTCGAGCCGTTGGTGTTGCAGATCGCCAGCACCTTGGAGCCCTGCTCGCGCGCATGCCGCAGCGCCATCAGGGTGTCCATCGTCTCGCCGGACTGCGAAATGGCGATCACCAGGGAGCGCGCGCCCAGAATCGGATCCCGGTACCGGAACTCGCTCGCGAGCTCCACCTCGCACGGAATCCGCGTCCAGTGCTCGATGGCGTACTTGGCGATCAACCCGGCATGGAACGCCGTACCGCAGGCCACGATGACGACCTTGTCGACCTCCCGCAGCTCCGAGGCGCCGATCCGGACCTCGTCCAGCGTCAGCGAACCGCCGGCGTCGATGCGCCCCAGCAACGTATCGGCGACCGCCTTGGGCTGCTCGGCGATCTCCTTGAGCATGAAGTAGTCATAACCGCCCTTTTCCGCGGCCGACGCGTCCCAGTCGACGTGGTACGAGCGCACGTCGGCGGGGCGGCCGTCGAAGCCCGTCACCGTCACCCCGTCGCGGCGCAGCTCCACCACCTGGTCCTGGCCCAGCTCGATCGCCGACCGCGTGTGGGCGATGAACGCGGCGACGTCCGAGGCGAGAAAGGACTCACCCTCCCCGACGCCCACCACCAGCGGAGAGTTCCGCCGCGCCCCCACCACCACGTCCGGATCGTCGGCATGCACGGCGACCAGCGTGAACGCCCCCTCCAGCCGCCGGCACACCAGCCGCATCGCCTCGGCGAGATCGGCGCACGAGGAGAACTCCTCGGCGAGCAGATGCGCGACGACCTCGGTGTCGGTCTCGGAGGCCAGATCGTGCCCCCGCTCCGCCAACTCGGCCCGCAGCACGGCGAAGTTCTCGATGATCCCGTTGTGCACGACCGCGACCCGCCCCGCGTTGTCCAGGTGCGGATGCGCGTTCGCGTCCGTCGGCCCCCCGTGCGTGGCCCACCGCGTGTGCCCGATGCCCGTCATGCCCGTCGGCAGCGGCCGGTCCACCAGTTCCTTCTCCAGGTTCACCAGCTTCCCGGCCTTCTTCGCACCGGCCAGCCCGCCGTCCGCGAGCACCGCGACGCCCGCCGAGTCGTACCCCCGGTACTCCAGCCGCTTCAGTCCGGCCATCACGACATCAAGCGCCGACTGCGACCCCACGTATCCCACGATTCCGCACATGCGCGGCAGCCTACGGGCCGACGCCCGCCGAAAAGAGGCTCCGTGTGCCCGATTTCGGAAATTCCCACGGCCGTACGGCACCCCGCATCGAACGTGACACACCCCACCCGCCGTCCCGTTCAAACTCCGTTAACAATGGACTGTGATCTCTCCGGTCTCCTCGATGCCCCGGAGCGCCCACCGGCCCAGGCCGGAGGCGACTCCCTACGTCGACCTCACCCGAGCCGAGTGGAGCGCGCTGCGCGAGAAGACGCCGCTGCCGCTCACCGCCGAGGAGGTCGAGAAGCTGCGCGGCCTCGGTGACGTCATCGACCTCGACGAGGTGCGGGACATCTACCTCCCGCTGTCCCGGCTTCTCAACCTCTACGTCGGCGCCACGGACGGTCTCAGAGGCGCCCTGAACACCTTCCTCGGCGAGCAGGGCTCCCAGTCGGGCACGCCCTTCGTGATAGGAGTCGCGGGCTCCGTCGCCGTAGGGAAGTCCACGGTCGCCCGTCTCCTCCAGGCCCTGCTCTCCCGCTGGCCGGAACACCCCCGCGTCGAACTCGTCACCACCGACGGCTTCCTGCTCCCCACCAGGGAGTTGCAGGCCCGCGGCCTGATGTCGCGGAAGGGTTTCCCCGAGTCCTACGACCGCCGCGCCCTCACCCGCTTCGTCGCCGACATCAAGGCCGGCAAGGACGAGGTCACGGCCCCCGTCTACTCCCACCTGATCTACGACATCGTCCCGGACCGGAAGCTCACGGTCCGCCGCCCCGACATCCTCATCGTCGAGGGCCTGAACGTCCTGCAGCCCGCCCTCCCCGGCAAGGACGGCCGCACCCGCGTCGGCCTCGCCGACTACTTCGACTTCAGCGTGTACGTCGACGCGAGCGGCGAGGACATCGAGCGCTGGTACCTCAACCGCTTCAAGAAGCTGCGCCAGACCGCCTTCCAGAACCCGGACTCGTACTTCAGGAAGTACACCCAGGTCTCCGAGGAGGAGGCACTCGACTACGCCCGCACGCTCTGGCGCACCATCAACAAGCCCAACCTGGTCGAGAACATCGCCCCCACCCGCGGCCGCGCCACCCTCGTCGTCCGCAAGGGCCCGGACCACAAGGTCCAGCGCCTGAGCCTGCGCAAGCTGTGACGCCGTAACACCGGCCTGTTAAAAAGAACCATGCTGCACCTGCGCCTGATCACGCCGTCCGACAAGACCGACGACGTGGTCCGCCTGATCGAGAAGACGGTCGGCACCACACACCTCGTCGTCGTCCCCGGCGCCGCCCGCAACCCCGCCGGAGACGTCGTCATGTGCGACGTGGCCCGCGAGGCGGGTGACGAACTCATCGGCGCGCTCAGGGCGTTGGACCTGGACAAGACCGGCTCGATCGCCGTCGAGAACATCGACCTGTCGCTGTCCAGGCGCGCCGACAAGGCGGAGGAGGAAGCACCGGGCGAGGGCGCGGACGCGGTCCTGTGGGAGCACCTGGCCGACGCCACGCACGAGGAGTCGACGCTCTCCGTCACCTACGTCGCCTTCATCACGCTCGCCACGATGATCGCGGCCTGCGGTGTGGTGCTCGACAACGCGATCCTGATCGTCGGCGCGATGGCGGTGGGCCCGGAGTTCGGCCCCCTGGCCGGCATCTGCACCGCGGCCGTGCAACGCCACCCCAGGCTGGCCCTGCGCTCCCTGACCGCGCTGCTCCTCGGCTTCGCCGTCGCCATGCTGGTGACGGTCGGCTTCACCCACGTCATGGACTGGCTGAACCTGTTCACCAAGGTCCGGCTGGCGGCCGAACGCCCCAACACCAACTTCATCTACCGCCCCGACGCCTTCTCGTTCGTCGTGGCGGTCCTGGCCGGTATCGCCGGCACCCTCTCGCTGACCTCGGCGAAGTCTGGCCTGCTGGTGGGCGTCGCGATCTCGGTCACCACGGTCCCGGCAGCCGCGAACGCCGCGGTGGCCTTCGCCTACGACGAGTACAGACAGGCCTGGGGCTCCACGGAACAACTGCTCCTGAACCTGCTGGGCATCATCCTCGCCGGAACGCTCACGCTCCTTACCCAGAAGTGGCTCTGGGCCAGGCAGCGCGAACGTACGGCGAAGGCGTCGAGCTTCTAACCGAGGGCGGACTTCACGACATCGGCGAGCCGCCCGGCCACGGACCGCGCCTGGTCGATGTCGGCGGCCTCGACCATCACCCGCACCAGCGGCTCGGTACCGGAGGACCGCAGCAACACCCGCCCGGTGGACCCGAGTTCGCGCTCGGCATCGGCGATCGCGGCCGACAGCTCGGCGGAGGTCGTCACCCGCGACTTGTCCACGTCCGGCACATTGATGAGCACCTGCGGCAGCCGCTCCATCACCGACGCGAGGTCCTTGAGCGTACGACCGGTCTCCGCGACCCGGGCCGCCAGCATCAGCCCGGTCAGCGTGCCGTCACCGGTGGTCGCGTGGTCGAGGATGATCACGTGCCCGGACTGCTCGCCCCCGAGCGCGTACCCGTGCTCCTTCATCTCCTCCAGGACGTAACGGTCACCGACCGCCGTCTGGACGAGGCTGAGCCCCTCGCGCTCCAGCGCCAGCTTGAAGCCCAGGTTGGACATGACCGTGGCGACGACGGTGTCCGACCGCAGCGCGCCACGCTCCCGCATCGCCAGCGCGACAACGGCCAGAATCTGGTCCCCGTCGACCTCCGCACCGGTGTGGTCCACGGCGAGGCACCGGTCCGCGTCACCGTCGTGCGCGATCCCGAGCGCGGCCCCGTGCTCGACAACGGCGGCCTTCAGCTTGTCCAGATGCGTCGACCCGCAACCGTCGTTGATGTTGAGCCCGTCGGGCTCGGCCCCGATCGTGACGATCTCGGCCCCGGCCCGCGAGAACGCCTCGGGCGACACCCGCGCCGCAGCCCCGTGCGCCTCGTCGAGGACGATCTTCAGCCCGTCGAGCCGGTTCGGGAGTACGGCGATGAGGTGCGCGACGTACTGGTCGAACCCCTCGTCGTACGACCGCACCCGCCCGACACCCGCACCCGTCGGCCGCTCCCAGGGCTCACCGTGCCGGTGGGCGTCGTACACGGCCTCGATCTTGTCCTCGAGCTCGTCGGCGAGCTTGTGGCCGCCGCGGGCGAAGAACTTGACGCCGTTGTCGGGCATGGCGTTGTGGCTGGCGGAGAGCATGACGCCGAGGTCGGCGCCGAGCGCGCCGGTGAGGTACGCCACCGCCGGCGTGGGCAGCACACCGACGCGCAGGACGTCGACGCCCGCGCTGGCGAGGCCGGCGACCACGGCGGCTTCGAGGAACTCCCCGGAGGCTCGCGGGTCCCGTCCGACGACCGCCGTCGGCCGGTGGCCCTCGAAGGTGCCCGCCTCGGCCAGTACGTGCGCCGCGGCCACGGAGAGGCCGAGCGCCATCTCCGCCGTCAGGTCCGCGTTGGCGACGCCGCGCACGCCGTCCGTGCCGAAGAGTCGTCCCACTGTGGTGTCCTCCGTATTGCTGAAGAGAGTGCGGCTCACTCCCGAGTACATCCCCTGAGACTGTCCGGGGACAGTAGGGGTTGTGTAAACGAACCGCCCCGGCAGCACAATGGGTGCCGCCGGGGCGATCGTTGCAAAGACAGCGGACGCGTTTAGCGCTTGCTGTACTGCGGGGCCTTGCGGGCCTTCTTCAGACCGGCCTTCTTGCGCTCGACCGCACGGTCGTCGCGGCGGAGGAAGCCGGCCTTCTTGAGCGGGCCGCGGTTGTTGTCGACGTCGGCCTCGTTCAGCGCGCGGGCGACACCGAGACGGAGCGCACCGGCCTGACCGGAGACACCGCCACCCGCGATGCGGGCGATGACGTCGTAACGGCCTTCGAGCTCGAGCACCTTGAAGGGCTCGTTGACTTCCTGCTGGTGCACCTTGTTCGGGAAGTAGTCCTCGAGGGTGCGACCGTTGATCTTCCACTTGCCGGTGCCCGGGACGATCCGGACGCGGGCGATGGCGTTCTTGCGACGGCCCAGGCCGGCGGCCGGCTGGGGCTCGCCGAAGCGGGACGCGAGGGACTCCGAGGTGTACTCGCCCTCGACGGGGACCTCGGACTCGGTGGTGTAGCTGTCGATGTCGACGATCTCTTCGCCCTCGACGGGCGTCTCGACGGTGGTCTCGGCCACGATTCTCCTCAGATTCTCTTCAGTCTTAGGGGGTGGCCGGACTTACTGCGCGACCTGGGTGATCTCGAACGGCACCGGCTGCTGGGCAGCGTGCGGGTGCTGGTCGCCCGAGTAGACCTTCAGCTTGGAGAGCATCTGACGGCCCAGGGTGTTCTTGGGAAGCATGCCCTTGACGGCCTTCTCGACGGCCTTCTCGGGGTTCTTGTCGAGCAGCTCGTCGTAACGGACGGAGCGCAGACCACCCGGGTAGCCGGAGTGGCGGTACGCCATCTTCTGGGTCCGCTTGTTGCCGGAGAGGTGCACCTTGTCGGCGTTGATGATGATGACGAAGTCACCGGTGTCGACGTGAGGGGCGTAGATCGGCTTGTGCTTGCCCCGCAGGAGGGACGCGGCGGTGGTGGCGAGACGGCCCAGGACGACGTCCTGAGCGTCAATGACGTGCCACTGGCGAGTGACATCGCCGGGCTTAGGGCTGTACGTACGCACTTCTCAGCCTTCTTCTTCAGGGATGGGTGCTGACACAAGGCATCCTTGAAGCGATCGTGCAGCTGGGGACGACAGTGCCGGGAACGCTGCCCGTATGCCGCCCACTGGTAACTGCTCCAGGGAACCTACGTAGGGGCCTCTCGCCTGAGAGCGACCAAGCCAATACGCATAACAAACCGCAAGGGTACTAGCGCTGCCCCGGACGGGTCAAAACGAGGCCCGCACACCATCCCGCACGACGCCGCCGCAACAATACGCGGCCGAGATGTACGGCCCTGTCGGAAAGGTCCCCGCAGGCCTCGCCGGACCCTCACCGGCACCACTCGCCCCCCGTCTAAGATGCGCCCCATGAGCTTTGGGCAGCAGGGGGGACCCCAGTCCCAGTGGGATCCCTGGAAACCGCATTCCCAGCAGCCGTGGAACGACGGCGGCGACGGCCGGACCCCGGACTGGGCCGCGCTCGCCGAGGCGTCCGAGACGCGCAACAAGAGGCGCCGGCTGCTGTTCATCGGTGGCGGCGCAGTGGCGACCATCGCGATAGGCACCGCCGTCGCGATGGCCGTGGTGTCGGCGAACGGCGACAGCGAGGCCTCGGGCAACCCGTCCAACCTGCCGGCGAGTGCCTCCATCCCGAGCAGCAGCGCGTCGGCCCCGTCCTTCGCCCCGACCAGCGCGCCGCCCCCGCTGGACCCGAAGGACTTCATCGCCAGCAAGGCCAAGGACACGGCCCCGCTCAGCGCGACCACCCTCTTCCCGGGTACGCAGCTGACCATGGGCTCGACCGTGTACAAGAAGGGCCCCACGGCCGACACGAAGGACTGCACCTCGGTCACCCAGGGCACGCTCCCGAAGGTGCTCAAGTCCAACGGCTGCACCCGCTTCCTGCGTGTGACCTACGTCAAGGACGGCATCGGGGTGACCGTGGGCGTGGCCGTCTTCGACACCGAGGCACAGGCCACCAGGGCAAAGGGCCAGACCGACAAGAAGGGCCTCATCAAGTCGCTCTTCGGCAAGGGTGTGAAGCCCTTCTGCAACGCCGCGATCTGCCGCTCGACCACCAACTCCTACGGCCGCTACGCCTACTTCACGATCGCCGGCCACTTCAGTGGCAAGGACGTCACGCAGAAGGACACAGCGGTCTTCAAGGTCGGCGACGACCTGGCCGAGTTCACCTTCCGCCAGATCCGCCGCCGCGGCGAGGCCCAGGCATCGGCCGCGGCGAACGGCTAGCAGCGCCTCAGCAGCACCCGGCACCCGGCAGCGACCGCTTGTTGCGCGCCTCCTTGTTGCGGGCGGCGAGCAGGTCGTCGGCCGGGTAGCCGACCTCTTCCAGGGTCAGCCCGTGCGGCCGTACGACATGCACGGCCGAGTCCCGTACGCCGGCGGCGAGCACCTTGCCCGGCCACTCCGGGCCCCGGTGCCCGTCGCCCACGAACAGCAGCGCCCCGATCAGCGAGCGCACCATGTTGTGGCAGAAGGCGTCGGCGCGGACGGTGGCGGTGATGATCCCGTCGTCCCCGCGCACGAGGCTCAGCTCCTGGAGCGTACGAATGGTGGTCGCACCCTCACGCTTCTTGCAGTAGGCGGCGAAGTCGTGCTCCCCCAGCAGCTGCCCCGCTGCCTCGGCCATGGCGTCGACATCGAGCGGCCAGTCGTGCCACAGAACGTGGTTGCGGAGCAGCGGATCGACCCCACCCGGGTTGTCCGTCACCCGGTACGCGTACCGCCGCCAGATCGCCGAGAAACGGGCGTTGAAGCCACTGGGAGCCTCCCGGAGGGCCCAGACCCGCACATCCCTCGGCAGCCGCCCCGCAAGCCGCTTCAGCAGCTTGTCGTGGTGCGCGCCCCAGACCTCACGAGGCAGATCGACATGCACGACCTGCCCCCGCGCATGCACCCCGGCATCGGTCCGCCCGGCCACGGTCAGCTCGTACGTCGTCCCCCCCGACCGCGTGACCGTACGCAGCGCATCCTCGACCTCCCCCTGCACGGTCCGCCGCCCCCCGGCCTGCTTGGCCCAGCCGGAGAACTCGGTCCCGTCGTAGGAGAGATCCATCCGCACCCGCACGAACCCGGGCTGTACTTCGTCACTCACCCCTAGATCCTCTCAACGATGCAGAAATGCGGAACGGGCCCGCCCAGAAGGGCGGACCCGTTCACTGCAAGGCGGAACCTCAGGCGTCCTTGGACTCCTCGGCGGCCTCTTCCGGCGCGGCGTCCTCGACGACCTCGTCGGACTTGGCCTCGACGGCCTCGTCCTTCTTGAGGGCGTCTTCCTTGACCGCACGCTTGGTGGCGGCCTCGGCCTCACCGGTCGCCTGCTGCGCAACCGTCAGTGCCTCGACCAGCTCGATGACAGCCATGGGCGCGTTGTCGCCACGGCGGTTACCGATCTTGGTGATACGGGTGTAGCCACCCGGACGGTTCTCGTAGCGCGGGCCGATCTCGGTGAAGAGCGTGTGCACGATGCTCTTGTCCGTGATGACCTGCAGCACCTGGCGGCGGTTGTGAAGGTCGCCCTTCTTCGCCTTGGTGACCAGACGCTCGGCGTACGGGCGCAGGCGGCGGGCCTTCGCCTCGGTGGTGGTGATACGGCCGTGCTCGAAGAGGCTCTTCGCCAGGTTCGCGAGGAGCAGCTTCTCGTGCGCGGCACTGCCGCCCAGACGGGCACCCTTGGTGGGCTTCGGCATTTTCTTTCTCCTGTGTGTCTGCCCCGGCCGTGTCAGGTACCGGGGTCAGGAACCCGATGAGCGGATGCTCACCGGCAACGACCGATCAGTACTGCTCGGTCTCCACGAAACCCGCGTCCGCGTCGTCGTCGGCGCCGAAGGCGTCGGCAGCGGCCGTGGGGTCGAATCCGGGCGGGCTGTCCTTGAGGGCCAGGCCCATGCCGGCCAGCTTCGCCTTGACCTCGTCGATGGACTTCGCACCGAAGTTGCGGATGTCCAGGAGGTCGGCCTCGGAGCGCGCAACGAGCTCACCCACGGAGTGGATGCCCTCACGCTTGAGGCAGTTGTACGACCGAACGGTGAGCTCCAGCTCCTCGATCGGCAGCGCCAGATCGGCGGCAAGGGCGGCGTCCGTGGGGGACGGGCCCATGTCGATGCCCTCGGCGTCGATGTTGAGCTCGCGGGCCAGACCGAACAGCTCGACCAGGGTCTTGCC
>NZ_JBEYVO010000053.1:0-60760 GCF_040644055.1 Streptomyces sp. NPDC047043
CCCGGCGGCGGCCGCCCCGCGGGGCGCGCGATTCCCCACCCCCCCCCCTCCCGGGGGTGTCGCGGGCCGCCGCGCGCCGGGGGGGCCCCGCCCCCCCCCCGCCGCGGACCCTACTGCACCCGGTCACCCGGTACGGGTGCTGTACGAGCCGACCCCGGGACTGAGCGCGGTCCGCAACCGCGGGATCTGCGCGGCCAGCGGCCGCTACGTCGCCATCACCGACCCGACATCACCCCCGAACCCGGCTGGCTTGCAGCCCTGCCGACCATGCGAGCGTCCGGCGCTCACCGGGTGCCTGAGCGTCCATCCGCGCGCTGGAGGATGGCCTCGCTGAGCTGCCACCGGTCGGTGTCACGGCGGAAACGAGGCCCTCGCTGGGACTTGATGATCTCGGCAAGCCGCCGCAGCTGCGTCGCATCAAGATCGTCGATCATCAGTGCAGTGAGCAGCATCGCGTGGTACTGCTCGAATGGACTGTGTGAGTGCTCGATGGCCGCGACCGCGGCTTCAAAGTTCCGCAGCTCACGGTTGGCCTGCATCATGGCCAGGGCAGTAACGCGTTCCTCGTCGCTTCCCTCGCGTAGCCAGCGCAAGACTTCGGCTGGCTCGAACGGCTGGTCCTCTGAGAGACGGCGGGCTCGCGAAACAACCTCTTCCATGGCGCGGGTGCGTTCTGGACCCGGGCGCATCGAGCCACGCACCGACCTGTAGTCGGCAGCGATGGGTCCCGCGGCGTCCAGCAGAGCCTGTGCCTCCGCGCGCAGCCGACCAGCCGTGGTGGTGTCCCCCCGACGCTCGGACTCCTCTGCTAGCGCGAAGCGGTCCGCTGCGGCCGCGCGGAGCCGGAGCTTGGCTCCACCGAGTTCGAAGCTCTCGATGCGGTTTCCCAGCAGAGCGAGAACAAGCAAGACGCCGCCGAAGGCAAGCAGCACCCCCGTGCCCGTCCCATTCTGGGTCACGAATACCGCGAGCACTCCCGTTCCGAAGGACCCTGCGCCCAGTAGGCCCGTGAGCACACGCAGTGCGGGCGTGAACAGGGATGATGCTGAGGGAGGCTCCACCGACATCTCCTCACTTCGCTTTGGGTGGCAGGAAGCTATCGCGAACGGGCTGCCCCAGGTGGTGAGCGTAACGATGTCAGGGCGTCAACCATCCGTACTGGATCGCCCAGCCGAGGACCGGAAGTCGGCATGCCGAGGTGCACCGACGGTTGACGACGATGTCGACGCCGGCGCGCAGCAGGTTGGTGGCGAGGGTGTGGTCGAGGATGTGGGCGACAGGGCGAGGTGGCCCGCGTCGTCGGTCAAACGGCGCAGCCGATAGCGCAGGTGAAGCACCCGGTTGCCCTGAATCACCACGTCAGGATCCTCCAACAGGTGCTGCGTCTGGATCGACCCGAAGTAGCGCTTGCCGGACCCGAATACGACCGGTACGACGTCCATGCGCACCTCGTCGATCCGGCCCGCGGCAAGCACCTGGCCACCGACGTCGCCGGCGGCGACCTCGACGATGCGGTCACCCGCAAGCTCCTGTGCCTTGGCTACGGCTGCCTCGACGCCGTCGACGAAGTGAAACGGCGCCTCGGCATCCCAGCCCTCGGGCTCCGGCCGGTGTGTCACGACGACCACGTGGTCGATCCCGCCCGGAGGCTTCCCGTCCCAACCGTCCGTCAAGTCGAAGACGTGGCGGCCGACGATCGTGACTCCGATCTGGTCCCAGTACGGCCGGGTGTAGTCGTAGGACGTCTGCGACACCTTCAGCTTGCCGCTCTCGTCCAACGGGACGTCACCGCTGGACAACCAGTCGAACAGCGGTCCGGGCTGGTCATTCTCGTCCGCGATGAAGCCGTCCACCGACACCGAGCTGTACATGACCACCTTGCCCACGGGGCTCTCCTCTGCGTTGAGTGCCCCAAATTAGCGTGTCGTGAGCTGTCGCTCCTGTAAGAAGTCAATCGGCCGACAGCGGCCAGCCGTCCAGCGCATGGCCGGGATGTTCGAGCAGGAACCGCCGCCGCACTTCGACGTACCGGGTCGGCGTGAGCCATGTGAACGCCCGCCAAGGGGGCGCTGGTGGTGATGCGGGTGAGCGTGCTGGAGCTGGCGAGTGCGGCGTCGGTCAGTGCCGGGGGCACGCGGGGCGCGGGCGAGGGCTGGCGGCGCGGCCTTCGCTTGGGGTGTCCGGCCGATCGGCGCGGAATCGCCCTTGGCTACGTGAGACCGGAAGCCGCCGGATCACATGATCGATCCCGCATTCCGGTTCAGGTGAGAGGCCGGTTCGTGGCGGGGTTCGTAAGAGCATCGAGCTGCGCTGCGAGGTCGGGGTGGCCGGGGGTGAGGTGGGGGCGGGTGGCGTTGAGGGGGTGGATGAGGTCGGCGGGATCGTCGTGGGCGAGGGCCGCGTGGAGCCGGCTGAGCGGGTTGCGGGCTGCTGCGGGCAGGTCGGTGAGGGCGGTGATCTGGCCGGCGATGCGGCGCAGGTCGGCTGCGTTGCGGCGGGCCCAGGTGGCGGTGGTGCGTGCGGCGGCGCGGCGTTCGCGGGTGGCCTGGACGCGTTGTTCGCCGGTGGTTCCCGCGGGGCCGGGCCGGCCGCGCAGGTAACGGCGTTCGGCGGCCTGGCGGCTGGCGACGCCGAGGGGGTGGGCGAGGTCGGCCCAGCTGGCGCCCGCCTGGCGGGCGGTCTCGATCAGGCCGGTCTCCCATCCGGCGAGCTGCTCGCGGACCTGCCGCAGCAGCAGAAGCGAGGCCAGGGCCTGCTCCGGGCCGGCGTCGTGCGTCTGGGCAGTTGCGGGGGCCTCGTGCCGGGCGGCCTGCAGGGCGTCGTCTATGGCGTGCAGGGCCGCCGCGGCGGCGAGGAACGACGCCGGGCTCGGCGTGTCGGTGCTGGCCGGTGCCGGCTGGTCGGCCGGTGTCATGGGTACCTCCCTCAGATGGTCATCCTTTGGACGACACCAGGTTTGTCATCCATTCGATGACATGTTACAACGGTTTCAGTGAAGCGCATTGGCAGCAACTGCCCGAACCTTCCTGGAGGTGTTTCACCATGTTGATGCGCACCGACCCCTTCCGTGAGCTGGACCGGCTCGCCCAGCAGCTGATGGGACCGGGTACCTGGTCAAGGCCGTCCCCGATGCCGATGGACGCCTACCGCGAGGGCGACCAGTACGTGGTGGCCTTCGACATCCCCGGCGTCAGCGCGGACGCGATCGACATCGACGTCGAACGCAACATGCTGACCGTCAAGGCGGAGCGCCGGCCCGTGGCGAAGGCCGACGACGTGCAGATGGAGCTGTCGGAGCGGCCGCTGGGCGTCTTCTCCCGCCAGATCGTGCTGGCCGACACGCTGGACACCGAGCACATCCAGGCCGACTACGACGCAGGCGTGCTCACCCTGCGCATTCCGATCGCCGAGCGCGCCAAGCCCCGCAAGATCTCCATCGGCGTCGGAGCCGGCCCCAAGGAGATCTCCGGCTGAGTTCAGACCCGATGAGGGCTGAACAGCGGCGCAGGACGGGTACCTGATCTCCCCCCTCGCCCGTCCTGCGCCCCCGTGGCGCTGAGGAAAGGGGTGACGGCCGTGACCGTGCGACGGGAAGCGTTCCTCGCCCAGGTGAAGGAACGCGGCGAGTACGACACCCTGCAGGAAGCCGACCGCGCGGCCCGCGTGGTGCTCGCCCTGCTGGGTGCACACCTGGTCGGCGAGGTACGCGCCCGGCTGGCGGCGCGTCTGCCGGACGACTTCGCTTTGATCCTGCTCAACCCGCTGCAGAGCGCCGAACCGCTGCCCCCGGAGCGATTCGTGCGCGCGACCGCGGCCTGGATCGAAGGCGCGAGCGAACAGACCGCCGCCTGGGACGTCAGCGCCGTCCTGTCCACGGTCGCCGACGCCGTCGGCGACGGCCTCCTCAAGGAGATCCTGCTCCAGCTCCCCGCGGGCTACGACCTCCTCTTCGGCTGCCCTCAGCCCACCTGACCACCCACCCCCCGGTGACCGCACACCGGCCACCACGACCTGGTGACAGAAAGGCAACCACCGCAGTGATGTCCGACCACAGCGCACCGCTCGAGCAGCCCTACGGGAGGGCGTACGAGCACATGCTGGAGAAGGTCCGCTACGACGGCGCGTACCCCACTCGCGAGAAGGCCGAGGAAGCCGTCCGCCTCGTCCTCGCCGGGCTGGGGCGCCAGCTGACCGGCGACGAACGCGTCGAACTGGCCTCACGCCTCCCCATTGAGGCTGCACGCATTCTCACCGCCCAGATCCCCGACACTCGGCCGCTGGGTGGCTGGGCCTTCGTCAAGGACCTCGCCGCTCGCACCGGTGGCTCCCTGGGCACCACCCGCTGGGACACCGGATCCGTCTTCTCCGCCGTCGCGGCCTATGCCGGACCCGACCTCCTCACCCGCATCCTGCGCCAGCTCCCCCCGGGCTACGCGCTGCTGTTCGGCCGCGCCGAACTCACCCAAGCCGCATAGACGGGCCGCACCTGCGGCGCCGCAACACACCGGTGACCATGACGCCTGCACGGCTGCACAGACCGCGACACGTCACGGTCACCGGCATCACGCTGACGCCGCCGGGACCCACCACGTGGCCCGTCACCGGCGCTGAGTGAGCCGACGTTGGCAGCACCACTCACACGCAGTCCGAGGACCGCCAACAGGCTTACCGCACAAGGGCAACAGCACCGGGCCGGAAAATCCGTGAGGCATGGCGGGGGCCCGGACGATCTGGTCCGGGCCCCGATCACACGGAAGGCCCGTCCTGCCGAGCGCAGTGCCGTCACAGGCGTCCTGGGCACTGGCGTACCGCGGGAAACGCTCCAGCAGACCCGCGGCCCGGAACACCAGGTTCGGTCCCCGCCGCGGGTGGACGACGCGCACCCATCCGCCGCGCCCGCGGCAGTCGCGCCACGCCGCGCACAACGGGTCCAGGATGCTGCCGTCCATGAACGTCGCGCCGCTCAGGTCGACGATCAGGAACAGCCGGCCGGTGCCGTGGCGGGCGTCCTCCAGGTCACGTGTGAAGGCCGGCGCCGTCGTCAGGTCCAGTTCCCCGTCGGCCCGGACCATGCGGCACTCGTCGAACAGGTCAGGGTACGGGCCCATATGTGCCCATCTCCTCTGCCACCGGGGTGGCTTTCGACTTGCGCAGGGCCTCTGTTGCGCGGGTGGGACTTCACGGAGAGGGCCGGGGTCACGGGCGGCCGTACGGCCAACCTACTGCCGGGAGTGAGGAAGCGGGCCCCTTCGCCAGTTATTGACGGATTGTCAAAGGTGTCCTCCGGTGTCCTCCGGCGTCGCCCAAGTCCAGCCGTGTTGCGAGGGGTTCCAGTGATCACCGCGGCGGAGCCGTCGGCGGCTGGGCCGTGGATCAAGTGGCGCCCACCATTGGCCCACGCGATGATGGCCTGGAATCGTGGTCCTTGATGATTGCCTCAGGGTCTGCGTTGCAGGTAGGGGCGCAGGACTCTGTTTCTCCGCTGGTCGTGCTCCGGGTCCCTGGCCGGCCGTGCTGAGCGACCTCCGAACGACAGCTTGAGCATCCGGTCGTTGCCACAGCGGGGACAGCCGCCACCGGGAGCGACGGCGGTGGGGCGGCACTTGAGGCGGCATGCGGGGCACGTGAGCCAAGTGACACCTGTGCCGCGCCGCGGGGTGATCCTCACGCAAACCTCCTCACACGACCTCAGCAGTTGCTAATGTTAGCAATTCCTGAGGTCGTCATTGGTGGATTCGGCGGCTCGGTTCCTTCGCGCGGGTTCGGCGTGCCCGGTGCCGCACGCGAGGATGGCCGCATGGTGTTGACGAGTGGGTGGATGCGATGCGCCGAAGCCCGGCCGGTGGGGCCGTGCTGTTGTACCGGGGAGGCGACGGCACGATGAGTACGCCGCTGTACCAACTGAAGGCCGAGTTCTTCAAGACGATCGGCCACCCGGCCCGCATCCGGGTCCTGGAGCTGCTGAGCGAGCGCGAGCACGCGGTCGCCGAGATGCTGCCCGAGGTGGGCATCGAGGCCGCGCACCTCTCGCAGCAGCTCGCCGTCCTGCGCCGGGCGAACCTGGTGGTGACCCGCAAGGAGGGCTCGACCGTGTACTACTCGCTGACCAGCCCGCACATTGCGGAGCTGCTGCGGGTGGCCCGGACGATCCTGTCCGGAGTGCTGGCCGGGCAGGCCGAGCTGCTCGCCGACCTGCAGGCAGCACAGGGGGAGGCGAAGCCGCCGTCGTAGCGACGGCCCTTGATCGACGGCCGCCTCCCGACGAGTTGACAGCGCTCTGTGGTATCGGGAGGCGGCCGTCTTCACCAAGATGCGTCATCAGTGCAAAGCGTCGGGAAAGTGCCGTAACTCCGTCCGTGGGATGGCCTGTTGGTCACCTGCGGACAGTCCTCACCGGATCAGGGAGGGTTCATGGGCCTGCTGCGCAAGATCCGTACCACCGGGCGGGTGGCCGAGCCCGCTCCGCCGCGTCCGGAGGGCGATGTCCCGGCCCCGGCGCGCGAGCTCGGCGGGTCGGTACAGGTGCGGTGCGTGGACGCGGGCTCCTGCAACGGCTGCGAGATCGAGATCGCTGCGGCCTTCAACCCGGTCTACGACGCCGAGCGGTACGGCGCCCGGCTGGTGGCCTCGCCCCGGCACGCGGACGTGGCGCTGGTGACCGGGCCGGTGACCCGGAACATGGCCGAGCCGCTGCGCCGCACGGTCGCCGCGATGGGCGAGCCGCGGCTGGTGGTCGCGGTCGGCGACTGCGCGATCAACTGCGGGGAGTTCGCGGGCGGGTACGGCGTCGAGGGCGCCGTCGCCGACGTCGTACCGGTGGATCTGCAGGTCCCCGGGTGCCCGCCGGAGCCGCAGGAGATCGTCGCCGCGCTCAGGAGGGTGACCGGGCGGTGAGCGTGATCCCGGCTGCCCTCGCGACGGCCGCCGCGCTGGCCGTCGCGGGCGCGCTGGCCGGGTTCGGGCTGCCGTACCGAATCCGCGTCCCGGTCGTGGGCGTGCTGACGGCGGGGGTGGGGGTGGGCGGCGGCACAGCGGGTGTGGCCGCACTGGGCGGCAGCCGCTGGGCGGCCACCTTCCCCGGACTCCTGCCGCTGGCCGGAGCGCACGTGGCGGTCGACGCGCTGGCGGGTCTGTTCATGGCGGTGGCGGGGGCCGTCGTGGCCGCCGTCGCGGTGTACGGCATCGGCTACGCGAGTGGACACGGACCGCACGGGCTCGGCTCACGGACCGCACAGACGGTACTGCCGCTGTTCGCCCTCACCCTGGTTCTCGTACCGGTGGCGGCGTCGGTGTCCACATTCCTGGTGCTGTGGGAGCTGATGGCGCTCGCCTCACTGCTGCTGGTGCTCGCCGAGCACCGGGAGCGCGCCTCGGTGCGGCAGGCCGGTGTCTGGTACGCGGTGATGACCCACTTGGGCCTGATCCTTCTCCTGATCGGATTCTCCGTGTTCGCGGCGCAAGCGGGCGGAGAGACTTTCAGCGCGCTGCGGACCGGCGCGCAGGCCGTGTCGCCGGCGGCGCGCGGGCTGGTGTTCGTGCTGGTCGGGCTGGCGTTCACGTCGAAGGCGGGCGCGGTGCCGCTGCACGCCTGGCTGCCACGCGCCCATCCCGAGGCGCCCAGCCCCGTCTCGGCGTTGATGAGTGCCGCCATGGTCAACCTCGGCATCTACGGACTCGTCCGCACCGGCCTCGACCTGCTCGGCGGCGGACCGGCGTGGTGGTGGCTGGGGTTGATGGCGGTGGGTGGGGCCAGCGCGGTGTACGGCATCCTGCAGGCGGCCATGGCTTCCGACCTCAAGCGGCTGCTGGCCTACTCGACGAGCGAGAACATGGGCCTGGTTCTCATCGGTGTCGGCGCGTCCGGCCTGTTCACGTCCTACGGCGACCGGCCGCTCGCCACGCTCGCCCTGTCCGCGGCTCTGCTGCACGTAATCAACCACGCCGCGTTCAAGGCCCTGTTGTTCTGCGCCGCCGGATCGGTACTCAGGTCCACGGGCCTGCGGGACCTGGACCGGCTGGGCGGGCTGCGCCCGCGGATGCCGGTCACGGCAGGGCTGTTCGCGCTGGCCGCGCTCGGAGCGGTGGCGCTGCCGCCGGGCAACGGCTTCATCAGCGAGTGGCTCCTGCTCCAGTCCCTCATCCACGGCCTCCAGGTGCCGGGCGTGGCAGTGGCGGTCGTCCTGCCGCTGTCGGTGGCCCTGATCGCCCTGTCCGCCGGCATCGCCGCGGCGGCCTTCGTCAAGGCGCTCGGGGTCGGCTTCTTCGCCCGGCCACGTAGTGAACCGGCCGCCGCGGCCAAGGAGTCGCCGCCCCTCATGCTCGCCGGGATGGGCCTGCTGGCCGCCGCCTGCGCGGCGTTGGCGCTGGTGCCGGGGCTGCTGGGCGACGGGCTGGACCGGGCCGTGACCGCGACCGGGCTTCCGGGCAGCGGCGCTCTGTCCGGCGGCGGGCTCAGCGTGCGACTCACGGACATCTCCGCCTCGCTGTCCCCGCTGTGGGTGGTGGCCGCCCTCACCGCCGCGATCATGCTGGCCGTCGGGCTGCCCCGGCTCTACGGGCGCCGGCGGCGGCGGGTGAACGCGAGGCTGTGGGACTGCGGGGGTGGCGCGCCCACCCCGCGGATGGCCTACACGGCGACCTCGTTCGCCGAGCCGCTGCAGCGGGTCTTCGACGACGTCCTCGCCCCGGAGCAGGACCTGAACGTCACCCCGGTGCGCGAGTCGGCGTACCTGGTGGAGCGGGTGCGGTTTCAGCGCCGGGTGCCCGACCGGATCGAACACCGGCTGTACGAGCCGGTGTTGTCGGCCCTGGCGGGTTGGGGTCGGGCAGCTCGACGCATGGCGGGCGGAAGTGTGCACCTGTACCTCGGCTACGGCTTCGTCGGCCTGGTCGTCCTGCTGTTGGCATTGGCGGTGGGCTGGTGAGAGCAGAGCCATGAGTACTGCTGTCGGATACGCGGCCGTGGCCGGCCAGGTGTTCGTGGTCGGCGCCGGGGCACCGGTGCTGACCGGGTGGATGCGGCAGGTGCGGGCCCGGCTGGAGGGCCGGACCGGGGCCGGGGTGTTCCAGCCCTGGCGGGACGCCCGCAAGCTGCTGCGCAAGGAGCCGATCACGCCGATCGGGACCGGGCCCGCGTTCCGCGCGGCCCCCGCGCTGCTGGTCGCCACGAGCATGGTCGTGGCGGCGCTGGTGCCGCTGCTGTCCACCGACACCCCGGTCAGCGGGCATGCGGACCTGATCCTGGTAGTGGCGCTGATCGCGCTGGGCACCCTGGCTCTCGCGCTGGCCGGCCTGGACACCGGCACCGCGTTCGGCGGGATGGGCGCATCCCGGGAGATGACGGTGGCCTCCCTGGTGGAGCCGACACTCCTGCTGTCGGTGTTCGCGCTGTCGATACCGGCCGGGACGACCAACATCCCGTCCATCGTCCAGGGCGCCATCAACGAACCGGCGCGCCTCGCCTCCCCGGCCGGTTTGCTGGCGGTCGCCGCGCTCGCGGTGGCGGTGCTCGCGGAGACCGGGCGGATCCCGGTGGACAACCCCTCCACCCATCTCGAACTCACGATGATCCACGAGGCTATGGTGCTGGAGTACGCGGGCCCGGACCTGGCGCTGGTCGAACTCGGCGCCCAGATGCGGCTCACTCTGCTGCTCGGCCTGCTGTCCTCCCTCTTCGTGCCCTGGGGCATCGCCACCAGCACCTCCTGGGCCGCGCTCATCCTGGCGCTGGTGCTGTTCGCGGCGAAGCTCACCCTGCTGGGCGCAGCGCTGGCGGTGGCCGAGGTGTTCTGGGCCAAGGTCCGGCTGTTCCGGGTGCCCGAACTCCTCGCCGGTTCCTTCCTGCTGGCGCTGCTCGCGGTGACCGCCTCCTACTTCCTGAGCGGCACATCATGAGCGGCGGCCTGTACACCCAGCTCCTCGACCTGGCCTGCGGCGCCTTCCTGCTGGCGGCCGTGATCGTGCTGTGGATGCGCGAACTGGCCGCGATCGTGCGGGTGTTCGCCCTTCAGGGCGTCGCACTCGCCGCGATCGCCGTCCTGCTCGGCGCCCACGAACAGCGCTGGGACCTGGTCGCCGTGGGCCTCGGCATCGGCGCCCTCAGGGCGGGTGTCCTGCCGTACCTGATGCGCCGCGCCCTGACCGCGCTCGCCGCCGACCGCGCGCACAGCGAGGAGGCGCGAGAAACGCAGCCGCTGATCAACGTCGCCGCGTCGCTGCTGACCGCCGCCCTGCTGACCCTCCTGGCCTACGCAGTCGCCCGGCCCCTGACCGAACTGCACCCCACGCCCGCGACCCGTGCCCTGCCGGTCGGCCTCGCCGTCGTCTTGATCGGCTTCTTCGTCCTGGTCACCCGCAGGCGGGCCCTCGCTCAGGTGGTGGGCTTCCTGCTGCTGGACAACGGCATCACCGCCACCGCCTTCCTCGCCACCTCCGGCGTGCCGCTGATCGTCGAACTCGGCGTCTCCTTCGACGTGCTGCTGGCGGTGCTGGTGCTGCAGATCCTCACCACCCGAGTGCGGGAGACGTTCGGCACCACCGACATCGACGACCTGCGGGAGCTGCACGACTGATGAACGCCACTGCTTCCGCCGTGCTGCTGACCGCGCCCGCCGCCGTTCCGCTGCTGGTCGCGGGGGCGTACGCGCTGCCCGGACTGCGCACCCGCTCGACGGCCGCGGCGTTCGCTGCCGAGCTCACCGAGGCCCGACAGCGGGCATCCACGCAGGGCGCCGTCCTGGTCGCGGATGCCCCCCAGCCGAGCCAGGTGCCCGAGCGGCACGGGTGGGACTGGGCCGGTCTCGTCTCACCTGCCGTCATCCTCACGTGCGCGAGCCTGCTCGCCGCCGGCATCGTCGAGCACGGGCCAACAACGGCGTACTCCGGACTGCTGCGCGCGGACGCGCTGACCACCTGGATGCTCCTGGTGGTCGGCGCCGTCGCCCTGATCGCCTGCGGCTCGTCTCCCGCGTATCTCGCCGGTGAACGGGCCGCGCAGCGGGCCTCCGACCAGACCGGATGGCGCTACCACGTCCTCGTCCAGGCGTTCCTGGCCGCCATGTGCCTGGCCGTGGTGACCGCCAACCTCGGCGTGCTCTGGGTGGCCATCGAGGCCACCACCATCGTCACCGCCTTCCTGGTCGGCCACCGCCGCACCCGCACCTCCGTGGAGGCCGCCTGGAAGTACGTGGTGATCTGCTCGGCCGGCATCGCGCTGGCCTTCCTCGGCACCGTCCTGATCTACTACGCGGCCCGGCAGGCCGGCATCGCGGAGGCATGGGCGCTGGACTGGCCCACCCTCGTCGCCCGCGCCGACCGCCTCGACCCGGCGGTCACCCGGCTCGGCATCACCCTGATCGTCCTCGGCTTCGGCGCCAAGGCCGGCCTGATCCCGCTGCACGCCTGGCTGCCCGACGCCCACAGCCAGGCACCCGCACCGGTCTCCGCCCTCATGTCCGGGGTCCTGCTCTCCGTCGCCTTCGCCGCGATCCTGCGCTACCGCGTCGTCGCCGACGCCGCCCTCGGCGTCGGCTTCATCCGCGCCCTGCTCGCCGGGATCGCGCTACTCACCCTCGCTCTGGCGGCCGGACTGCTGCTCGCCCAACGCGACTACAAACGGATGCTGGCCTACTCGTCCATGGAGCACATGAGCCTGATCGCCCTGGCCGCCGCGATCGGCAGCCCGCTCGCCCTGTCCGCCGCGCTGCTGCACATCGCCGGCCACGGGCTCGCCAAATCGGTCGCCTTCTGCACCTCCGGCCGGATCCTGCAGCTCACCGGCACCGCGCGGATCGGGCGGGTACGGGGACTGCTGGCCCGGGCACCCGCGACGGCCGGGGCGTTCGGGCTGGCGGTGGTGGCGCTGATGGCGTTCCCGCCCTTCAGCCTCTTCGCCTCCGAACTGGGCATCGTCCGCGCCGGTTTCACCGCCGGGCCGGGGCTCGGCTGGGTCACCGCGGCGGCACTGCTGCTCGTCCTGGTCGCCTTCGCCGCGCTGGCCGCCCGCACGGCCCGGATGCTGCTCGGACCGGGAACCGGAACACCGGCCGAAGACCGCCCGTCCGCCGCATGGCCCCTGTGGCTGGGCCTGGCCGCCTGCGCCGCCCTGGGCATCACCCTCGGCCCGCTCACCGACCTGCTGCACGCCGCCGCCCAGGCGATCGGAGGCTGAAGCGATGCGCAAGATCTACCAGAGCAGCGCCATCACCCTGCCCCAGCACGCCCAGAACCTCCTCACGCAGGGGCACCGTCTCGCCCTGATCGCCGCGCACCTCGACGAGGCCGGGCCGCGCGTGGTGTACCTGTTCACCTCCGGCGCGCCCGATGCCCGCGTGGAGTTGCACATCCGCCTCGACCCGGACCGGCCGGAAGTACCGACACTGGCCCATCTCTCCTTCGCGGCGGGCCGGTTCGAGCGGGAGATGCGCGACCTGTTCGGCATCGTCCCGCTCGACCACCCGTTGCCCCGCCGCCTGGTCCGCCACTTCCACTGGCCGCGCGGCTGGTACCCGATGCGCCCCGACGCCGGACCTGCGCCGGCCTTCGGCGAGCAGGAGGGCCCGTACCCCTTCCTGGAGGTCGAGGGCGACGGCGTGTACGAGATCCCGGTCGGCCCGGTGCACGCCGGGCTGATCGAGCCGGGTCACTTCCGTTTCTCCGTGGTCGGCGAGACCATCCTCAAGCTCAAGGCCCGCCTCTGGTTCGTTCACAGAGGGGTGGAAAAGCTGTTCCAGGGACGCTCGGTGGCCGCCGGACTCCCGCTGGCCGAACGCATCAGCGGCGACACGGCAGTCGGCCACGCCCTCGCGTACTGCCTGGCCGTCGAGGAGGCCACCGGCACCGAGGTCCCGCCCGAGGCCCAGCGCGCCCGCGCGATGCTCCTCGAACTGGAGCGCGTCCACAACCACATCGCCGACCTCGGCATGCTCTGCAACGACGTCGGCCACGGCATCCTCAACGCCCACGCCCAGCGCGTCCGCGAACAACTCCTGCGTCTCAACAAGGACATCACCGGCCACCGGCTGCTGCGCGGCGGCGTCGTCCCCGGCGGTGCGGCCCTGCGCACGCTGCCCGATCCGGCCCGGCTGAAGGCGATCGGCGAGGACATCCGCGAGATCACCGACCTCGCCCTCGGCCACTCCACCGTCCGCGACCGCTTCACCGGAACGGCGATCCTGCACCCACCTGCCGCCCGGGAGATCGGCTGCCTCGGCTACGTCGCCCGCGCCAGCGGCATCCCCGACGACGCCCGCGTGACCCACCCCTTCACCGCATACGGTGCACAGCTCGACGTACCCGTCCACGACACCGGCGACGTCCTGGCCCGCTTCCTCGTCCGCGCCGAGGAGATCGACACCTCCCTCGCCCTGATCGAGCAGTTCGCCGACGGACTGCAGGCCCCCGGAGCGGTGCTCGCGCCCCCGCCGTTGCCCGGTGCGGGCCGCGGCAGCGGCGTGGGCCTGGTCGAGGGCTGGCGCGGCACCATCGCCACCCGCCTCGAACTCGCCCCCGACGGCACCCTGGCCCGGGTCAAGCCGGTCGACCCGTCCTTCTTCAACTGGCCTGCCCTGCCGGTGGCGTTGGCGGACACGATCGTCCCGGACTTCCCGCTGACCAACAAGAGCTTCAACCTCTCCTACGCGGGCAATGACCTCTGAACGCCGCAGAGCCTCAGTAGTCTCCCTCCACCAGGGAGTGCAGGTGCTCGTCGTGCCACCCGTCCTCGTGCAGCAGTGCGCTGCGCTGGGTGCCCTCGAAGGAGTAACCGGCCTTCTGCGCCACGCGGCAGGACGCCGGGTTCGCGGTCGAGTGGCACAGGCGCAGGCGGTGCAGGCCCAGCTCCTCGAGGGCCCACCGGCTCACGCGCCGGGTCGCCTCGACGACGACACCGCCGCCGCGCGCCGCGGGCAGCACCCAGTAGACGATCTCGGCGTTGCCGTCGGCGAGGTCGATGTCCCCCCACCCGATCAGGCCCGTTGCCTCGCCACCGTCCGCCCGGGCGATGGCCCAGATCGCCGCCTGCTCGTCCTGCCAGCGCCGGTGCATGCGCTCGATCCTCCGGCGTGCGTGCCCCGGTGATTCCACGACCAGACGGTTCCACTTCCGGATGGCGGCGTCCTGGCCGGCGGTCATGAGGACATCGGCGTCATCGACGCGCCACGGCCGCAGCTCCAAGCCATGGGACAGAGCGAGCACGGGTTGTGGATGCTGGGCCATCCGGCCTGCGGGAACGACCGGGGGCACGGGAGAGATCGAAACCATCGCGGCATCCTGCCAGAGCTCCGGGAGCTGCGAAACCCGATATCCGGGTATACCGCACACGCCTCACCCGCATCAGGAACGAGCGGCTCCCAGCAGACGACAGCCACTGCCGAACTCCGGCCGGCTGCTCACCACGTGCGCCATCAGCAGTGTCAGCTCCCGCCTGCAAAGTCGCTCGGTCACTCTGCACCGATGCCCGGCTGAATCTCCACCGTGAAGGCGGCATCATCAGGGCCGTCGCCTTCCTCGTCCCTCCAGACGAGCACACGCACATGCCTGTCGCCGGTGCCGCGAGTCTCCCAGTCGGTCACCAGATCGGTGACGACCAGGGCGGCGACATACTCGGCGCCTTCCCTCGGGGCATCGGTGGTGACGGTCCCTCGCCATCGCGCGAAGTGGCCGCCGTAGGGGCGCCAGCCCTGCGAGCCGTGCGGCTCGTCCACGCGGTACACCCAGTCCGTCTCGGTGCCCATGACCCCGATCTTGTCACTGAGGAGGTCTGATGATCCGGCCACGTCAGGAACGGGCGACTGCCACCAGCCGGTAGCCGTTGACGATCTCCGGCCGAATCCGTACTACGTGCCCCATCTCCGTGGCGACCCACGGCACGAGCAGACGCTCGTACCGAGTGAGCGCCGCCGGATCCACGACCCGGGTCGCCGTGCCGGTGACCACGACGCTCCACCCGGTCCGAGTCACCGGGTCGATCTCGTCGGCCTCGTACGCCACCACTTCGGACTGCAGCGCACGGACCAGCAGGGCCGACCCGCCGTGCGTGCGCACGATGATGTCGCCCTCCTCCACGACGTGGTTGACGGGGCGGATCGCGGGCAGTGCCTGATCGCTGAAGGCCACACGCCCCAGCTGCACGGTGCCCAGGAGCTTCAGGGCCTCGTCGCGGCTCAGCTCGACCATACGCGCGGACGAAGCAGACACAGGGAGCTTTGGGGTCATGGCGCCTCCTCGTCCGGTGCCATGCGGCCGGCTCCCTCCGGCCACACGACCTCGACGTCTATGCCGCTGCTGCGGGCGAAGGCCACGAGATGGGCCGTGGCGTCCTGATTGCTGGACGGGGAGCCGTCCCACACCGCGAGCAGCCGGGCGCAGGAGCGCAGCAGGCTCTCGTCCGCGCCGACACAGGCGCCGCGGTCGGACGGGTCGTATTCCAGCAGTCGCACCTGCTCGGAGAGCAGCAGCAGTTCGCCGGCCGCGCGGCGCTCGCACGACTCCAGCACCTCGGGTACGCCGTTGTTGGAAGGCAAGACGGTCACCAGCGCCATCCCTGCAGCACGAGCGGCCCTGCCGAAGGCGACCGGCAGCCCTCGCCCGGCACGCACCAGCCCTGCCTTGCCCGCCCGCGCGAACTCGGCCAGCCGCCAGTACAGCTCCTCCTCCAGCATCGCCAGCGTGGGCGCGGTGAGGTCGGGGTGTCCCACAACAGCGATCACCTCAGGCAGTCCTTTCTCTACGCCGAACCCGACCCGGCGCGTTCCCACAGGCCCCGGCCGATCAGATATGTATCGGTGATGGCAACTGCCCAATTGAAGAAGTCTTCAATCTGCGGGCCTGACGGCATCTGCCGCACCGTCACGCGGGAGACGGCGACGTGACGCAACCGCCTGTGCGGGCAGTAGATGGTTCCCTGAAGGGCAGGACGCGGGCCATAGGTCGACCGGGCCGACTTCGGGGCCGGTCAGCCCTTGTCAGGGGGAGCGTGCCATCACGTCTGGTCACTTGTGCGCGTGCTCGCCCAGATAGAAGAGCAGCCAAACAAAGCCGGCGAACAGATGCGTGCCGAAGATGTAGAAGCCCGCCCGGATCGCGACACCGCGCTCGATCCGCCACTCCCGATCCTTGGTCTTCGTTTTCCGCTCATTGCCCGCGGACTGGTCGGATGTCTGATCGGTCACCGTGCTGTCTCCCTGCTTCCCGTGATATCTCCCCCGCGCCGCCTGATGTCGATGTCCTAGGACGGCATGCTGAACCGCACGAGGATCACCTTGCCGTCATGGTCGACGGCAGGTTCCGCGCTGACGTCACCGTCGTAGTCGGCAGCCAGCTCGGCCACCATCCGCAGCCCCGCACCCATGCCCTCGTCGCTGAGATCCGGCAGCATCGGTTCCGCGTCCGCGACGCTGACGACCAGCTGCCCGGCCGCGACCGTGATCCCCACGTCCATCACCGGTGAGGAAGGCGCGTGCCGCAGCACGTTCACGACCAGCTCGCTGGTCACCAGCAGCACGGCATCCGCGAACGCGCAAGCCGGCGCAACACCGGCAGCGGGAAGGTGCTCGGCCACCGCCTCCCGGGCCCGCCGCACCGCCTCGGGTCCCAGCCGGAACGAGGCGATGTGCCGCTGCATCGCGGGCGGCACGTGCTCGATGGCCGCCACCGGTCTGGCGCGTCGCCACGGCAGCCGGAATCCACCGCTACCGCTCACCGCGCCGACCCCGTCGCCCGCAGCTCGTCCAGCAGGTCCTGCCGGCCGGTCAGCAGGCTGGCCAGGATCCGCCGGGCGGCGGAAAGCAGCTCGGCCACGTCACCCCCGGCCAGCTCGTACACCACCGTCGAACCCGTACGCGTGGCGCTCACGATGCCCGAGCGGCGCAGCACGGCCAGCTGCTGGGACAGACTCGACGGCTCGACCTCGATCGCGGTGAGCAGATCTCGCACCGGCTTCGGGCCGTCCTGCAACAGCTCCAGCACACGGATGCGCACCGGGTGCCCCAGCATCCGGAAGAACTCGGCCTTCGCCTCGTACAGCGGAACCGGCATGTCGATCACCCCTCGCCCGTCCCGGTCGCCTCGACGTCCAGCCCGTGCCGCCGCGCCAGCCGCACCGCGTCATCCAGCTCGTCCTCGGCCACCGCAACGGCATACGCGTCGTCGGCTCTCACCGCGGCCGCCAGACCTGCCCGCGCCGCGCGGACCCGCGCCAGCAGTGCCTCGGCGACTTCGTTCACTCCGACCTCCGGACGGTGGACCATCTATTGACCCCGGCAACTTACCAATTGAAGAACTCTTCAATTGTAGGGGCCGGTATCGGCGCCGTAAGGACCCTGAGGATGAGCATCAGGCCCACTGTTCCCACGCGGACGCCATGCCGCAGTGCAAGGTGACCTGCGGAACCGGCAGCAGGCAGGGGCGGATCCCCGCGGGAGCGCCGATGATGTGCAGCGAGACGCCACGGCCGAGCGCGGACACCGTACGCACATCCTCCGCGGTGACCGCGCCGGAGGCGCGCAGTGTGCGCAGGTCGAGGAAAATCTCAAAGCAGGCCGAACGGGCCCTCGCCATGGTCAAGGACTCGAGACGGCACTGGATCGAGTCCAGCGTCCTCAACACGGTCGCCATCGCCCTTCGAAGGCTGGCACGTCCGGACCTGGCCCTTCGGGCCGACAAGCAGGCCCTCGCCCTGGCCCGCAAGGCGACGTTCAGACGCGCCGAAAGCCTCCTGACTGGGTGTCGACAGCTTGTCACCAGATCGTGCGCAAACCGGACGGGATGCTTGCGGCTTGCGGACCGGATGGCGACATGGCCCCTGCACGCAACCCCGGCCCCCGGTTGCGGGAACGTCCCCTCACTGGGAAGCAGGGGGAGGACGCCGTCGTCCCGTCCCGGCCGGGGAACATGTCAACATACCCGTGCACGCCGCAACGCCTCGATCGCCACCCCCGTGCCAGGGCGGATGCCGCATCAGGGGAGGCATCCCATGCCCTACGTCGCTCTCCGAAAGCTCCTGGCCACCCTGGACCCGCCCTGGCCGCACGCGCACTCCACCGCCTGGGCCCGCCGCTGCGCAGCCCTGCTGAACATGGACGGCATCGCAGTCACTGTCGGACGGAATGACCCGGTGCTGCTGTGGTTCAGCGACCAGGGCGCCGCCCACCTCGACGACCTCCAGTTCACCCTCGGGGACGGCCCCAGTCGACGGGCCGCCAGGACCGGGACGCCCTGCCTGCTCCCCGACGTCACCGAGGGCCACGGGTACTGGTCCCCCTTCTGCACCAGCGCCCACATCCTCGGGGTGAACGCGGTGTTCGCCTTCCCGTTGGCCGCCGGGGCCTTCACCGTCGGGGCACACCGGTCACCGGCTCGAAGCTCGCCCATTGAACTCACGGGAACGGACCCTGGCGACAACCGTCGCCACAGGTGTCACCAGCCATCTGCTTGCCACCGATTGGAGTCCCGACGGGCCGATCGGCAACGCCCTGGAAACGGGCGGCCCTGGCAACCTCCATCGCGCCGAAGTACACCAGGCGATTGGGATCCTCAGTGTTCAGCTCGGACTGTCGATCGACCAGGCACGGGCACGACTACGGGCGCACGCCTTCGCTGCAGAGCAGCCCATCACGGAAACCGCGCGGCAGATCATCGCTGGCAGCCCTGTTGAGTCGTTGTCCGATCGGAGCTGACCGCCGTCATAGATCGAGGACGAGGCGGGGGCCGCACGAGCGGGAGACGCAGATGAGCATGGTGTCGCCGGCGGCTCGTTCGTCCTCGGACAGCAGCGAGTCGCGGTGGTCGGGTGTGCCGTCGAGCACGTCGGTCTCGCAGGTGCCGCAGGTGCCTTCCCGGCAGGAGAAGTCGACCGTTACGCCGGCCTCCTCCACGGTTTCGAGCACCGAACGGTCCGGTGCCACCGTGAGGATGAGCCCGGAACGGGCGAGCTCCAGCTCGAAGGCATCGGCAGGGCCGGTCTCGGCCGTCCGTACCGGGGCGAAGCGTTCGACGCCCAGCGTGCCGGGCGGCCAGGTCGCGCACTGCTCCTGCACCGCGCGCAGCAGGGGTTCGGGACCGCAGGCGTGGACCAGGGTGCCTTCCTCGGGCACGCCGAGGAACGTGGCAAGGTCCAGCAGGCCGTACTCGTCCTGCGGACGGACGAGTACTCGGTCCCCGTACGGGGTGAGACGGTCCAGGAACGCCATGGAGGTCCGGGTGCGGCCGCCGTACAGCAGGCGCCAGTCGGCTCCGGCGGCCTCGGCTGCCTCGACCATGGGCAGGATGGGCGTGATACCGACACCGCCGGCGATGAAGAGATGTCGTGCGGCCGGCCGCAGCGGGAAGTTGTTCCGCGGTCCGCGGACCCGTAGCTTGGCGCCTTCGTGCAGGTGGTCGTGGATGTGTGCGGAACCGCCCCGGCCTTTGGGCTCGCGCAGTACGGCGATCTGCCAGGCGTCGCGTTCGGCGGGGTGCCCGCACAGGGAGTACTGACGGATCAGGTCGCCACCGTCGTCGCCGTTCAGCAGTACGTCGATGTGGGCGCCCGGCGTCCAGGCGGGGAGCGCGCCCCCGTCCGGGTGGCGCAGGGTGAGGGAGACGACGCCGTCCGCGGCCCGGGTGCGGGTCTCGACGGTGAGAGTGGCGTCGACCGTGGGCTGTTGGTCGTTCATGGTGTTCAGCTCCGGGTTCAGGCCGGTGTCGGCACGTGCAGCAGTAGTGCGTCGCCCTGGCCGCCGCCCCCGCACAGAGCGGCCGCTCCGCTGCCGCCTCCGCGCCGTCGCAGTTCGGCCGCGAGGGTCAGGACCAGCCGGGCTCCGGTCATGCCGACCGGGTGTCCGAGCGCGATCGCTCCGCCGTTGACGTTCACCTTGTCCAGGGGGATGTCCAGTTCCCGTACGGAGGCCAGGGCCACCGAGGCGAACGCCTCGTTGATCTCGAACAGGTCCAGGTCGGCGGCCTTGAGCCGGCCGTCCCGGGACAGCGCGTCGCGGATCGCACCGGCCGGCTGGACGAGCAGCGAGGGGTCGGGGCCCGCGACCGTGCCGTAGGCACCGATCTCGGCGAGCGGCGTCAGCCCTTCTCTCCGGGCGCGTTCGGCGCTCATCATGACGACGGCCGCGGCGCCGTCGGAGAGTTGTGAGGCGTTGCCGGGGGTGATGGTGCCCGCGTCGGCGAAGGCGGGCTTCAAGCGTCCCAGGCTTTCGCCGGTGGTCCCGGGTCGTACGCCCTCGTCGGCGGCGACCACCGTCTCGCCCCGGCGCCCGGCCACGGCGACGGGGGTAATCTCCTCGGACAACGCACCCGACTCCTGGGCCTGGGCGGCCCTTTGATGGGAGAGCGCGCTGTATTCGTCCTGTTCGCCACGGGTCAGGTCGAAGGGCCGTTGGTAGTGCTCGGTCGCCGCGCCCATGGAGACGCCGTCGAAGGCGCAGACGAGGGCATCGCGGTCGAGGGCGTCCTCCGCCGCCGCCGAACCGTACTTCCAGCCGGTGCGGGCTGCGCGCAGCAGGTGCGGGGCGTTCGACATGGACTCCATGCCGCCGGCCACGACCACGTCGTGACGGCCCGAGGCGATCATCAGGTCGGCCAGGGCGATGGCGTGCAGTCCGGACGGGCAGAGCTTGTTGACGGTGCTCGCGGGCACGGAGAAGGGGATGCCGGCCTGGACCGCGGCCTGCCGTGCCGGGTTGGGGCCGGCGCCGGCCTGGACGACATGGCCCATGACGACGGCTTCCACGGCCGCCGGCTCCAGGTCTACGGCGGCCAGGGCCGCGCGGATGGCGTGGGCGCCGAGGTCGACCGCGGACAGGGAGCCGAGGGCGCCCAGCAGTTTGCCGATGGGCGTCCTGGCACCGGCGACGATGACGGATCCGGGCATGGCCGGGACCTCCTGGGGTGTGGGACGGGTCAGGCGGCCGTGTCGGCGTCCACGGCACGGTCGGCGATCAGGTGGGCCGTCTCGTTGACCGAGTGCAGGACGGTGCGACCGCCGCGCATGCGCCGCACCCGGCTGACGGACGTGTAGTCGGGGTGGAACCAGAACATGGTGGGCAGGCCCAGCACCGTCGCCAGATAGGTGTTGGTGATGCCGCCGTGGCACACGGCCGCGACCCGTCCACCGGGATGGGCGTCGAGGATGGTGTCCATGGCACGGACGGCACGGGCCCGAAAGGCGTCCCGGTCCAGGTCGGGCACGAAGTCCTCGAAGCGTCCCTCGGCGAGTGCCGCCGCCCGGGGATCGTCGGCGCCGATCTGCTCGGGTGGTGTGTAGGGCTGGGACACGTCCGTGTCCCACTCGCGCAGGTCGTCGAGGACGGTGGCGGTCATGCCGGTGAGCCGTTCCAGGGGCGCGGCGGTCTCGCGGGCCCGCCGATACGGGCTGACGTACAGGGCGTCGAGGTCCTCGTGTCCGAGCCAGGCGGCGAGATGTTCGGCCTGGGCGGTGCCCTCCGGGGACAGCCCCGGATCGAACACACCGGCCAGCGGGAGGCCGTGCCGGATGAGGAGGAGTTCGGTCATGGTGAACCTTCAGAGGGGTGAGCAGGCACAGGGGTGAGCGGGGACGGAGGTGCGGCTCAGCCGGCGATGGTCCGTTCGGAGGCCCAGTAGGGGCGGCGCATCGCGCGCTTGTCGAGCTTGCCCATCGCGTTGCGCAGCAGGTCGGGCACGAACTCGTACGACTTGGGGCACTTGTAGGCGGCGAGGCGCTCGCGGCAGAACCGGTCCAGTTCGTCGGCGGGCGGTTCGTCCGCGGCCACGATCAGCGCCCGCAGGGACTCGCCGAAGTCCGGGTCGGGCACGCCGATGACGGCGACCTCGGCGACCGCCGGGTGCTGTCGCAGTACGGCCTCGCTCTCGGCCGGGTAGAGGTTGACCCCGCCGGAGACCACCATGTCCGCGGCCCGGTCGGTGATGAAGATGTAGCCGTCCGCGTCGACGTAGCCGATGTCGCCGAGGGTGAAGACGCCGGGGGCGAGGTAGGCGGCCTTGGTCTTGTCCGGGTCGGCGTGGTAGCGGACGCCCTGGTCCTCCGGGGCCCGGAAGGCCAGCAGCCCGGGTTCGCCGGGCGGCAGTTGCCGACCGTCGTCATCGGTGACCAGGACCTCGAAGGGGGGACGCACGCGCCCGACCGAGCCTGGGTGGGCCAGCCACTCCTCGCTGCTGATGCGTGCCACGGTGCCCGCTTCGCTGGCGCCGTAGGACTCGGTCAGCACGGCACCGAACCAGTCAATCATGGCTCGCTTGACGTCCGGTGGACACGCGGAGCCGGTGTGGGAGACCTGCCGCAGGCTGGAGACGTCGTACCGGGCGCGGACCTCGTCCGGGAGGGCGAGGAGGCGTTGGAAGTGAGTGGGCACCATCACCGTCGAGGTGACCCGCCACTTGTTCACCCGGCTCAGGAACGTCTCCGCGTCGTATCTGCCGAGGACGACCACTGGCTGACCGGCCGCAAGGTGCCGCAGCGAGGTCAGCGGGGCGTTGTGCTGCAGGGGACCGCACACCAGGTGTGGTCCCGGCGGGAATCCGGGCCGGGCGGACATCGCGGCGAGGTAGGCGCAGCTGTCGGCGACCGGGTCGCTGACCCAGCGCACCTCAGTACCGCGTGCCCGTCCGGTGGTTCCGGAGGTGTAGACGAGCGGAGGCCGGGCGGGTCGGCCCTCGGGGAGGGTGTGCCCGGCGGGTGCGGCGGCCAGCCACCGCTCCCAGTCGAAGGCGTGGCCGAGCGCCGGGGTCCCGTGGAAGACCACCGGCAGGCCCAGTTCACGGGCCGCGTCGAGCGCGGCACCCGCGCCGACGGGTCCGGCGACGATCCCGGTCACGCCCGCGTCGATGATCTGCTCGACGAGTTCGCCCGAGGTGAGGTTCCGGGACGTGGCGACGGTCCCCACTCCGGCGCGCAGGCCGGCCAGATGAGTCACCAGCGTCGGGATCGCGTTGTCACCGAGGACGGCGATCCGGTCGTCGGGGCCGGGCGCGAACTCGAGGAGCCGGGCCGCCGCCCGCGCCACCTGGTCGGCGAGGCGGGACCAGGACAGCACGTCCAGGTCGTCCGCCAGGGCGGGCTCGTCGGGTGACTCCTGGGCGCGACGGTCGAGTGGCAGCAGCGACATGGCTCCTCCGGCGGCTCCTCGGGCCTCTCCCGATTTCAAGGGAGAGGACATGCTGAGACTGTAGCGTTTATCAAGAAAGTGCGGAACACTCTGATCCGGAGCGGAGTCATTACCGCTTGTTTCAGCGGGTGACGGGCGCATTGCCCCACACCCCGTTACTAAATCCACCGTCTGGTAAGTGTCCGAGGAGGAGCCATGTCCGAGCTGGATCCGGACGCATGGCGCAGGCAGGTCCGGCAGTGGCTGGCCACCGTGCTGGAACCGGCGCGGGCGCCGGACTCCGTCACCCAGGCCGCCGACCTCGCCGTGTTCCACAACCTGCCGGAGAGCGAGGAACGCCTGCTGCTGGACCGCTGCCGCGCCTACCAGCGAGCCCGGTTCGACGCCGGCTACCAGGCGCTCACCCTCCCCGCGGACAAGGGCGGCGCGGGTCTGACCGCCGCCCATGTGGCCGCCTTCGCCGAGGAGGAGTCGGCCTTCGAGGTACCGCCGTCGACCGAGCTGATCAGCGTCACCGTGCGCCTGGTCGCGATGGCCGTCTCCCTGTTCGGGACCGCCGAGCAGCGCCGCGACCACGCCCGCGCCTTCCTGCGCACCGACCTGCTCGCCTGCCAGCTCTTCAGCGAGCCCGGCGCAGGATCGGACCTCGCGGCCCTGCGCACCCGCGCCCGGCAGGAGGGTGACGAGTGGGTGATCGACGGTCAGAAGGTGTGGACCTCGGGCGCCCAGTTCGCCGACTACGGCCTGCTGCTCGCCCGCACCGACCCGGACGTCGTCAAACAGGCCGGCATCACCGCTTTCCTGGTACCGATGGACGCCAACGGAGTGGAGGTGCGCCCCATCCGTCAGATGAGCGGCGGCGCCTCCTTCAACGAGGTCTTCCTCAGCGGTGTACGCGTCCCGGACCGGCTCCGGATCGGGCGCCCCGGTCAGGGCTGGGAGGTCGCCACCACCACCCTCGCCTTCGAACGCACCGCCTCCGGCAGCGGCAACCGCCGCAAGGGCGGCACCTTCACCGACGTCCTCGCCCTCGCCCGCTCCCTCGGCCGCACCGGGGACCCGCTGGTCCGCCAGCGCCTCGCCGACCTGTACGTCCGAAGCGCCCTGCGCGCGGCGACCGTCGCACGCGTCGCCAGGACCAGCGCGGCCGGCGGCCGGCCGGGCCCGGAGGCGTCCTTGACCAAACTCATGGCCTCCGAACTGCTCACCCGCACAGGACAGGTCGCCGCCGAGCTGATGGGGGCGCGCATCAGCGCCGACACCGGGGAACCGGGCACCTTCGCCTGGACCGAGCATCTCCTCGGCGCCCCCGGCTACCGGCTGGCCGGAGGCACCGACCAGATCCAGCGCAACCTGATCGGCGAACGGGTGCTCAAGCTGCCGCCCGAGCCGCGGGTGGACCGGGTGCCGTTCTCGCAACTCCCCGGCAACTGAGGCACCGGGCCTCGTTTCGGCAATCACGAAGGAGTGACATCGATGGATCTGGGACTTACGGGCGCCAAGGCGCTGGTGACCGGTGCGAGCCGGGGCATAGGCCGGGCGATCGCCGCGACACTGGCGGCGGAGGGCTGCGCGCTGGCGCTGTGCGCCCGAGGTGAAGAAGGGCTGGCCAAGGCCGCCGCCGAGCTGCGCGCCGAGGGCGCCACGGTGTTCGAGGAAGCGGCCGACGTCACCGACCCGCAGGCCCTCGCCGGCTTCGTGGAGCGGGCGGCCGGCGCACTCGGCGGCCTGGACCTGCTGGTGTCCAACGTGTCGGCGGGCAATGTGAAAGGCCCCGAGTCCTGGGAAGCCAGCCTGCGCGGCGACCTGATCCCCTTCGCGGGACTCGTCGAGGCCGCCCTGCCCCATCTGGAGGCCTCCGACCGGGCCGCCGTCGTGGCCATCGGCACCACCAACGCCTCCGACACCGCGCGCCCGGCCGGAGCGAACTCCTACTCCGCGCTCAAGGCGGCCGTCGTCCAGCACGCCTCCGCCCTCGCGCACGCCCTCGCACCGAAGGGCATCCGCGTCAACACCGTCTCGCCCGGCCCGATCGACTTCCCCGGCGGCGCCTGGGAGACCATCCGCACCAGCCGCCCGGAGGTCTACGAAGAAGTGCTCGCCAAGCTTCCGATCGGCCGCTACGGCACCGCGCAGGACGTGGCCGCGGCGGTGGCGTTCCTGCTCGGGCGGACCGGCTCCTTCTGCGTCGGGGTCAACCTCGTGGTGGACGGCGGGCTGCTCACCCGCGTCCAGTACTGAGCCGTGGCGGGCCCGGCAGGCCGCCTGGATGCCGTACTCGTCTGCGGCGGCCGGTGGCACGACTTCGACCACGCGCGGCTGCGGCTGCTGGAACTGCTCGGTGAGCATCCGAGGGTGCGCACGACCGTCCACCAGGACTACGACTGCGTGGACGCCCTCGACCGGGCCGACCTGCTGATCACCTACACCTGTGACGTACGGCCCCGCCCGGCGCAGCGGGTCGCGCTGGCCCGGTTCGTCGAGCGGGGCGGTCACTGGCTCGCCCTGCACGGCACCAACGCGGTGATCGAGCCGTCGGCGTGCGGCGGTGCGCGGGAGTTCACGACTCCACGGCTCTTGGGGGAACTGCCTCAGGTACTCGGCAGCCAGTTTCTGGCCCACCCGCCGATCGAGCCGTACGAGGTGCGCGTGACCGATCCCGGCCATCCGCTGGTCGCCGGGATCGGCCCCTTCACGGTCACCGACGAGCTGTACGTGTGCGAGCTGCACGGGGAGTTGAAGGTGTTGCTGCACGCCGAGTACACAGGGCCCTGCCGTGGCTTCGCCGAGGGCGGCACGGCGGCCCTCGACAGCGCGCCCCGACCGGTGCTGTACCTCAAGCGGCACGGTCTCGGTGAGGTCTGCTACTTCACCCTCGGTCACTGCAGGGGCCGCTACGACATGCAGGACCTGGGCGTGGACGACACCGGGCGCGTGGACCGCGGCCCCTGGCAGACACCGGAGTTCCTGACGGTGCTGCGGCGTTGCGTGGAGCGCACGGTGACCGGCCGCAAGAGCGCACAGCAGCGGGCCGGCGCCTGAGTCGGGCTCGGGCGCCGGCCCTGTACGCGGGCGGCTCACGCGTGCGGCAGCACCACCGCGCGGCCCGTGATGTCACCTGCGTGCAGACGCTGGTAGGCAGCAGGCGCCTCGTCGAGCGTGAAGGTCTCGACGTGTGAGGAGACCAGACCCCGTCGCGCCAGCTCGACCACCTCCATGAGCTCCCGGCGACTGCCCCAGTAGGGGAACGAGGCGGAGACCTCGAACGGCAGCCCGCCGCCGAAGCCGACCGCCAGGGTGCCTCCGCCGAGGCCGACGACCGTCACATCGCCCTCCACCGCCACCGAGGCCGCGGCCACGGCGAGCGTCGCCTCGGCGCCCACGAAGTCCAGGACCACGTCCGCTCCGATCCCGCCGGTGAGCTCCCGCACCCGTGCGGCGGCCGCGCCGTCGGAGAGCAGCGTCTGGTGCGCGCCCACGGCGTGGGCCAGCTCCAGCTTCTCCTTGCTCACGTCGAGGGCGACCACCGTGGCCGGTGTCAGAGCGCGGAGCAACTGCACGGCCAGGTGACCCAGGCCGCCGACTCCGATCACCACCGCCGTGCTGCCCGGGACCAGCTTGGGCAGTGACTTCCTGATCGCGTGATAGGGCGTCAGCCCCGCGTCGGTGAGCGGGGCGGCCCGCACCGGGTCCAGTCCGTTCAGCGGCACCAGATGCCGGGGCGAGTCCACCAGCATGTACTCGGCGAGCGCGCCGGGGGAGCCGAGTCCCGGCGGCAGGATGCCGAGTCCGGCGGCGTGCGGGCAGCAGTTCTCCTTGCCCACCGCGCACTTGGGGCACTGACCGCAGCCCCAGGGGCCGTACACCGCCACCTCGTCGCCCTCCGCCACCGCGCTGACTCCGCTGCCCACCTCCGCGACGGTGCCGACACCCTCATGGCCGAGCGTCATCGGCAGCGGATAGGGGAACTGCTCCTCGGGCCACCCCATGACGGCGAGGTCGGAGTGGCACAGCCCCGCCGCGGTCACCTTCAACAGCACCTGGCCCGGCCCCGGTCGGGGCGCGGGAACCTCGACGACCTCGGGGGCCTGTCCGACCTTCCGGTACTGCACAGCCTTCATTTGGCGGTCTCCTTGTCGATGGTGGTCAAGGCGTCGTCCTCCGAGGCAGCCTCGGAGCCGACACGCGAGTGGCTTCCCCTCCGGCGGCGCAGAACGGCGGGCAGGGTGAGCCGGCCACCCGTCAGGACCAGTGCCACGATGAGGACGGAGCCGGTGAACAGGCTTGTGGCCCACTGCGCGCTGGTGGCGAGCCCCAGTCCCGTGATGCCGGTCCCGAGCAGGAGCACCGCGAGTACGGTGCCCCAGGCGTTGAAGCGGCCCGCACGCAACTGGGTGGCCCCGACGAAGGCGGCGGCGTAGGCCGACAGCAGGTACGGGGTGCCCGCGGTCGGCGATCCGGAACCGACCGAGGACGCGAAGACGACGCCGGCGAAACCGGAGAGCAGCGCGGAGGCCACCAGGGTCAGAAAGCGCAGCCGGTCGGTGCGCACGCCCTGCAGCCGGGCCGCGTCGGCGTTGAAGCCGGTCGCGTACAACCGGCGTCCGGTGGCGGTGTGTTCCAGCAGGAACCAGATGGTCAGCGCGGCGAGCAGCAGATACAGCACCGGCAGGGTGATGCCGCCCGCGTCGAGCTGGGCGATGCTCGCGAACGGTTTGGCGAGCAACTGCACGCCGGTGATGGAGCTGTCGTCGGTGACCATGGTGATCAGTGACTGGATCAGCGCGCCGGTGGCCAGGGTGGCGATGAACGAGTCGACGCGCAGGACCACGACCACGATGCCGTTGACGACTCCCACCAGCAGCGCGGCGGTCATCGCCAGGGCGACCGCCACCCCGGGACCCAGTCCGGCGGAGACCAGGAAACGGGCGGTCAGCACGCTGGTGAGCGACATGGTGTAGGCGACCGAGAGGTCGAAGACGCGTGCGGCCAGGGGCGGTACGACGCTCAGTGCCACCAGGCCGGCCACGGCGTTGCCGTTGAGTACCTGCTTGACCGTGATGGCGGTCGGGAACGTGTCCGGCGCCCAGACGGAGAAGATCACGACGATGACCAGCCATACGTACACGGCGCCGATGTTCCGGAACGACAGGGCCGCCACCGCTCGTCGCACCGGCGTGCCCCGCAGGAACGGCGCGGGCCTCTGCGCTGCGGACGGCGGGCGTTGCACCGCCCGGGTCGGGGTCGATGTCATGTCACTCGGTTCCTTCCATCGCGTGCACGAGCGCGCGTTCGGTGATGTCCCGGCCGCTGATCTCCCGTGCGATCTGGCCGTCCCGTACCACCAGGACGCGGGTGCACAGCGCGAGCAGGTCCTGGGTGTCGGAGGAGCAGACGATGACGCCCATGCCCTCCGCGGCCTGCCGCTCTATCAGGTCGTACAGCTGCAGGCGGGTGGCGATGTCCACGCCGGCCGTGGGTTCGCACAGCGCCAGGACGGGTGGGTGCTGGGCCAGACAGCGGGCCATGACGACCTTCTGCTGGTTGCCGCCGCTCAGGGTGGTGATCCGGGCGCCGGGGCCGGCTGTGCGCACCCCGACCCGTCGGATCCAGTCCTCGACCAGGGCGGACTCGCGACGCCGGTGCAAGCGCCCGACCTTGGCGCGCAGTCGCCGCAGGAGTGGGAGGGTGAGGTTCTCACCGACCGAGAAGTCGCCGATGACTCCCTCGGCTGCCCGGTCTGCCGGGACCATGGGCAGGCCCAGGGTGTCGGCGTCGCGTGCCTCGGTCCACTGCTCGGAGCGTTCCGGCAGCCGCAGCCGGCCGCTGACCGGTCCGGTGTGGGCCCCGCACACCAGGTACGGCACGATCTCGTGCCCGGAGCCGACCAGCCCGGTGATGCCCAGGCGCTCGCCGCGTGCCAGGTCGAGGTCGACTCCTCGCAGTGGCCCGGCCCGTAGGCCGCGTATCTGCAGTACGGAAGGGGCGGAAGCGGTGGAGGGTGCCGGACGGTGGTCCGTGTCGGGCGCGGTGTGCGTCTCCTCGCCCGCCATCAGTTCCGCCAGCGAGCGTGGGGTGAGTTCGGCGACCGGGCGGGTGGCGATGCGGCGTCCGCCGCGGATGACGGTGACCCGGTCGGCGAGCGCGAAGATCTCGTCCATGCGGTGGGAGACGTACAGGACGCCGGCGCCGCCGTCGCGGATCTCCCGCACGATGTCGAACAGACGGGCCACCTCGCCGGGCGGAAGCACGGCGGTGGGCTCGTCGAGCACCAGGACACCGCGGCCGCCCTCCCAGCCCTGGAGTGCGGCGGCGATGGCCACCACCGTGCGCTGGACGGGGGTCGCCTTCGCCAGGGGACGGTGTATGTCGATGTCGACGCCGAACCGCTGGACGAGGGCGGTCGTCCGCCTCGCCATCTGCGGCCAGTCGATGTTGCCCAGGGCGGTGCGGGCGAAGCCGTGACTGAGGGCGAGGTTGTCGATGGCGCTCAACTCGCCCACCAGGCCCAGTTCCTGGTGGACGAAGCGGAGCCGGTCATGGCGGGAGGTGGTGGCGTGGCCGAGGTCGAAGGGTTCGCCGTCGAGTTCGGCCACTGCTCCCGGCTCCGCGTGGTGGTACCCGGCGAGGATCTTGATGAGGGTGGACTTGCCGGAGCCGTTGGGTCCGATCAGGGCGTGGATCTCGCCGGGTGCGACCTCGAGGTCCACGTCGCTCAGTGCCTGGGTGCCGCCGAACCTCTTCGACAGCGCGGCCACCCGCAGGATCGGCCGGTCCTTCCGCCGCGCTTCACCGTCCGTGTCCTGCTGGGTTTTTGACGAGGTGTCAGTCACGGTCGGTCCTCCGTCCGCGGGCGGGAAGGGTGCCGCCGCCGGCTCGGGCCGGCGGCGGTCGGCCGGGTCAACTCAGGCCCCACAGCGCCTTGAACTGCTGCTGGTAGCTCTCGACGATCGGGAAGTCGCCGTCGGTGGAGGGCAGGTTGTCCTTGGTGACGAGCATGTTGGGCAGCGCGGCCTTCTGGTCCACGGCCATGGACTGGCCGGTGAAGTGCCTAGCCAGCGCGTCGACCTGGAGCCAGGCGGTCTCGTGGGAGTTGAGGGCCATCGCGCCGTCGGTGAGACCGCTCTGGATGTACTGGTAGTTCTGCGCGTCACCGACGTTGACGACGATGTGCTTGCCGGTGATGCCGGCGGTCTTCAGCGCGGCGGGCACGCCCACGTTGAGCAGGCCCAGGGAGAAGACGACATGGGTCACCTTCGGGTGTGAGCGCAGATAGGACACGACGCGGTCCGGCATGTCCTTGCCCACGGCAGTGATCGGCACGTCGACGTTGTCCAGTGCGCAACCGGCGCACCACTGCTTGTAGTTGGCGGCGAAGGAGTCCTTGACGGGCTTGAGGATCGTGTAGGCCGGCAGATCGAAGTAGACGGTGTCCGCCTTGGCGTCGCTGTTGGACACCACCCATGCGGCGAGCATCCGGCCCTGGACGCCGACGTCCTTGGGTCCGTTCTTCAGCAGGGAGATGCCGTCGCCCACCACGTCGTCGGCGTTGGACTGGATGACGGGGATGCCGGCCGCTTTCAGCTGTGCCAGCTGCTTGCTGTAGACGGCGCGCGGGAAACCGGAGGCGACCACGGCGTCGGGCCTGTCGCGCACGGCCTGCTCGTAGGCCGCCTGGACGGATTCCGGCGTGCCCTGGGTGGCGACCTGCTTGACCTTCCAGCCGAGTTGCCCGGCGGCTTCGGTGAAGAAGTCGGCGAGGTCCTTGCAGGACTGGACGCCGCAGAGGATGAAATCGATCTTCTTGTCCTTGGGGATGGGCTTGCCGACGGGCTGGGTGACGGAGATCGCGGTCGGGCGCTGCGCGTAGGTTTTGAGAGCCGTGCGGGCCGCCGTCAGGCCGGGGGAGCCGGGTGCCGCCGCCTGCGAGGTGCCGGCGGCCGGTGTGGTGCCGCTGCCGCACGCGGTCAGGGTGAGCAGGGCGGTGGCGGGGACGATCGCGGTGAGGGCGCGGCGGACCGCGCGACCGGGTCTGGAACTCATCGTTGAGAACTCCCGTGGTGTGGCGCCTGGGCTGCCGCGACCCGCGGCGCGGGGCGGAACGGCACGCGACAGGTATGAGGGGTGCGTCGATCGCCGGCGTGGGGTACGGCGCGGGCCGCCTGGGTGAGATCCCCGCGGCGCTGGCACCGGGCTGGCCCAAGACCGTCCCGGATCGGAGAAACTTATGAGGCACTACAGCCTCAAGTGGGTCGGAGTGTGACACGCCGGAGCGGCCTTGGGGAGGGGAAGCGTCGAGAAATTTCTGCACTCCCGGGCACATTCCGTGCTGACCTCGGGGAATGTCGTCGTCGTCCGCGGTCGGGAGTATTGCTCCACACCGCAACCCGTAACTACACTCGCTCTAAAGTTTCTGCCGGAGGAGAGATGATGGACGAAACGTCGGAGCTGGGTACCGCGCGGTGCCCCGGGCCCAGCGTCCAGGACTACCTCGACCAGGACAGCCGCCCGGTCCCGCCCGCCCTGAGGTTCGAGCGGAACGACCCCCTCGGCAGCGAGGACATCGACACCGCCCGCTTCACCTCCCGCGAGTGGGCCGAACGCGAGATGCGCCAGGTCTGGCGGCGCGTGTGGCAGTTCGCCTGTCTGGAGAGCGAGATTCCCGAGGTCGGCGACCACGAGGTCTACGAGATCGGCAACGACTCGCTCATCGTCGTGCGTACGGCCCCGGACGAGATCCGCGCCTTCGTCAACGTGTGCCTGCACCGCGGACGCAAACTGCGCACCAACGGCGGCAATGTGAGCGAGTTCCGCTGCTCCTTCCACGGCTTCGCCTGGAACCTCGACGGCACGATGCAGACCCCGCCCTGCGCCTGGGACTTCCCGCACGTCACCCCGGAGAAGTTCGCCCTCCCCGAGGCCCAGGTGGCCACCTGGCGCGGCTTCGTCTTCATCAACATGGACCCGTACGCGGAGTCCTTCGACAGCTACCGCGGCACCTTCGACGACTACTACATCTGGCCGCTGGAGAACCGCTACAAGTCGCTGCACATCGCCAAGGTGCTGCCCTGCAACTGGAAGGTCGCCCAGGACGCGTTCATCGAGTCCTTCCATGTGATCGCGACCCACCCGCAGATGCTGCCGTGGCTCGCCGACGCCAACTCGCAGTACGACGTGATGGCGGACCAGCCGAACTGGAACCGGATGATCAACATCCAGGGCGCGCCCAGCCCGCACGTGGCGGACTCCGTCACGGAGGAGGACGTCCTGGAGACCTTCTACGACTCGCGCGCCTTCTACGCCGCCGCCCAGGGACGTGACCTGGTCAGGCAGGAGGGCGACGACCTGCCGGCGATCCCGCCCGGCGGCACCGCCCGCCAGGTCCTCGCGGAGCGGATGCGCGCGCAGCTGGCGGCCACCTCGGCGCAGGACTTCTCGCAGACCCCGGACACCGAACTGCTGGACGCCATCAACTACTTGCTGTTCCCGAACTTCAACCCCTGGGGCGGCGCCAAGTCCAACATCATCTACCGGTTCCGGCCCAACGGCCTGGACCCCGACTCCTGCACCGCCGAGATCATCTTCATGTCCTCCCCGAAGCGGCCCGGCGAGATGCCGCCCCCGGCGAAGATCCGCTGGGTGCCCGAGGACATGCTCTTCGCCGACATCCCCGAACTGGGCGTGCTGGGGCCCGTCTTCGACCAGGACTGCGAGAACCTGCCCTACGTCCAGCAGGGCCTGAAGGCGATGCGCAAGCCGGGCATCACGCTCGCCAACTACCAGGAGAGCCGCATCCGCCACTTCAACCGGACGCTCGACCAGTGGATGGACAGGTGACCCACCGGGTGATGGTCAGACCTCTGGGCGCCGAACTCGACGTACTCGACGGCGAGGACCTGTTCACCGCCGCCCGGCGCCTCGGCTACCGCTGGCCCACCGTCTGCGGCGGCAAGGGCACCTGCCGCACCTGCTTCGTCCAGGTGGAGGAGGGCGCCGAGAACTGTTCCCCCGTGGGCCCGCTGGAACGCGAGGGCATCGAGGCCCTGCGCAGACCGGTGGACGGCCTGACCCGGCTCGCCTGCCGGCTCCGGGTCGAGGGCCCGGTGACCGTGACCAAGCGCGGCGTGCGCCGCCGAGTGCAGGAGTGAGACCCCATGTCCAAGCAAGTGATCCACCCGCTGACCGGGCATGTGTACCGGCTCACCGAGGACGGACTGGTCGAGGTGAGCGACCCGAAGACCGGGGCGCGGGGTGTCTTCGACTTCCAGGCCCGGTGGCAGTCGGGCGAACTGCGCCACGCCGACCTCCAGATGGCCGGGTGGGTCGGCCGGCTCGCCCAGCGGCGCACGGCGCCCCCGCAGGAGGGGTGACGCCGTGCCTCCGCGCACCACCCGGGTGGTCTGCCTCAGACGCCGGCCCGCGAAGGAACCGGTCCCCGGTGACTTCGCCGTCGAGGATCGCCCCCTGCCGTCCCTCGGCGCGGGACAGGTCCTCGTCCGCAACCTCTACATGAGCGTCGACCCGTCCATGCGCGGACGGCTGGAGACCACCGAGAAGCACTACACGCACAACTTCACCCCCGGCTCACCGCTGGACGGGAGGGCCCTCGGCGTCGTGGAGGAGAGCCGCTGTCCGGCCGTTCCGCCGGGTGCCTTCGTACGTCACCAGCTGGGCTGGCGGGAGCGGGTCGTGGTGAACGGGGCGGACACCGACGGGGCGGCGCGTATCGACCCGCGACTCGCCCCGCTGCCCACCTGGCTGGGGCTGCTCGGCCAGACCGGATTCACCGCGTACGTGGGCCTGACCCGGATCGCCGAGCTGCGCCCCGGCGACACCGTCTTCGTCTCGGCGGCGGCCGGCGCCGTCGGCACCGCAGCCGGCCAGTTCGCGCGGCTGCTGGGCGCGGATCGCGTCATCGGGACCGCCGGCGGCCCCGGCAAGTGCGCACTGCTGGTCGAGGAGTTCGGCTACGACGACGCCGCGGACTACCGTGCCGAACCGGTGCGCGACGCGCTGGCCCGGATGGCACCCGACGGCATCGACGTGTACTTCGACAACGTCGGCGGTGAACAGCTCGCCGCGGCCCTGCACGCGCTGCGGACCGGTGGCCGGGTGGCCCTGTGCGGCATGATGTCGCAGTTCGGCGGCGAGCGGCGGACCGTGGACATCAACCATTTGATCCAGGCGGTCCTCAAGCGGCTGACGCTGTCCGGGTTCATCGTCCGCGACCACGACGACCTGCGGCCGGAGTTCGAGCACCGGGTCGCGGGCTGGCTCGCCGAAGGCCGCATCACTGCGCGCGAGACGGTCGTGGACGGCCTGGAGAACGCACCGGGGGCGCTGCTGTCCCTGCTGGGCGGCGGCAATGTCGGCAAGATGCTGGTGCGGCTGGCCGACTGACGCATGGAACACCTGAAACGGCGCTCCCCTGGCGAGGGGGCGCCGTTTCGTTTCAGCGCATGGGGTGTGACGCGGCGACCGTGTGGGCCGTCAGGGAGACCCCGACCCGGACCAGCCCCGCCACGGCTGCGCGGAAGTCCTTGATGTGCGGGGTGGCGAAGTGCTCGTCGAGGGCCTGCCGGGAGGTCCAGTGCTCGAACACCCGGATGCGCCGCTCGTCACCGGCATCGGCGGTCATGGCGTAGTCCAGGCAGCCGGGTTCCGCCTCACGGGTGCGCCGGCCCAGCTCGACGAGGGCCTTCAACATGGCGGCGCGGTCGCCGGGTTGGTAGTCCATCCAGCCGGCGACGATGACTTCCTCTGCCATGGCGTGTTCCCTTCGTGGTCATGGGCGTGGGCCCGCCGTCCCGTCAGGGGGAGCGGCGGGCCCACGCGTTGCTCAGAGGCCGAGTGCGGCCGGCACGCTGTCCACGGTGACCGTGCCCTTGTCGCCGTCCACCGTGATCACCATGCCGTCCCGCAGCCGCCGCGTCCCGTTCTCGACGGAGATCACGGCCGGGATGCCCAGCTCACGGCAGACCACCACGGCGTGGCTGTTGAGTGCGCCCACGTCCACGACGGCCGCTCCGGCCACCAGGAACAGCGGGGTCCAGGCCGCGTCCGTGATCGGCGCGACCAGCACCTCACCGGGCTCCAGCGCCTCGCACGAGGCCGGGTCGGTGACCACTCGTACCCGGCCGGTGTACGTGCCGTGGCTGCCTCCCACGCCGCCGAGGACATCGCCCTCGACGGCCGCCGGGGTCCGTTCCTCGGCGCGCCGCGGCCAGGTGCCGACCTCGGTCTGCGCGTCGTCGGCGACGAAGAACGGCGGCTCCAGGTCGTACAGACCCGCGTACTCCTCCAGCCGCTGGGCGATCACCGGGCCGAAGGACGCGGGGGCGGCGACATAGTCGTCCAGTTCGGTGTCCAGCAGCATCATCACGTCCTCGGGCCGGGCGAACAGCCCCGCCCCGACGCCGCGGCGACCGAGTTCCCGTACGGCCATGCGGATCTCGTTGACGACCGTGACGCAGTTGGCCTTGGTGCGCTCGCGGGCCGGGATCCACACCTGGGAGGCGTGCATGCCGGCGTCGAACAGGGGCTGCGTCTCCTCGGGCAGCGCGGCCCGGATCTCCCGCGCCGTCCGCTCGCGCCCCTCCGTCAGCCGCGTGTGGCGGGCGGCGGGGGAGGCGTCGTCGGGACTGTGCCGGATCCGGTCGACCAGGGTCAGCGCCTGCACAGGCGCCGCCTCCCAGGACAGCGCGTGGATGTCCCACTCGTTGGGGCCGCGGTCGCCGGACTCCGCCAGGAACTCCTCGAAGGAGTCACGGAACGCCTTCACATCCCCGGTCGCGGTCTCGAGCGCCCGCTCCACCGCGGCCGGACCCCGGTCGAACAGGGTGCTCAGTTCGGCCGAGGCCGCCACCTGGCGGGACAGCGTCCACAGTCCGGTCGAGGGGGAGGCGGAGTCGACGTCGCCGAGAGCGCCGATCAGATCCAGCAGGGCGCCGGGGCGGTCCACGCTCGCGCACAGCGGGCCGAGGATCGCCGGTCCGACCGAGGCGGGCAGTGACGACTCGACGTGGCGCTGGAAGGTCGTCTCCACCTCGTCCAGCAACGACCGTGCGTGGGCGACGAGTTCGGCGTCGGACAGCAGCGTCAGGTCGGGGCGTGCGCGGCGCAGGGCGCGCAGCCGGTCCCGGTCGGCGTCGGCCTCGGGGAAGCCGGCCTGGCCGAGCATCCGCTGAAGGGTCGCGCCCGCCTTGCCGGTCAGCTCCTCGTCCTGGTCGTCCGGGTGCGCCACGTACACCGGTGTGTCGGAGCGCTGACCGACGAAGGCCGCGTCGATCTGGTCCGCCGTCTGGCCCATCCGGATGCCGAACAGCCGCATGTGGGACAGGTTGAGGTAGAAGTGGCCGCCGAACATGCCGACGAACGGCGGCCGGGGACCGGCCACCTCCTCGTCGCGGTAGATGCCGAACCCGACGAAGCCGCGCCGCCAGCCCTGCAGACCGCGCCCCCAGACCAGGGTCCAGCCCAGCGGGCTGGCGGGGTCCGGCAGGGTCTCGCCCGCGTTGGCCCGGGTGTAGTGCGGCAGCCGCTCACTGCGCTGCCAGTCCGTGATCCAGCTCTTCATGACCGAGGTCTCCCGCTCGCTGTCCGTGCCCGCGCCTACCACTGCGCCGTTCCGCCGTCGACGCTGATCAGCGCGCCGGTGATGCCCGCCCCGGCCTCGCTCGCGAGCAACGAGGCGACGGCCGCGATCTGCCCCACCGTGGTGATCTTCTTCGTCGCGGCGTGCTCGGCGAAGCGGCTGAGCCATTCCTCGTAACTGATGCCCTCGGCCTCGGCGGCGGCCGGCCCGGCGGCACGCATGAGGTCGGTGTCGACGGCGCCGGGACAGATGGCGTTGCAGGTGACGCCCTGGGTGCCGTACTCGAAGGCGGTCGCCTTGGTCAGTCCGTGGATGGCGTGCTTGTTGGTGATGTAGTGGCTGATGGCCGGCTTGTTGGCCTGCTTGCCCTCCACCGAGGAGATGTTGATGATCCGGCCCCAGCCGCCCGCGAGCATCTTCGGCAGGGCCCGGCGGGTGCCGTAGAAGTAGGCGTTGAGGTTGAAGGCCAGGGCGTGGTTCCAGGCCTCGTCGCTGAGCTCGTGCACGGGGGCGAAGCCCTGGGTGCCGCCCGCGTTGTTGACCCAGATGTCAAGCCGCCCGAACCGCTCGGCGGCGAAGTCGGCGAGGGACTCGATGTCCTCCTGGCTGCTTGCGTCACAGGGGTGGAAGACGGCCCGCTCCCCGGCGTCCAGCTCCTCCAGGGCCTGCTTGCCCTTGATCTCGCTGCGGCCGCTGATGACGACCGTGGCGCCGTCGGCCAGGAAGGCCTCGGCGATGGCGCGGCCGATGCTTCGCGTGCTGCCCGTGATCACCGCGACACGTCCGTCGAGGCTGCCCGTAGCCACCATGGAGTTCTCCTGCGCTTGTTGTGGGTCGGTCACCTGGCGGCTTCGTCCAGGTGCTGGTGAACGGTGCGGTGGAAGTGCTGGAGGCCGGGCTCGTTGCGCCCGAAGACGAAGTCGGTTCCCGCTGCGGCGAGGGCCTTCAGCCCCTGCTGGACTCCGTACGTCGTCGCGTAGTCCTCGTCGCGGACCACCTCGTGAAACCAGGCGCCGAACCGGTCGGCGGCCTGGCGTTCCTCCTCGGTGACCGCCGGCTCCCGCAGCAGGATGATCTGCTGGGTCACCGATTCGGTCGCCGTCCGGGGGAGCACCAGGGACACGGCGATCTTCTGGCGCCAGCCGCCGGCGATCGCGAGTCCCGGGAAGAGCCAGTAGATGGGCCCGACACAGTCTCCGGGGTCACGCTGGTCCGGCGGCAGCTCGCTCGCCTGCGCGATGGGGCGCAGCGCGGGTGCGATGCGCTGGTGGGGGCCCCAGGTGTCGTGGGCCATCATGTTCGAGAGGTTCGTCTCGAAGACCGTCTTCGGATGGAGTGAGGCGAAGTGGTACGTCTCCAGATACCCGTCGAGGGTGACCTTCCAGTTGGGGCTGGTCAGCTCGCTGGTGGCGTAGTGGTGGCACTCCGCCAGGCGAAGGCCTTCCAGCAGCGGCTGCAGATCGCCCAGCCAGTCGTCCAGGTCGGGCTCGGCCGCCGGGTCCAGCGACACGAAGACGATCCCCGCGCGCTCCCCGGCCGGGAGCCGCACCAGGCCTCGTCCCTCACGCGGAACCTCGCCGAAGGTCTTCTCCGCGTACACGCCCCGCAACTCCCCGGCCAGGTCGTACGACCAGGAGTGGTAGGGGCAGGTGAGCCGCTTGGACACGCCGCAGCCGGCTTCGAGGAGCCGGGCGCCCCGGTGCCGGCAGGCGTTGATCATCGCGTGCACGGCACCCTGCCGGTCGCGTGTGATCAGCACCGGAACGCCGAGCACGTCGATCGCCTTGTAGGTGTTCGGCCCGGGCAGCTCGCACGACATCGCGAGCGGCAGCGGGACGCTGCGGTGGACGGCGTCCGTCTCGCGCTGCCAGCGGTCGGCGTCGAGGTAGTTGGCCACGGGTTCCGCCCACTGGCCGTCCGCCTCGTGCGTCGTGTTGGCGCGATAATGCGCCATCACCCGTTCGACGAGTTCGGCCGCCTCCCGCCGCATCGTCACGGACGCGGCGTCGGTGGACCGGTCCTGGCTGATCCACGACGAGTATTCGGGGGTGGAGGGGGCGGAGGCCGGTGACCTGCGCTCGGTCGCTGTTTCCCGAATCTCCGGTGAACTGGTCTGGACCACGATGTCCTCACAATCCTCCCAGCCGCGAGCCGGTGACCGGCTTCGGAACGCGACAGCTGGGCTGTGTCCGAAACTGCAACAGGACTTAGTGTGGTCTGTCAATAGAAAGTGTGGAAGTTGGCGCTCGGTGTGCCATGGGGGTGGGGGTGATGGTCATGACGCGACCGTTCGAGGTGGGTGTGGTGGTGCGCGACCTCGGGCTGATGGAGCGCTTCTACCGCGACGTGATCGGCTGCCGCGCCGAGCGCCGCTCGCGCGTGCCGGCGTCCGTCGGAGGTCCGGCGGGGCTGGGCGGCGAGCTGACGGTCGCCTGGCTGCGGGTGCCCTCCGGAGGGTGCGTCAAGTTGATCCTGTCCCGGTCGGCGCCGGTGTCGGCGGGCGTGGCGCCCTGGTCCGCCGGGCGGCCGGGACTGTCGTATCTCACCTTCCATGTCGATGACATGGACCCGGTCGTTGCGGCGCTGCGGGGCGCGGGCGCCCGGCCCCTGTCGGACCCGGTCGTCGTCCGCGCGGGCGCTCGGCGGATCAGCTTCTGGGCGGATCCGGAGGGCAACGTCGTGGAGTTGGTGGACGAGCGGAGCGACGAGCCGGGTCCGAGGCGTAGTAATTAGAGACGCTGTTCAGTAAGGTGCCTGAATGCCGGTTACTGTAGACCGACACAAGTAACTCTGATTGCTTGGCAACCTCCCTCGGGCGAAGGGGCGGACGATGGCTCAACGAGCGTCAACGGCGTCGAAGAAATCCCCGCAGGTCAGTACCGCGGTCATCAGGGATCTGCACGAACGCATGGTGCGCATCCGGCTGTTCGAGACCGAGGCGGGAAAACTCATGGAGGCCGGCAAGCTGCCCGGCTTCCTGCACCTGTACGTCGGCCAGGAAGCCGTCGCCGCCGGCGTGATGACGGCCCTGCGCGACGACGACCAGATCACCTCCACCCACCGCGGCCACGGACACGCCGTGGCCAAGGGCGTCGGCTTCCGCGCGATGTACGCCGAACTCTACGGCCGGATCACCGGCGCCTGCCTCGGCCGCGGCGGCAGCATGCACATCAACGACCTCACCCGCGGCATGCTCGGCGCCAACGGCATCGTCGGCGCCGGCGTCCCGATCGCCGTGGGCGCCGCCTTCGCCGCCCGCTACAAGGGCCAGGACAGCGTCGCCGTGACCTTCTTCGGCGACGGATCCACCAACATCGGCGCCTTCCACGAGGGCGCCAACATGGCCGCCATCCTCGGCCTGCCCGTGGTCTTCGTCTGCGAGAACAACGGCTACGCCGAGTTCACCCCGCAATCCGCCCACATGCTGCTCACCGACGTCGCCGACCGGGCCGCCGCCTACGGCATGCCCAGCGTGATCGTCGACGGCATGGACGCGATCGCCGTCCACCGCGCCGCCACCGACGCCGTCGCACGCGCCAGATCCGGAGCGGGCCCCATGATGATCGAAGCCAAGACCTACCGCTACTTCGACCACCAGGGCGTCAAGGGCCTGCGCCACCCCTACCGCTCGGACGAGGAAGTCGCCGCGTGGAAGGCCCGCGACCCCATCGACCTGATCGAGACCCGCGCGATCGCCGACGGCACCGCCACCCGCACGGAACTCGACGACGTATGGCAGCGCACGCGCGACGAGATCGCCGAAGCCATCGCATACGCCGAGGCGAGCCCGCTGCCCGACCCCGCCGACCTGCTGCTGAACGTCTACTCGGGATGACCGCCATGACCACCACCACCGAGGCGGCGGCCGTCGCCACGCGCAAACTCACCTACGTCAAGGCCTTCAACGAGGGGCTCGCCCAGGCCATGCGCGAGGACGAGAACGTCTTCGTCGCCGGGGAGGACGTGGCCGGATACGGCGGCGTCTTCCGCATGTTCGACAACCTGCTCGACGAGTTCGGCCCCCGCCGCATGATCGACACCCCGATCTCCGAAGCCGCCCTCGTCGGCCTCGGCGTGGGCGCCGCCGCCCGGGGCCTGCGCCCCGTCGTCGACCTGATGTTCATGGACTTCATCGGCGTCTGCCTCGACCAGATCGTCAACCAGGCGGCGAAGATGAAGTACATGTTCGGCGGCGCGCTGTCCGTGCCGCTCACCATCACGACCGCCTCCGGAGCGGGCCTCGGCGCGGCGGCCCAGCACAGCCAGAGCCTGGAGGCGTGGCTGGCCCATGTGCCCGGCCTCAAGGTGGTGATGCCGTGCGACGCGTACACCGCCAAGGGCCTGACGGTCTCGGCCATCCGGGACGACAACCCCACCGTCGTCATGCTCAACAAGGTGCTGCTCGGCAGCACCGGCGAGGTGCCCGAGGAGATCTACGGCATCCCCCTGGGGCAGGCGCACACCGCGCGGCAGGGCTCCGACGTCACCGTGATCGCCCTGGGCCGCATGGTGGGGGAGGCCCTCGCGGCAGCCGACGAACTCGCCGCCGAAGGCGTCGAGATCGAGGTGATCGACCCTCGCACCGTGCAGCCCCTGGACACCGAGACGATGTTCGCCTCCGTCCGCCGCACCAACCGGGTGCTCGTGGTGCACGAGGCCGTCACCTTCGGCGGGCTCGGCGCGGAGATCGCCGCCCAGATCCAGGACGTGGTCTTCGACTACCTCGACGCACCGGTCCTGCGCATCGGCGCCCCCTTCTCACCCGTGCCCTTCTCGCCGGTCCTGGAGAAGGCGTACGTGCCCGACCGCGCCCGCATCGCCCAGGGGTGCCGGCGCCTTCTCGAAAGGTCGTGACCGACGTGGCGGTCGAGGTTCTGCTGCCGAAGATCGGCCTGACCATGCAGGAAGGCACCATCGACGAATGGCTGGTGCCCGTCGGCGCGGCCGTCGCCGAGGGCGACTCACTGCTCAGGCTGGCCACCGACAAGGTCGACGTGGATGTCGAGGCGGAGGCCGCAGGCCTCTTCCACCCGGTGGTCGCGGCCGGGGCCACGGTGCCGGCCGGCACCCTCATCGGCTGGCTGCTGGCCGAGGGCGAACAGCCACCGGAGGCGCCGGGCGCGCCGACGCCCACCGGGTCCGGGACGGACCGGGACACGGCTGCCATGGCTGCGGCGGGTGGCCGCGGTGCGGGCACGGGCGCCCCGGCCGAGCTCGACGGTACTGGTGCGGCATCCGCCCCCGTCGGCACCAATGGCCGGCTCCTGTCCTCGCCGTATGCCCGGCAGGTCGCCGCGGCCGTCGGCGTCGACCTCACCGCCGTGCGCGGCACGGGTCCGGGCGGCCGTATCGTCTCCGAGGACGTGGAGGAGTTCTTCGCGGCCCTCCCCGACGACCACGGCATCCCCGCCGACCGCGGCATCCCCGCCGAGCCGGCCCCGCAGGACGGCACCCCCTCCTCCCCCTTGGTCCGCAAGCTGGCGAAGGAACGCGGCATCGACTTGTCGGAGGTCAACGGCACGGGTCCGGGCGGCCGTATCCGCCGCTCCGACCTCGACGCAGCCCCTCATGCCTCTACTGCCCCCATCGCCGCTACTGCTCCCGTTCGCCGGAACGCGGCTCCTCAGCCCGGCGACGTCCTCCCCCTCACAGGGATGCGCGGCACCATCGCCCGCAGGATGCACGCCAGCCTCCAGGAGATGGCACAGCTGACGCACGGCTACGAGGTGCGGATGGACGCCGTGGTCTCCCTGCGGGAGCGGCTCAAGCAGGAGTGGGCCGACGGCGAACTGCCGGTGCCCAGCCTGGGCGACTTCGTGCTGAAGGCCGCGGCCCTGGCCCTGCGCGAGCACCCGCTGCTCAACGCGACGGTCCTGGACGACGGCATCCATCTGCTCGACGGCATCCACCTGGGCTTCGCGGTGGCCGTACCGGGCGGCCTCATGGTCCCCGTCATCGAGGACGCGGCAGCGCTGCCGCTGCACGAGATCGCCCGCCGGTCGAAGCAACTGGCGCAGGCCGTGCGCGAGGGACGGATCTCCCTCGCGCAGCTGGAAGGGGCGACCTTCACCGTCACCTCGCTCGGCGGCTACGGCGTCGACTTCTTCACCCCGGTGATCAATCCCGGCAATGTCGGGATCCTCGGAGTGGGCAGGCTCAGGGACGGCGTCGAGTGGGCGGACGACCGGCCGCTGCGGACCCGGGTGCTCACCCTGAGCCTCACCTTCGACCACCGTGCCGTCGACGGCGCACCCGCCGCCGAATATCTGCGCACCGTCGGGGACTTGCTGAGCAAGCCGCTGCGTCTGCTCGTGTAAACCTGCTGGTGTGAACCGAGGCCTACCGGGCCGGGTCGGCGATCCGCTCCGCGAGATCGCCGACCTCGCGGACGAACGAGCGGTGCCCCAGCGACCGGTAGACGTCATCGCCCCGGACCTGCGAGGTGGCCGCGGTCTCCAGCAGCGCCAGCAGGCCCAGGCCGTTCACCGCCGCCTCCGCGTCGGAGACCGACCCGCGGGCCTTGCGGACCAGCCGCACCAGCTCCTCCAGCAATTGCGTACGGCTCTCCTGGCGCAGTGCCTCGGCCTCCTGGCTCATACCGGCCGACGACACGAAGAACACGGTGGCGGCGGACCGGTTTTCGGCCATCCACGCCAGCAGGGCGGTGATCGCCGCTCCGGTGTGCGAGCCCGGCTCATGGGCCTCCGTGATCGCCTGCAGCTGCTCGCGCAGCGCCGCGGCGAACGCCCGCATGGCCTCGGCCAGGACCTGGTCCTTGGAGGAGAAGTGGTAGTAGACGGCGGCCGACGTCATCTCCGCGCGAGAGGCGATGTCGGCCACCGTCACCTCGTCCGGCGGCTGGGTGGCGAACAACTCGGTGGCCGCCTCGATCACCCACTGCTTGCGCGAGGGACGGTGAGCGGCGCGGGTTCCGGATGTCGTCATGGTGTCAAGTATGCCGGGGCCTGAGTGCGTCGGAGGCCTGTGTGCAGCAGGAATTATGCGGTCGAAGGGCTGGAGTTACTGGATACAATGGTCAGTACCAGAGATCACGGGTGCGGACCGACGGCAGCGGGGCAGGGAGCAGGATGGCCACCACCAAGAACGGCAAGCAGCCCGCCCACCGGCCCTCGCGGCGGCAGCACATCATCGCCGCCGCCGTACGAGTCTTCGGCCGCAACGGATTCGCGGAGACCAGCATCCAGGACATCGCGGATGAGGCCGAGGTGGTTCCCACAGCCGTCTACTACCACTTCGACGGCAAGGAGGAGCTGCTCGAACTCGCCATGCGCCGGGTCTTCGACCAGCTGAACGCGGTCGTGGAGGCGGCCCGGCCGGAGTCCGAGCCGGGTGACGCCGAGGGCCTGGTCCGCGTCATCGACGCCGTGTGGGAGTGGGTGGAGCGCAACCCCGACGAGGCCCGGCTGTACCAGGTCCAGGTCGCCTCCGCCAACGGCAGCGTGAAGGTGCTGCGGGACGAGTTCGAGCAGCGCCACATCCAACGTGGCTACGACTACCTGCCCGAGGGCAGCACCCGCAGCCCCCGCGCGGCGAAGGCCCGGCACGCGGGACAGGCACTCGCGGTCCGCACGCTGATCAGCACGACGATGCTGGTCACCGCGTTGCGGGCGGAGGGAGGACCGCTGTCCGGGCTGCCCTCCCGGGCGGTTCTGCAGGCGGTCAGGGAGCTGGCGCTGCGCATTGTCGCCGCTGAGGAGACGTCGGCGGGGCAGCAGAGGCCCGCAGAGCAGCAGGGGCCGGAGAAGAAGGTCGCGTCGCGGACCTGAGAGGGTTCACCAGGGTCACCAGGGCAGTGGCCTGCGGTCGGCGAACAGCCCGCCCGTCGTCTCGTCGCCGTCGGGAAGGGTCGCCAGCCAGACCGGGGTGTCCGCACCCTCCGCGGGCCCGCGCGGGGCGGACGGGCCGCCCATGCCGCTGCGGGTCCAGCCGGGATCGGCGGCGTTGACCAGGACGCCCGTGCCGGTGAGTTCGGCCGCGAGCATGCGGGTGAGGGCGTTGAGTGCCGTCTTGGAGATCCGGTAGGCGGGGTGCCGGCCGGAGTCCATCAGGGCCAGTGAGCCGTAGGAGCTGGTGACGTTCACGACCCGGCCGAAGCCTGCCTCCACCATGCCCGGCACGACGGCCTGCGCCACGCGCCAGGCGCCGGTGAGGTTGGTGTCCAGGGTGGCGCGCAGGATGTCCTCGTCGAGATGCGGGGGCCGCAGGTCCCCGTCCAGGGACACACCCGCGTTGTTCACCAGGACGTCGATCCCGCCGGTGAGCTCCCGTGCCTCCCGGACCGCCGCGACGACGCTCTTGGCGCTGGTCACATCCAGGACCAGCGGCAGGGCCGCCGGGCCGACGGTGCGGCACGCCTCCTCGGCGGCCGTCCGCTCGCGCGCCCCGACCAGGACGCGCAGTCCCCGGCCCGCGAGCTGCCGGCCGATCTCCAGGCCGAGTCCGCGTGCCCCGCCGGTCACCAGCGCGGTTCTGTCACTGTGCCGCATGGCTTGTTCGCCGCCTCTCACACTGTCAGGACTGAGCAGGCGCTGATCCCGGGCGCCCCGTAGACATGGGTGAAGCCCACTCGGGGGGCGCCCGGTACCTGCGCACCGGGCGCCCGGCCCTGCAACTGCCGTACGACCTCGTGGAACTGACGCAGTCCGGAGGCGCCGACGGGCTCCCCGCCGGCCAGACAGCCGCCGTCGGTGTTGACCGGTATCCGGCCCGTGGGTTCGGTGTCCCCGGCGGCCAGCAGTTCCTCCTGTTCGCCGTGCCCGCACAGTCCGGTCTCCGCGAGGTGGACCAGCTCCGAGCCGCTGTCCGTGTCCTGCAACTGGGCGACCTGCACGTCTGCGGGCCGTACGCCCGCCGTGCGGAAGGCCGCCTGAGCGGCGTCGACGCTGGGGCTGCGGTGGGGTCCCGGCGGCAGCCAGGGAGAGAACACCTCGAACGAACCGAACCGCCGGGTTCGGAAGGCCAACGACGCCAGCCTGACCGGGCGTTCGCACAGGTCGAACGCGCGGTCGCCGAGCGCCAGGACCAGGGCCGCCGCGCCCTGTCCGGGCGAACAGAACATGTACTGGGTGAGCGGCGGGCTGACCTCGGCGGAGTCCAGGATCTCCCGCTGCGTCAGCGGTTTGCGCCGCCACGCCAGGGGGTGCCGGGCGCCGTTGCTGAAGGCCCGCTCGGCCACCATCGCCAGCGCCCGCTCGGATATTCCGTGCTCGTGCAGGTACCGCTGGGTCTTGAGCGCGAAGAACTGGGTGGTCAGCATCATGCCGGTCTCGGCGTACCAGTCGCCCAGGCCGTAGCGGGCCGCGGAGACGTGGAACGCTCCGCGTTCGTGCTTGTCGAAGCCCACCGCCAGTCCCAGGGAGGCCTGGCCCGCGCGCAGCGCGTTGGCCACCGTGAGGACCGTGGAGGCGCCGGTCGCGCAGCCGTTTTGCACGTTGACGAAGGGCACTCCGGTCAGACCCAGACGGCCCACCAGGGTGTCGGGCTTGCCGGACACGTCGGAGCCGCCGGCCGCGTAGCCGATGTCCTCCCAGGCGACACCCGCGTCGGCGAGCGCCGCGCGCACTGCCCCCTCGGCCATCTCCATGCCGGTGACGCTCTCGTCGCGGCCGAAGGGATGCATCCCGCATCCGACCACGTACACCTCGTCGCGTCGGCTCATCGCTCCCCGGCCCATTGCTCCCCGGCCCATCGCTCCTCGTCCCGATCCGGGCGGAACGCGAAGGTCACCACCTTGGTTCCGTCCTCGCTGTCGTAGGCGGGCACCAGGGTGAGCCGGACCGGCAGGCCGATCCGGATCTCCTCGCGGGGCACCGCCAGCCGCGCTTGGACCAGCACTTCGCCGAGGTCCACGTAGCCCACGTGGTACGGCCGGTAGCCGTCGGCCGGCGGCCGGTATGGCGGTTTCGGCGGGAACGCCTGGAGCGTCCACGACCACACCCGGCCCCTGACCGGCAGCACCTGCTCGGACATCACCCCGTCCGCGCACCTGGGGCACGAGTCCTGCCGGGGGAAGACGACGGTGTGGCACGCGGAGCAGCGGGCGCCCACGAGCCTCGGTGGATCCCCGTCGTCGAGCCCGACGTCATCAAGCCCACCGTCGTCGACTTGACGGTCGCCGTGCTGACGGTCGCCGTGCTCACGGTCGTTCGGGTTCTCGAACAGGGACTCGTCGATGAGCCTGGTGGTCATGTTCCGGCCCTCCTTCCACGTCACCAGCCCAGAAGGGCGGCCAGTCGTTCCCGGTGGTGTGCGGCGCCGCCCAGCAGCACCGCGTCGGACTGCGCGCGCCGGAAGTACAGGTGCGCGTCGTGCTCCCAGGTGAAGCCCATGCCGCCGTGGAGCTGCACGCATTCGGCGGCGACGGAGACGAACGCCTCGCCGCACCACGCCTGTGCCACGGCCGCCGCCTCGGCCAGCGCCCGCGGTGAGCCCTCCGCCCGGACCGCGCGCACCACGGCCGAGCGTGCGGCCTCGACCTGGAGCAGCATGTCGGCGCAGGCGTGCTTGATGGCCTGGAAGCCGCCGATGGCCCTGCCGAACTGGGTGCGGTCGCGCACATGGGCCACCGTCGTGTCCAAGGCGGCCTGGGCTCCGCCCAGTTGCTCGGCGGCCAGGGCCACCAGGGCCACGTCCAGTGCGCGGGAGACGACGTCCGCGCCCTCGCCGCCCGCGGTCAGGGCCCGGGCCCGTGCGCCGTCGAAGGTGACGATCGCCTGCCCGCGGCTGAGGTCCAGGGTGGGCACCCGGCGCACCGTGACGCCCGGCTCGCGCGGATCGGCCAGGAAGAGGTCCACACCGTCGGCCCCGGTCGCGGCGACCACGAGTGTCTCGGCGTCGGCGCCGTCGAGGACGAACGGCGCGGTGCCGTCCAGGAGGGGGACGCTGCCCTGCCAGGAGACGGCCACGGGCACGGCGTCGGCTTGCCACGTCCCGTCGGGTGCGACCACGGCCAGGGCGTGTACGACGCCCTCCGCCAGCTGGCCCAGCGCCGTGTCGGCCGTGCCGCAGCCTGCCAGTACCTGTCCGGCCAGCACGGTGGAGGACAGCAGCGGCACCGGCGCCAGGACTCGGCCCAACTCCTCGCAGACGGCGGCGATCCCGGCGAGGCCGCCGATGCCTCCCGCCGATGCGGGCAGGCCGAGCGCGGCGAGGCCGACCTGCCGGCCGAGGGTGTCCCACAACCCGGCGTCGATGCCGGGGGCCTCCTCGGACAGGCGGCGTACCGCGGCGGTGCCGCCGGCGTTCGCGCACACCGTGCGGACGGTGTCGCGGAGGTCTTCCAGCTCGGTGTCCGACAGGGCCGTGCCGTCGGTCTCGGTCACGGTGCGGGTCATCGTGTGTTCCCGCTGGTGTCGTCGTGTGTGCGCAGCGCGCTGTGCGCGGCCGCCATCCGGGCCACGGGGACGCGGTGCGCGGAACACGAGACGTAGTCGAGGCCGAGGCCGTCGCAGAACGCGATCGACTCCGGGTCGCCGCCGTGCTCACCGCACACGCCCAGCTTGATGCCGGGCCGTACGCTGCGGGCCCGCTCGGCCGCCAGGCCGACCAGGGCACCCACCCCGTGCGGGTCGAGCCGGGCGAAGGGGCTGGCGGTCAGGAACCCGCGTTCCTGGTACGAGGCGAGCACCTGGCGTTCGACGTCGTCCCGGGAGAACCCGTAGGTGAGCTGGGTGAGGTCGTTGGTGCCGAAGGAGAAGAACTCGGCGTGCTCGGCGAGTTCCCCGGCCAGCAGCGCGGCGCGCGGGGTCTCGATCATGGTGCCGAGCCGGTAGGGGACCGCCACTCCGGTGCGGGCGGCGACCGCGTCGGCGGCGTCGCGTACGTAGGCGGCCACGGCGGCGAGTTCCTCGGGCAGGCTGATGAGCGGGATCATCACTTCCAGCTCGGGCCGGACCCCGGTGGCGGCGACATCGGCCCAGGCGGTGAAGAGCGCCTCGGCCTGCGCCGGATAGAGCCGTTCGTGCAGCAGGGCCAGCCGTACCCCGCGCAGGCCGAGCATCGGGTTCGCCTCGCGCAGGGCGGCGGCCCGCTGTTCCTCGGCCGCGTCCAGGGCCTCGCCGGGGGCGGGCAGGAACTCGTGCAGCGGGGCGTCCAGCAGGCGCACGGTCACCGGGCGGTTGCCCACGGCTGCCAGCAGCGCGGTGAAGTCCTCGTGCTGGGCGCGCTCCAGGGCCACCAGGGCCTCGTCACGGGCGGTGGGGTCGGCGGCCAGGAGCACCCGGCGGATCAGCGGAAGGCGCTCGCCGAGGAACTGGTGTTCCGTACGGCACAGCCCCACCCCCTGCGCGCCCAGCGCGAGGGCCGTCTCCACTTCGGCTGCCGTGTCGGCGTTGACCCGTACGCCCAGTCGGCGTATGCCGTCCGCCCAGGTCAGCAGGGTGGACAGGTCGGGCGGCGGTCCGGCGACGCTGACGCTCAGCGTGCCCGCGTAGACGGCGCCGGTACGGCCGTCCAGCGAGATCGGCTCACCCTCGCGCACCACGCGCTCCCCGAAGCGGACCGTCCCGGCCGCCCGGTCCAGGCGCAGCCCCTCGGCGCCGCACACGGCGGGCTTGCCGGCGCCCCGCGCGACCACGGCGGCGTGCGAGGCGATTCCGCCGCTGCCGGTCAGCACGGCGACGGAGGCCAGCATGCCGGGCACGTCCGCCGGGGTCGTCTCGGCGGCCACCAGCACGACCCGGGTGCCGTCCGCGGCCAGTTCGAGGGCCCTCTCACTGGAGAGCACCACCGTCCCGGTCGCCGCTCCCGGTGACGCGGGCAGGCCCCTGACGAGGAGTTCCTCCCCACCGGTCAGCCGCAGTTGGGGGTGGAGCAGTTCCTGCACCTGGGCGGGGGTGATCCGCCGGACGGCCTCCTCCTGGCCGAGCGCCCCGTCCCGGGCGAGGTCCGCGGCCAGACACACCGACGCCCGCAGCGGCGGGCGGAGTTGGGCGGAGGCGGCGAGCAGGGAGATCTCGTCGTCGCGTACCTCGAAGTCGACCAACACCGGTGCGCGCAGGTGCCGCTCCAGGGTGAGCAGGGAGTGTTCCAGCAGCGCGGTGCCGCCCGCGAGCCGGTCCAGCGGCTCACCGGAGTGCGGCGGCGGGGCGCTGCGGCGCACCCCGCGGAAGAAGGACCCCTGCGGGGACAGGCGCCCGGTCTCGGGATCGCGGCTGACGGCCGTGCCGTAGCCGGAGTGGTCCGCCGGGCCGATGCGCAGGGCCTGCACATGCAGGGCGAGGGCCAGGTCGGCGGGGAGCCGCTGGGCCCTGCGGGAGCGTCGCGCACGCGGCGAGTCCCACCGGGCGAGCAGGGCACGGGCGGCAAGCGCCAGCTGCTGCGCCGGGTCGTCGGGGAAGGGCCGGGAGCCGTGCTCCGCCACCAGGCAGAGCAGCACCTTGACGCGTTCTGCAGGCTGGGGCGTGTCCAGGAGGGCGTCGTCGAGCAGCGCACCGGGAACGTCCAGGGCGTGTTCGGCGATCACACGTACGGTGGCGGCCCACACCTCGTACAACGCGTCCGCTTGCCCGATCACGGCGCACAGGTCGTCGGCCGTGGCCGGTGCCACGCCGAGACAGGCCAGGTCCGGCGGCAGTCCGGCGATCTCGGCCGGCGCGCTCGCCGACAGGCGCAGCAGCAGCGGCCGGGCCACGTCCCCGATGCGCCGTCCCGAGAGCTGTTCGACGAGCTCGACGGCGGCTTCGGCGGTGGCCGCTTCGCACAGGGACGCTGCGGCTGCGGCGGGCACGGTGAGGCCCGGTACGACCGGCAGACCGAGGGCCACCAGCCCGTCCATCGCCGCGCCGTGCGCGCCCAGCTCGTCGGCGTCCAGGCCCCGGATGCGGCCTTGCCCGTAGGGCACCAGGGTCCGTCCGGGAGGCCCGGGGCTATCAGAGGCCGAGGTCAGGGGCGCCTTGGACGGTGCGGACAGGCCCGCCTCGCGGTCGGTGACGCTCACCCCCGCCCCCTGGTGACGAGTTCCTCTTCACGGGCCTCGTCCTCGGCCCGGCTGATGCCCAGCACGAGCAGCAGCTCCTGGTGCAGCCGCATCCACACGGTGTGGTACGAGTCGCACAGCGGCGAGGCCAGCCACTGAGGCGCGCCGTCGTCGAAGCGGTCGAGGGCGTCCTCCAGGTCCGTGAGGTACCGCCCACTGCCCGCGAGCACCCGGTCCAGCCTGCGCAGCACGGGCTGGATGGCCTCGTGCACGTCCTCCAGCGCCTCGCGCACCCCGGCGTCGTAGACGTCGTCCAAATGGTCGTTAGCGGTGCCGTCCGGGCGGCACTGCCATGCCGTGCACACGTCCCGGATCTTCCGGTTGACCGGCAGAAACGCCTCGTACGCCGCGGTGATCAGCTGCTCCTGCTCGGAGCCGGCGGGAACCCGCAGCAACCGCGCGACGGCGGACTTGGCCCGCTCGGTCGGCAGCACCACCGGCCCCTTCACCGTCGCCAGCCCGGCGTCGACCAGCGGCCGGTGTTCGGCGGCCGGACGGCCGCGCCACATGCCACGCAGAACGAGGTCGACGACGGCTTCGGTGAGGGGCTCGTCGGACGCGTCCGGAAGGTCCACGGCAGCAGATTGCATCGCCACACCTTTTGCTCGGTTCTGTGTTGCCCGGAGGTTACGCCCCGACAGGCTGGTTAGTGAAGAGGGACTCAAGAAACACTTTTCGCCGCGAGGAACGACGTCATGCGGTCCTGTGCGTCCCGGCCGGCCGCGAGGGCGGCGATGGAGCGCGCTTCTTCGGCGAGGTGGCGGCGCAGATCGTCACCGGTGCCGAGGCGCAGCAGCCCCTTCGCGGCGCGCAGTGCGCCGCCCGCGCCGGCGGCCAGATCGGCCGCCATCCGGTGAGCGATGTCGTCCAGTTCGGCGTCGGCCACGGACCGGGAGACCAAGCCCCATCGTTCGGCGTCGTCGCCGGTCACAACCCGGTTGGTGAGGATCAGGTCCGCCGCCCTGCGAGGGCCCACCAGGCGCGGCAGGAACCAGGACGCCCCGCAGTCCGGTGTCAGCCCGATCGCCGTGTACGCGAGCCGGAACCGCGCGGACCGGGCCGCCAGGACGATGTCACCCACCAGAGCGAGGCCGATCCCGCCGCCCGCGGCCGCTCCGCGCACGGCGGTCACCAACGGCACCGGCAGCTCGTACAGGACCTGTATCGCGGCGTGTGCGGCGTCGGCCACGGCGTGGACGTAGGCGCCGGTCCCCGTGCCGCGGCCGGCGAACGCGCGCAGGTCACCGCCCACACAGAAGCTGCCGCCCGTCGTCCGCAGCAGGACCGCGCCGCCCGGGTCCGCGGCCACCTCCAAGGCCGTGTCCCGAAGGGCCTCGGCCGTTGCGAGATCCAGGGCGTTGCCGCGGCCGGGATCGTCCAGCCTCAGCTCGACGACGCCGTCGGGATGGCGGACCGTGCGGACCGGGCCGGTGCTCGCGGTCGGGCTCATGAGTGTCTCTCCCGTCGTCTTCCCGTCGCCGGGGACTTCCGGGCAAGATACTAAACACGCTATACAGTTTCTAGGAGGCGACGGCTGCCGACGTCCGTGCGCCCGCCGGCAGGAGGTCCCGTGCCCATCCAGTTCGATGTCGATCCGACTGTCGCTCAACTTGCCGAAGCCACATCGGAGTTCGTGCGCGAGGTGGCCGTCCCGGCCGAGCGTGAATGCGGCGGATCCGTGCACGACGCCCCCGAGGCGGTGCGGGAGAGGCTGCAGAAAGCCGCCCGTGACGCGGGTGTGTTTGCCCCGCACGCACCGAAGCGCTGGGGCGGCCACGGCCTCGACCTGCGCGGCCAGGCGGTGGTGTTCGAAGCCGCGGGCTATTCCCTGCTCGGACCGCTGGCACTCAACTGCGCCGCCCCGGACGAAGGCAACATGCACCTACTGGAGAAGGTCGCCACCGAAGAGCAGAAGCAGACGTATCTGCGCCCCCTCGCCGCGGGCGAAACACGGTCCTGCTTCGCCATGACCGAACCCGCTCCGGGAGCGGGCGCCGATCCCCGCCTGCTGCGGACCACCGCGACCCGGGTACCGGGCGGCTGGCGCATCGACGGGCGCAAGTGGTTCATCACCGGTGCCCAGGGATCCGCCTTCACCATCGTCATGGCCCGCACCTCCGGCGGCCCCGGCGACCGGGGCGGCGCCACCATGTTCCTGGTGGACGCCGATACCCCCGGCATGCGCCTCGTCCGGACGATCGAGACCCTCGACGAGTCGCTCTTCGCCGGGCACAGCGAGATCGTCTTCGACGGGTGCGTCGTGGGGGAGGAGCAGCGGCTGGGAGCGGTGGACCGCGGCTTCGAGGCCGCCCAGGTACGGCTCGCTCCCGCCCGGCTGACCCACTGCATGCGCTGGCTCGGAGCCGCCCGCCGCGCCCAGGACATCGCACTGGAGCGGGCCGGGAGCCGGATGGCCTTCGGCTCGGCGCTGGCAGACCTCGGCATGGTCCAGCAGATGCTGGCCGACTCCGAGATCGACATCGAGGCGAGCCGCGCCCTGATCCTGCGTACGGCCTGGGAGCTGGACACCGGATCCGGAGCCGCCTCCCAGCTCTCCTCGGTGTCCAAGACCTTCGTGGCAGAGGCGGTGAACCGGGTCGTCGACCGGGCGGTGCAGATCTGCGGAGCCCTCGGCGTCTCGGCCGCCGACGCCCCACTGGCCCGTCTGTTCCGGGAAGTACGCCCCTTCCGGATCTACGACGGCCCATCGGAGACCCACCGCTTCGCCATAGCACGCCGCGCGGTGAGACCGTACCGACAGCTCACGGGTGCCGCCGATTCCTAACGAAGATGTCAAGGGGCAGGGTGACGGGCGGTATGCGGTCGTAGCACCGCACCGCCTATCCGCCGGTGAGAACCAGGGGGTACGGGGAACCGAGCGCGATGACATCCGCCAACAGCCGCGTGTGCAGCTCCGGCATGTCCCTCACGCGGCGGCCCGAGTGCGGGAGGCGAGCCGGGGGAAGGCGTCTTCCCATACAGTGCGCACGGTGCGGCCGACGAGGGTGCGCAGGACCGGCCACAGCTCAAGAAGCAGGTCCTGGGTGAGGCAGCGGGGCAGATCGTCGCGCAGGCCCTCGTGCAGCACGGTGCGGTACAGGCCCATGCGCCGGCGCGGCTTTCCCAGGTCGTATGAGGTCATCCCGGACCAGGCCATGTGCAGTGGCAGATCCACGACACCGTGGGCCGGGCCGCGCAACTGCTGCAGCGAGGGCGGCAGACGGCTGCGGAACTTCTCCCGGTACAGCGCGAAGTCCTCGGCGTCCGCGTCCGGACTCTGACCCGGGGCGGGTGCGGGGTGCTGCGGGCTGGAGGGCATGACGCCATCATGGCCGCCGCGGCGCTGGCGAGAATCGTCTGCGTCTCCGCCTGAACCTGTGCCCGGCTTGACCCAACGTCAATCGGACGTCAAGGGGGACGGCCGGCCCGTTCCGTGACGCATGCCGGCGGTGTCGACGTATCAGGCGTGCGGGCGCCGGGCTCACCTCATGCCGTGCACGACCTCCCGCCGTGTTCAGCGCCAGCCCAGGGCCGGAGCGACGTGGGTCAGGATGGTCTCGATCACGTGGGTGTTGTAGGCGACTCCGAGCTGGTTGGGCACCGTGAGGAGCAGCGTGTCGGCGGCGGCGACTGCTTCGTCCTCGGCGAGCTGCTTGACCAGGACGTCGGGTTCGGCGGCGTAGGAACGGCCGAAGATGGCGCGGGTGTTGGCGTCGATGTAGCCGATCTGGTCCTTGGAGTTGCCCTCACGGCCGAAGTAGGCGCGGTCACGGTCGTCGACCAGCGCGAAGATGCTGCGGCTGACCGACACCCGCGGCTCGCGGGTGTGACCCGCTTCCCGCCAGGCCTTGCGGTAGGCCTCGATCTGCTTGCGCTGTTGGACGTGCAGTGGTTCGCCGCTCTCGTCGTCCTTGAGGGTCGAGCTCTGCAGGTTCATCCCGAGCCTGGCCGCCCACGCCGCGGTGGCGTTCGAGCTGGATCCCCACCAGATACGGTCCCTGAGGCCTTCGGAGTGCGGTTCGATGGGCAGCAGTCCGGGCGGGTTGGCGAACATCGGGTTGGGGTTGGGCTGCGCGAATCCCTCACCTTTCAGTACGTCGAGGAGGCGCTCGGTGTGGGCGCGTGCCATGTCGGCGTCGGTGGCTCCTTCGGCCGGCAGGTGCCCGAAGTGGCGCCAGCCGTCGATGACCTGCTCCGGGGATCCCCGGCTGATGCCGAGCTGCAGCCGGCCTCCGGAGATCAGGTCCGCGGCGCCGGCGTCCTCGGCCATGTACAGCGGGTTCTCATAGCGCATGTCGATCACGCCGGTGCCGATCTCGATCCGGCTGGTACGTGCGCCGATGGCGGCGAGCAGCGGGAACGGTGAGGCGTACTGCCGCGCGAAGTGATGGACGCGGAAGTACGCGCCGTCGGCGCCCAGTTCCTCCGCGGCGACCGCGAGGTCGATCGCCTGGAGGAGGGCGTCCGCGGCGGAGCGCGTCTGTGAGTGCGGCGATGGTGTCCAGTGTCCGAAGGACAGGAACCCGATCTTTTTCATGCCGCTTTCAACAATCAAGGTCGGAGTTCATTCCCCGCCGGAATCTGCGGCCATGCAGAGCAGAAGGCCGGCCCGACGTGGTGGGTCCGGTCGCGACGACCGTGTTGGTCACGGTCCCGCACCAGCGGCTGTGCCCCGCGCTTTCACCGAAGGTCCTGGCCCGCCCTCTCCTCTGGCGCGGTCGACGCTCACGTCCCCATGCGGCCAGCGGCCAGCGAGGTCGGACCGCTGGTAAGAGGTCTGACCGAGCGCGCCTACGGGTGCGTGTCCGTGATCGCGATGACTTGGTCCAGGCGGTCCCGGGCGGCCTGCAGTTCGTCGATCTTGGCCTGGATGCGCTCGCGCTCAACGCGCAGCATGGCTCGTTGATCGGCGTCGGTGTGGCCCGCGTCCCAGCACGGAAGAAGCTCGGTGATCCTTCGGCTGGTCAGGCCGGCGGCGTACATCTGCTGGAAGAAGCGGACCCGGGGGATGGCGTCCTGGCGGTACAGGCGCTGGCCGGACGGGCTGCGCTCCGGGGTGAGCAGTCCCTGCTGCTCGTAGTAGCGCACGGCGCGCACCGAGACGCCGGCACCCCGTGCCACCTCGCCGATGCGGATCAACCGCTCGGTCGCGGCCACTGTGACGGACATGGTGACCCCTCTCACACTGGCTCCGACGGTCAGCACTTGCCTCTGACGTCAGCGTTAGGTTTTAGCGTACCGGACATGGATATCAACAACTCCGTCGCCCTTGTCACCGGAGCCAACCGCGGCCTGGGCCGCGCTTTTGCCCAGCGTCTGCTCGAACGGGGCGCCCCCAAGGTCTACGCGGCAGCCCGCCGACCGGAGACCGTAGACCTGCCCGGGGTCGAGGTGCTGCCCCTCGACATCGCCGATCCCGCATCCGTGAGGGCCGCCGCCGAGGCCGCCCCGGACGTCTCGCTGCTCATCAACAATGCAGGGATCAGTACGGGGACGGACCTGGTGACCGGTTCGCTGGACACGTTGCGCCACGAGCTGGAGACCAACATGTTCGGCCACCTGGAAATGATCCGGCAGTTCGCGCCGGCACTCGCCAGGAACGGCGGGGGCGCGATCGTCAACGTCCTTTCCGCCATGTCGTGGTTCGGGGGCAAGGGCGCCAACGCCTACCACCTGACCAAGGCCGCCGCCTGGGCCATGACCAACGGTGTCCGCCTGGAGCTCGCCGATCAGGGCACGCTCGTCACAGCGGTACACCTCGGCCTGGCCGACACCGACATGGCTGCCGCCTGGCCCGTGGCCAAGATCGCTCCATCCGACCTGGCCGACGCCGCCCTCGACGGTGTTGAGGCCGGGTCCGCCGAAGTCCTCGCCGACCAGTGGAGTCAGGACGTCAAGGCCCGCCTGTCTCTGACGCCGGTGGAGTTCAACGCCGCGATGGACCGCGCTCTGGCGGCCCTGATAGCGGGCTGACGGGCCCATCCGGCAGCACGGAGTTGAGTCGGCTGCTCCTCCGCGGCCTCTCGAACTCCTCTGGGTTCCAAGAGACGCCGGCGCGTGTGATGAGCTCGTTCATCTGGTTGTGGCTGAGCCTTTCCAGCACACCTGTCATCGCGTCGGTGACCGGTGACCGTCATTCCAGCGACCCGCCCGCCGCTCCCACGACCTCCCTGTCGGCGTCCGTGGGTTGCCGCCGGTCAGGTAGCGGCAGGAGGCGCTCACGCCTGGCGATGAAGGGTGAGTGAGTCGTTCACGCGACCCGGCAGTCAGGGCAGTGGCCCCAGAACGTCACTGCGGCCTCCTGGATGGCGTACTCCTCGGGTAGGTGCGGCTCCATGCAGGGGGCCGCACCTTCCGTGCACTCCACGTTACGGATAACGCCGCAGCCGCGGCACACGAAGTGGTGGTGATTGTCGTGATCCTCGATCTCGTAGCGGGCCGGGTGACCCGGGATCTGAATGCACCGGACCAGGCCGGCGTCAGTGAGGGCGCGCAGCACGTTGTAGGTGGCCTGTAGGGACAGGCTTCCTGTAACCCGCTGAGCGCGCTCACGCAGGGTGTCGGCATCGAGATGGTCTGCGGAATCGGAAACAGCCATCAGCACGGCCATGCGCGGAGCGGTCACCCGCATGCCGGCCTTGCGCAGCCGTGCCGCGGCCAGCTCCATGGGTTCCCCGTCGGCGGTCACGTTTGTCATTCTGCCTCGCACTTCCTGTCACCCTCCGGCCGAGCGTCGTCACCCTTCGGATCCGCATCGGAGGAGAGTTCGAACCACACACTCTTCCCGTCGGATCGGTACTGACAGCCCCACCGTGCGGCCAGTGTGCTCACAAGGACGAGTCCGCGGCCGCTCTCGTCCTCGGGGCCGGCCTCGGTGGGGCGGACAGGTTGTGAAGCGCCGTCGCTGACCACGCAGCGCAGATCGGACAACCGCTCCAGAGTCAGGCGCAAGGGACCGGCGGCATGACGCAGTGCGTTGCACACAAGTTCGCTGACCAGCAGTTCGGCGGTCGGGACGAGGCCCCCCAGACCCCATTGGGGCAGCACGTCGCGTATTGCAGCCCTGGCCAGGGCAGGCGCGGTCGGCGACCAGGGCAATGACCAGGGCCCGCCCAGGAACGACTCCACGCAGGTTGTGGCCAGGGGCACGCTCGGTGGAAGGGACGTTACGGAGCGCTGAGGAGCGGGGACAGCTGCGCCGGCGACCGTTCCCAGAAGGCGGGCGTCTCGAGGAACCGTACTGTCCATGGCTACACCTTCGGGGATGTCGGTGAATGTCCGTTTTGACAGTAGGCCTTTTCTGGAGTCGGTCAAGTCTCTAGAGCAAGCAAATATGCTGAACCCGTACAAGTAAGTGTAGGGCTGCTCGGCCCACACGAGTCCGCAGGTGGCGCAGACGGTGTAGTCGATGGCGAAGGCGACATCGCCATCGAGGTTCGCCCATTACCTTCCGAGTAGAGCCCGGTTCGGGTTCGTGGCCTCCGGGGCCGGTATGACTCTTTGCCCCTGTCCTTGATGATCCGGGGGGTGCTGTCGCCGGTTCCGGCGGCGCCGGATGGTCGCTGATGGAAGCGTGTCCGCCGACAGGCAGGGCTGCGTAATGGGCGCACACGCATTCAACGTCGACGCGCTGCAGGCCTGCCACCTTGGTGTGGAACGCACCGCCGAGCCCGGTCCCCGACCGTCCCGCCTTTGCTGGCTCGTGGAGTTCCTGGCAGGCGTTCGCTGAGAGGCTGCCGGTTTTCACGGGACTGTCCGCGCGCCGCAGTCAAGGAGAGGGCTTCCGCTGCGGGTATCGGGCTTGCTGTGCACCGGCGGAATGCGAGCCACAGCCGTCGGTCACTCCTGGATGGGTGTGAGCAGGGACTTCTCCAGGATCACCTGAAGCGACAGGGTGCGGTAGCCGACCGAGGCGAACAGTACGGTGATGCGGTGGTCCTCCTCGCTGAGGACCTCGCCGTCCCCCCACTGAGGGTGACGGACCCGGACGCCGGGCGCGAATGCGTGGGCGCGGCCTGCGGTTGAGGCGGTGCGTGGACGCGGCAGGTCTGTGAGGGCTTCGGCCCGGGCATACGCGTGCTGCAGGCACCTGTCGCAGTTGTCGCACCGGGTGTGCAACTGCTCGCCGAAGTAACCGAGCAGGAAACGCCGTCGGCAGCCGGTGGTCTCGGCCAGGCCGCGCATCATCTCGACGCGCGAGCGTTCCAGTCTCTCGTGCGCCGCGCCACGTTTCACGGCGTGATCGACTGCGTCTGCCAGATCGGCACCGGGCACCCGGGACACCTTTCCGCGCTCCATGGTGACGGCCTCGGCCTGCTCCAGCAGATTGAGCACTGCGGTCAGTCGGCCGGCGGACAGACCGCTCTTGTGCTGAAGCTCTGTCGGTGTCACCGCACTCGTGTGCTCCCACACACTGCGGGCGACCCTTTTGATCGTGTCAGGATCCGGACGGCCGGTGGAGAAGAACTTCTGCAGTCCGAGATCCTCCTTGCGGTAATGCAGGATCGCCCGGGCGGCCGCACCGTCCCGTCCCGCCCGGCCTATCTCCTGGTAGTACGCGTCGAGCGATCCGGGCACCGAGGCATGCAGGACGAACCGCACGTCGGGTTTGTCGATCCCCATGCCGAACGCCGAGGTGGCCACCACCACGTCCAGCTCTCCGGCCAGGAAACGGTCGTGCACCGCGGCGCGTTCGGCTGACCGGGTGCCTGCGTGGTAGGCGGCCGCGGCCAGGCCGAGTTGGCTCAGCTGCGCGGCGTAGGTCTCGGCGTCCTTGCGCGTCGCGGCGTAGACGATGCCCGGCTTGGGCTCGGCGGCCGCCCGTTCCACCACGGACCGTCGTTTGGCTGCGTCATCGAGGAAGTGGGTCACCTCCAGGCGGATGTTGGGCCGGTCGTAGCCCGCGGCCACCTCCCGGACCTTGCGCATGCCCAGCTGTTCGACGATGTCGGCGCGCACCGGTGCCGCGGCGCTGGCGGTGAGCGCGAGGATCGCAGGGCGCCCGACGCTCTGCGCGGCCTGGCGAAGCCTGAGGTAGTCGGGCCGGAAGTCGTGACCCCAGGACGACACGCAGTGCGCCTCGTCCACGACGAACAGAGATGGCTTCAGTGCCCTCAGCCGCTCCAGCACCTCCTGCTTGGCCAGCTGTTCCGGGGCCAGAAACACAAACCGCGCTTCGCCGCCGCTCACCCTCGCCCAAGCCCGCTCGTTCTGCGTCCGGCTCATCGACGAGTTGATCGCCACCGCGCTCTGGCCACCTTTCCGCAGCAGCCCGGCAACCTGGTCCCGCTGGAGGGCGATCAACGGAGACACCACGAGCGTCGGACCGGGCAGCAGCGTGCCCGGCACCTGATAGACGGCCGACTTGCCCGAACCGGTCGGCATGACCACGATGGCATCCCGGCGGGCCATGACCGCCTTCATCCCAGTGAGCTGGCCGGGGCGCAGTTGGTCCCACCCGAAGACCCTGCGCGCTGCTCTGCGTAGCCGGCGGGCGGCGAACAGCCTGGTCAGCATCCAACTCCCTAGTGCAGTCCGGCGCGCCGGGGTGACCCGATGGCGCGTTCTTCGGTCTCCTACGGTTCCGCGGCGGGCCGCGGCGGCCGTGGTGATCCGCCCGGTGACAGTAACGCAGGAGGCGGACCGTCTCCTGTGGCGTCCGCCTCAGGCGGCCACGCACGGTCGTCACCCGTGCGGAGGAGGCGATGTTGCGCCGTGGGTCCAGGTTGGTGGACCGCGATCCCATCACTGGCCCGATCGCTCAGCGCCGTCCACAACCAGCGACGAGCACAACAAGCCCTGATCGAGGGCTTGTTGGAGTGCCACCTCAAACGGGCGATGCTCCTGTCCGCGTCCGCAGCCCTGCACGATCCCGCGCCCGCGGGGATGGTCCCCAGTACACGCGCGGCGTGCGGCAGGCCGCCGAATGCTCCCCGCACCTGCGGGCATGGTCCCAGCCACGTGGTCGTGTTGTCCTGCGACGCCTAGGAGTTGTCTTCAAATGTCACGCCCACATCAGCAGCGATGCGAGGGTGACGGCTGCTTGGTAGGACTCGGCGGTCTTGTCGTAGCGGGTCG
>NZ_JBEYVO010000054.1:0-18902 GCF_040644055.1 Streptomyces sp. NPDC047043
AACACCACACCTGGCCCCAACCCACCCACACCGGCGCCCGAGCAGTCCGCATCAAACGACCCCAACCCGCAACCACGTAAAGCAACGGCATTGGGCCTAGCACCGCCCTGCCCCCATGACCGAGGGCCGCCGGCCACACCCTGACCCGGCGGCCCTCAACCCCCCTGCACCACCCCCACGTTCGGGATGCCGAACCGGATTTAACGCTTCGAACAGACTTCGTCCAACCCCTTGCCGAAGCCTTAGCCGAAGGTTAACGTCCCGCACCGCAACGCAATTTGAGCCACGTCGCGCTGAAGCCGTGGAGCCGCAGCCGCAATCGAGACAAGGACGTCAGCATGTCGGCATTGAGCAACAGCAACTTCTCCCGCCGATCTCTCTTCCGGGCGGCCGCGGGAATGGCCGCCGCCGGCACGCTGGCCGCGTGCGGCAGCAACAACGGCCGTGGTGGGAGCGGGGGTTCGGGCAAGCAGCTCGTCCAGTACTTCCACGCCTACGGCGAGGCGGGGACGGAGCAGGCCATCAAGCGGTACGCGGCGGCGTACAAGGACGCCAACGTGACCACCAACTGGATCACGGGCAACAACTTCGAGGCCAAGCTCTTCTCGGCGCTGCTCACCAAGCAGGCACCCGACGTCTTCGAGTTCCACCCGCAGCTGCAGATGGTCAAGAGCGGCCAGGTGGCCGACCTGAGCGACCTCATCGACCCGGTCAAGGACGACTTCAACCCGAACGACATCAAGTCGCACACGGTCGACGGGAAGATCTACGGGATACGGATGATCGACGACCCGCAGTTCTTCTACTACCGCAAGTCGATGCTGGAGAAGGCCAAGGTCGACGTGCCGACCACGCTCGACGAGCTGCTCGAGGCCGCCGCCAAGCTCACCACCGACAAGGTCAAGGGCGTCTTCCTCGGCAACGACTTCACCGCGATCCAGAACGTCCTCATCTTCTCGGCCGGCGCCGACACCATCGACGCGAACAACAAGATCGCCTACCACACGGACGGCGTCGTCGAGGGCCTCAAGCAGCTCCGTAAGCTGTTCACCAGCGGCAACGTGCTGCTCGACGCGCCCACCGACTTCTGGGACCCGTCCTCGCTCAACCAGGGCCTGTGTGCCATCCAGTGGGGTGGCATGTGGTCCATGCCGGCCATGCAGAAGGCGCTCGGCGACGACCTCGGCATCTTCCCCTTCCCGAAGATCGGCAGCGCCGGCAAGCAGTCGGTCTACAACGGCGGTTGGTCGATGTTCGTCAACGCCAAGGGCAAGAACGTCGACGCGGCCAAGGAGTACGTCAAGTGGCTGTGGATCGACCAGAAGAAGTACCAGGAGGACTGGGCGCTGTCGTACGGCTTCCACATCCCGCCGCGCACGTCGATCGCCAACTCGGCCACGAAGCTCAAGTCGGGCCTGCCGGCTGAGGGCGTCAAGCTCTTCACCGACTACGGCCACTTCGACAACATCTCCTACGACCAGACCATGCAGACCGCGTTCGCCGACGTGATCGCGTCCTCCGTCCGCAAGAACGGCAACCCCGAGGCGGCGCTCGACACCTGCGACAAGAAGGTCAACGTCGAGCTCAAGAAGCTGTTCGGATAGGCCGCCGGGTAGACCACGACATGTCGACCACCACCACGCGCGGGGTCGCCCAGCCCGCCCCGGCCAAGGCCTCCCCGGCCCGGCCGCGGCGGGGCCTGCGGGGCAACGCCACCCTCAACTTCTGGCTCTTCACCGGGCCGTTCCTCATCGGCCTGGTGATCTTCGTCTTCGTGCCGATCGGCTGGAGCATCTGGCTCAGCTTCTTCGACGCGCGGTACACCGTCACGCCGAGCAACTTCATCGGCTTCGACAACTACAAGCAGATCCTCACCAACAGCAACTTCCCCGGCTCGCTGCTGACGTTCACCGTGTTCGCCGCGTTCATCGTGCCGACCACCTGGGCGCTGTCGCTGGGCCTTGCGCTGCTGGTGCACCGACTGCGGTTCATGCGGGCGTTCTTCCGGTCGGTGTTCTTCCTGCCGACCGCCGTGTCCTACGTCGCCGCCGCACTGATCTGGAAGATGTCCATCTTCAGCGGCGTCCGCTTCGGCCTGATGAACACGGTCCTCGGCTGGTTCGGCGTCGACAACATCGCCTATCTGGCCGACCCCAGCCCGCCCTGGTACTGGCTGGTCATCGTGACCCTGCGCCTGTGGATCCAGTCCGGCTTCTACATGATCCTGTTCCTGGCGGCGCTGCAGAACATCCCGGCGGAACTGTACGAGGCCGCCGCCATCGACGGCGCCAAGCCGGGCTGGCAGACCTTCCGGCACATCACGCTGCCCCAGCTGCGGGCCACCTCGACCGCGGTGATCCTGCTGCTGCTCATCGCCGCGTACCAGGCGTTCGACGAGTTCTTCAACATCATCGGAACCAAGGCGACCTGGGCCCAGACACCGCTCATGGAGCTCTACAAGGCGGCCCTCGGCACCAGCCAGGACTACGGAGCCGGCAGCGCGGGCGCGGTCATCCTGTCACTGCTCATCTGCCTCGTCACCCTGCTCCAGGGCAAGATCATGGGCTTCGGAAGGGGGGAGGAGTCCCAGTGACCACCACCGCACCTCAGGTCGGCAAGCCACGCAAGAAGGGCCGGGGCGTCCTCGGCAACACGGGCCTGTACGTCGCCGTGAGCGTTGCCGCACTGCTCTTCCTGATCCCCTTCTACCTGATCGTCCGCAACTCCCTGTCCACGGACCCGGAGATCACGGGCGAGACCTGGAAGTGGCTCCCGTCCTTCCAGTGGAACAACATCTCCGAGCTCTTCGACGACCCCACGGTCGAGTTCGGCCGCTCCATGGTGAACTCGCTGGTCGTCGCCGTCCTCACCACCTTCGGCACCCTCCTGGTGTGCTCCCTGGCCGGCTACGGCCTGGCCCGCATCCCCTACCGGCACGCCAACAAGGTCTTCTACGCCGTCCTGGCGACCCTGATGGTCCCGACGGCCGTCACCTTCGTACCCAGCTTCGTGCTGGTCTCGTCACTCGGCTGGGTGGACACCTACCGCGGTCTGATCATCCCGGGCCTGTTCAGTGGTTTCACCTGCTTCCTTTTCCGGCAGTACTTCCTCGGATTCCCGAAGGAGCTGGAGGAGGCGGCACGCGTGGACGGGCTCGGCTACTGGGGCGCGTACTGGCGGATCGTCGTACCCAACTCGCTGAACTTCTTCGCGGCGATCGCCACGATCACCTTCATCAGCGCCTGGAACGCCTTCCTGTGGCCGCTGGTCATCGGCCAGGACCCGAGCTCCTGGACCGTCCAGATCGCGCTCTCGTCCTTCATGACCAACCAGACCGTCAACTTCCATCTGATCTTCATGGCCACCGCCATCTCCATCCTGCCCCTGGTGTTCGTGTTCCTCTTCCTCCAGCGCTGGCTGGTGCAGGGGATCGCGCAGACCGGTATCAAGGGCTGACGCCCTCCACTCACGACCTGGAGACCGATGTCTTTCCGCACGACCACGGCCACCGACTACGTCGAGGACGTCTCGCCCGGCAGCGGGGCCCTCCCGCCCCGCGCGTGGTACGCGTCCTCCGACGCGAAGTCCCTTTCACTGAACGGCAGTTGGCGGCTGCGTGTGTCGCCGACCGTCGACGCCGAGGACGACTCGTTCGCCGAGCCCGGATTCGACGCCGGGGACTGGGCCGAGGTAGCGGTCCCGGGCCACTGGGTGCTCCAGGGCGACGGCGCGTTCGGCCTGCCGATCTACACCAACCATCTCTACCCCTTCCCGGTGGACCCGCCGCACGTCCCGACGGAGAACCCCACCGGCGACCATCTGCGCGTCTTCGACCTGCCCGCGGACTGGCCGGAGCTTTCCGAGGGTGGCGCGGTCATCCGTTTCGACGGCGTGGAGTCCTGCGCCCGCGTCTGGCTGAACGGCACGGACATCGGCGAGTTCAAGGGCTCCCGGCTGCCGCACGAGTTCGCGGTCGGGCATCTGCTGAAGCCGGCCGGTAACGTGCTCGCGGTCCGGGTGCACCAGTGGTCGGCCGGCTCATACCTGGAGGACCAGGACCAGTGGTGGCTGCCGGGCATCTTCCGTGACGTGACGCTGCTGCACCGCCCGGCGGGCAGCGCCCTCGACTTCTTCGTGCACGCCGCCTACGACCACGTCACGGGCGAGGGCACCCTGCGCGTCGACTCCGACGTCGACGGGCGGGTGTCCGTGCCCGCCCTGGACATCGATGTCGCGACCGGCGAGTCGGTGACGGTGCAGGTCGAGCCGTGGTCGGCCGAGGTGCCGAAGCTGTACGCCGGCGAGCTGGTCACCGAGGGCGAGCGCGTTCCCCTGCGCATCGGCTTCCGTACCGTGGAGCTGGCCGACGGCCTCATCAAGGTCAACGGCAAGGCGGTGCTCTTCAAGGGCGTCAACCGCCACGAGTGGCACCCGGAGAAGGGCCGCGCGCTCGACCTGGAGACCATGCGCGAGGACGTGCTGCTGATGAAGCGGCACAACCTCAACGCCGTGCGCACCTCGCACTACCCGCCGCACCCGGCGTTCCTGGACCTGTGCGACGAGTACGGCCTGTGGGTCATCGACGAGTGCGACCTGGAGACCCACGGCTTCACCGAGCAGGCCTGGCGGGACAACCCCGTCGACGACGACCGCTGGACCCCGGCCCTCCTCGACCGTGCGGCGCGCATGGTCGAACGCGACAAGAACCACGCGTCGGTGGTGATCTGGTCGCTGGGCAACGAGGCCGGCACCGGACGCGGCCTCACCGCGATGGCCGAGTGGATCCACGGCCGGGACGCCTCGCGCCTCGTGCACTACGAGGGCGACTGGAACTGCCGCGACACCGACATGTACTCGCGGATGTACGCCTCCCACGGCGAGGTCGAGAGAATCGGCGAGGAGCTGGACGGCGGCACGCACAGGCGCCGCGAACTCCCCTTCATCCTCTGCGAGTACGGCCACGCCATGGGCAACGGCCCCGGCGGCATCGCCGACTACCAGGAGCTGTTCGAGAAGTACGACCGCCTCCAGGGCGGCTTCATCTGGGAGTGGATCGACCACGGCATCACCCACCCCGAGCTGGGCTTCGCATACGGCGGCGACTTCGGCGAGGAGCTGCACGACGCGAACTTCGTCTGCGACGGCCTGATCTTCCCGGACCGGCGGCCCTCGCCCGGCCTGCTCGAGTTCAGGAAGGTCATCGAGCCGGTCTCCTTCGAGGGCTCGGACGGCACCGTACGGGTGACGAACAAGCAGGACTTCGCCGACCTCTCCGCATTCGCCTTCGAGTGGTCGTACCAAGCGGACGGCGAGACCGTCGAGTCGGGCTCCCTGACGGTGCCCGCGCTCGCCCCGGGCGAGTCCGCGGACGTCAAGCTGCCCGAACCGCCTGCCGACCACCATGGCGGTGAGACGCAGTGGACGGTACGCGCGCTGCTGGCGGCCGACACCGCGTGGGGGCCGGCCGGCCATGAGGTGACGTGGGGCCAAGTCCCCGTCTCCGTACGGCCGTTGCCGGTCGTCACCCCGACCGACGGTCCGGTGGCCGGCGACCGGGTGATCACGCTCGGCCCCGCCTCCTTCGACGCCCGCACCGGTGCGCTGAAGACCATCGGCGGCGTAGCGGTGAGCGGACTGCGCCTGGATGTGTGGCGGGCGACCACCGACAACGACGAGGGCGCCGAGTGGCTGACCGGCATCCGCTCGGCCGAGCAGTGGCGCAAGTACGGCCTGCACCGCATGCGGCACCGCCTGGACTCCGTCGAGCTCGACGACGACGCGCTCACCGTTCGCACCCGAGTCGCCCCGGCCGCCTGGGAGTTCGGGCTCGCGGCGGTGTACCGCTGGACGTCGGACGGCAACCGCCTCAAGCTCACCGTGTCCGTGGGACCGCAGGGCGAGTGGCCCGTGCCGCTGCCGCGGCTCGGCGTGCGCTTCGGGCTCGCCCAGGCCGACGGTGTGAAGTGGTACGGCGGCGGTCCCGGCGAGGGCTATCCGGACACCAAGTCGGCGTCCAGGATCGGCCGTTGGGAGTCCACGGTCGACGGGCTGCAGACGCCGTACCTACGCCCGCAGGAGAACGGCGCGCGTGCCGACGTCCGCTGGGCGGAGCTCGGCGGGCTGCGCATCGAGGGCGACCCGGAGTTCTTCCTCAGCGCCCGCCGCTGGACGACCGAGCAGCTGGACGCGGCCGCCCACCTCACCGACCTCACGGCCGGCGACACAGTGTGGGTGAACCTCGACCACGGCCTGCACGGCATCGGCACGGGCTCCTGCGGCCCGGGCGTACTTCCGCAGTACCGCCTGCAGGCCGAACCGGCCGAGTTCTCCTTCATCTTCTCGGAGATCAGTTGACGGACACCGACACGCGGTCCACTGCGGCCGGTCGGCTCTTCAGTCGGCCGGCCGCGGTCGCGTCCTGCCTCGGCTTCGTCCTCATCGGCATGCTCCAGGCCCTCTACGGACCCGCGGTACCGGGCCTGCGCGAGGAGTTCGGCCTCTCCCCCACGGGCGCCGGCCTGGGCCTGAGCCTGCACTTCACCGGCGGCGTCGCGGGCGTCCTCGCCTTCAACGCCATCCACTCCAGGATCAGCAACAGGGCACTCCTCGCGGCAAGTTACGGCCTGATGGCACTCGGCGGCGCCGGCTTCGCACTCGCCCCGAACTGGCCCCTCGCCCTGGCGGCGGCCTTCCTCGGCGGCCTCGGCTTCGGCGGCATCGACTACGGCCTCAACCAGCTCTTCGCCGTCGGTTTCGGCAACCGCTCCACCGCCATGCTCAACGTCCTCAACGCCCACTTCGGCATCGGAGCGGTGCTCGGACCGGCGGTGGTGGCATGGCTCGGCCCGGACGAGTACGCGTACGCCTTCGGCATCTGCGCCGTGCTTGCTGCGGTTCTGGTCCCGCTCGGCTCAAGTGGCGTACGGACAAGACCCGTTGAACCGCCGGACGAAAAGACAGCCGGCTCGCTGGGCCTCCCCCGCATCCTCGTCGGCTTCCTCGTCCTCTACATCCTCAACGTCGGCGTGGAGGCGGGCGTCGGCGGCTGGGAGCCCACCCATCTGGAGACCGTCGGCTACAGCGCGACCGTGGCCGCCTCGGCCACCTCGCTCTACTGGCTGATGATGACCGCCGGCCGCTTCCTCGTCGTACCGATCACCCTGAAGTACTCCCCCGAGCGCATCCTGACGATCTGCGCGGCCGGCATGACCGTCTGCCTGCTGCTGGCACGTGTAAAAGGAGTGGCGCCGGTCGCGTATGCGGGTGTTGGGTTGTTCATCGCGCCGGTCTTTCCGACCGGTCTGCCCTGGCTGAACAGGGCGCTTCCCCAGGCGAGGCGCGCAGGTGCCTGGGTCATCGCCGCGTCGATGATCGGCGGAGTGGCGGCTCCCCCACTGCTGGGGGCAGGCATCGAGGCCTCGGGCATCCATGCCGTCCCCTGGCTGCTGACCGCACTCTCCGCCGCCTCGCTCGCGGCGACCGTCTGGCTGATCCAGCTCACCCGGAGGTACGTCGAGTGATCGGCAGCATCGAGGTCCGCTCCCTCTCCCGCTCCTTCCACACCACCGTCCGCCGCCCCGGCTTCGCCGGCGCGCTCAGATCCCTGGTCAACCCGGAACGGGTCGTCAAGCACGCCGTCTCCGACATCAGCTTCGACGTGGCCCCCGGCGAACTCCTCGCCCTGCTGGGCCCGAACGGCGCCGGCAAGTCCACCACCATCAAGATCCTCACCGGCATCCTCACGCCCACGTCCGGCGACGCCCGGGTCGCGGGCGTGGTGCCGTACCAGGACCGGGAGCGCAACGCCCGCAACATCGGCGCGGTCTTCGGGCAGCGCACCCAGCTGTGGTGGGACCTGCCGGTGAAGGAGTCCTTCTCGATCCTGCGGGACATCTACGAGGTACCCAAGGCCGAACACGCCGCCCGCCTCCAGGAGTTCGACGGCATCCTCGAACTGTCCAGCTTCTGGGACACCCGCGTCCGCCACCTCTCCCTCGGCCAGCGCGTGCGCTGCGACCTGGCCGCCGCGCTGCTGCACGATCCGCCGGTCGTCTTCCTCGACGAGCCGACCATCGGCATGGACGTGGTGGTCAAGGAACAGGTACGGGAGTTCCTGCGGCATCAGGTCGAACAGCGCGGCCGTACGGTCCTGTTGACCACGCACGACATGACCGAGGTCGAGCGGCTCGCCGAACGGGTCGTCCTCATCAACCACGGGCGGCTGGTCCTCGACGGCACGCTCGACGAGATCCGCCGCAAGTACGGCTCGACCTGGCAGGTGCGGGCCACCCTCGCCGACGCGCACACCGCCGTCGAACCGCCGCCGGGCATCGCGCTGCTGCGACAGGAGGGCCCGCAGGTCGTGTTCGGGCCCGACGGCCCCGACGCACCCACCGTCCACCAGGCGCTCAAGGCGGTCATAGAGCGGTACGAGGTGACGGGCATCGCCATCGACGAGGCCGACCTGGAGGACGTGATGCGGGCCGCGTACGTCCACGCGGGGCCGGCCGCGGAAGAGGCCTGAGATGGCGGTCCTGCACGCGTGGCGCGCCGCCCGCGTCACCCCGCTCGGCGAGCTGCACGCACCGCCCCGGATGACGGCCGTCCTGGTCCGGCTGGTCGTCCAGATCGTCCTGGTCGCCTCCCTGTGGAGCGGTCTGTACGCGCACTCCGGCCCCACCGCCGGACTCACCCGCGAGCAGGCCATCTCGTACGCCGTGCTGGCCGTACTGGCGTCCCGGCTGCGGGAGTTGGACCAGTACGCGGGCCGCGACACCGTCATCCAGCACATGCACTTCGGCACCATCGTCTACTGGTACCTGCGCCCGCTGCCGCCCGCCCGCTACCACGCCCTGCGGGCCCTGGGCGAGCAGATCTACGGAGCCGCGTGGGCGCTGGCCGGGTACGTGGTGTGTCTCGCGGCCGGGGTGGTCCAGCCGCCCGAGTCGGCGGCGGTGGCCGGGGTGTTCGTGGTCAGCCTGCTGCTCGGGCAGCTGGTCCTGTACCACGTCATGCTCCTGCTGGATCAGATGTGTTTCTGGACCGTGCGCAACACCGCGGCGATGCTGATCCTGATCTTCGCGCAGAACCTGCTGTCCGGGGTGTACGCCCCGCTGTGGTTCTTCCCCGGGTGGTTCCGGACCCTGAGCACCTTCCTGCCGTTCCAGGCGACGCTCAACGTGCCGCTGTCGCTGTACGTGGGCCGCATCCGACTGTCCGACGCGGGCGAGCAGTTGGCGATCCAGGCCGGCTGGGTCGTGCTGCTGCACCTGTTCACCCGGTTCCTGTGGCGGCGGGCCGCCCGCCGTGTCATCTCCCAAGGAGGCTGATGCCCTTGAATGCCGTCCGGACCGCGTGGCGCATCACGCGTCTCAACTTCCGCTCCCAACTGGAGTACCGCACCGAGTTCCTGCTGATGGTCGCGATCGGCGCCATCTGGCAGGTGTCGGTGATCGTGTTCGCGACCGTGCTGCTGTCCCGGTTCTCCGGGATGGGCGGCTGGGACAGCTCGGACGTGCTGCTCATCCCGGCGATGCGGATGCTGGCGCACGGCCTGTTCGTGCTGTTCCTCGGACGCATGCACGGCATCGGCCGGTTCATCCAGGAAGGGCAGATCGACATCTACCTGCTCCGGCCCATGCCGGTGCACCGCCAGGTACAGCTGCAGTACTTCCCCACCAACGCCATCGGCGACCTGACCGTGGCCGTGGGCCTGATGGCGGGCGCCCTCTCCCGCAGCCAACTCGACTGGACGGCCGGGCGCATCACGTACCTGATCACCTGCCTGATCGGCGGCATGCTGCTGGAGGCCGCCCTGTTCACGGCGGTGGCCTGCGCATCCCTCCGCTTCCCGGCCGCCGGATACTGGGGCCGCTGGCTGGAGGAACTGCTCGGCACCTTCGGCAGCTACCCGCTGAACGTGCTGCCCCGGGCGGTGGGCGGCTTCCTGACCTTCGGCCTCCCGCTCGCGTTCGTCGCCTACTTCCCGGCCGCCGTGCTCACCGGACACGGCCATGACACCGGCGTCCCGTACTGGCTGGCGGCATTCTCCCCACTGCTCGGAGCACTCGCGTACCTCGGCGCGAGGCTGCTGTGGCGCTGGAGCCTGAAGCACTACACGGGGGTGAACGGTTGACTTCCTCCCCCCCTCGTTCACGAGGGGGGATTCCTACGGCTCACGCCGCGGGGTCATCTCCTTCATCGCCGGCTGCCCGCCCGGAGTACTCCGTTGGCGTCTGACGCCGGCTCCACAGACAGCTGCCGCCAGCCCGCACATGCAGCGGCATCGCCTGGGCAAGGCTGCCGCAGGCGGAGCACAGCCGGGAGGAGGGGAAGAAGCGGTCCACGGTGGATGGCCCTGCGTTCCTTCGTCGACGTCGCCCGGCGCGCCGACCGCCGAAGAGCCGGTTAGGCGTGGCGCCCAGACCGCCGGATCGGCGTGAACAGCGCCGCCACCGCGATCAGTACGCAGCAGCCGCCCGCCACCAGGCCGACCGGTGCCGTGCCCTGGTGTTCCGCCGCCCAGGTGAGGACCGCCGCGCCGGCGGGAGCCGCGGAGTAGTGGAGGGTCCAGAAGGCCGAGGTGACGCGGCCGAGGAGGTGTTCCGGCGTTACTTCCTGGCGCAGGGACATGGAGCAGGTGCCCGCGATGCCGACGCAGGCCAGGAAGGCCGCGCTCAGGGCCGCCACCACGGGCACGTCCCGTGCCCAGCCGAGCCCGGCGAACGCCACGCCGCACATCGCGACCGCGCCCGGCCAGGTCCAGCCGAAGCCGAGCCGGCGGCGGATGCGGGCCACGAGCAGCGCTCCGGTGATCGTGCCGAGCGCGCCCAGCCCCATGACCGTGCCGACCGTGCGGTCGTCGTGGCCGAGGTCGTGCTTGAGGTGGTAGATGACCAGGTCGTTCAGGCCGAAGGTGAGGAAGCTGAAGACGAAGAGGAGGGCGGTGAGGGAGCGGAGGACCGGATGGCCGTAGAGAAAGGACACTCCGGTGCGCAGGTCCCGCCAGAGGCCGGTGCGCCGCGCCGTGCCGCCGTCGTCGTCCGCGGGGCGGGCGCGGAAGCGCACGAGGAGCAGACAGGCCGCCGAGACCCCGAAGCTGGCCGCGTCCACACCGACGGCGGCGGCCGGGCCCGCCCAGCCGGCGACGACTCCCGCGCACAGCGGCCCCAGCACCCCGGCCGCGGCGGCCGTCGCGTTCAACCGCCCGTTGGCCTCGGTCAGTTGCTCGGTCCCGACCAGGCTGCGCACGACGGTCACATAGCCGACGGCGAAGAACGTACCGACGGCCTCGCACAGCGGCAGCACCAGGTACAGCAGCCAGATCTGCGGGCCGAACAGCCACACCAGCGGGATCGACCCGTACAGCACCATGCGTACGAGATCGCAGGTGATCAGCAGCCGGCGGCGGTCGACCCGGTCCACCAGCACCCCGGCGAACACCCCGGCCGCGACCGCCGCCGTACCGCCCACCGCCGTCAGCAGGCCCATGCGCGCGACCGAGCCCGTGGCCTGTAGGACCAGCAGGGGCAATGCGATCAGGGCGAAGGAGTCACCGAGGACGGAGAGGGTCTGGGCGGCCCAGAAGACACCGAAGTTCCGTTGCCGCCACAGGGGTTGGCCGGTGGTACGAGTGGTGTCGTGAGCGCGTCCGCTGTCCTTCTGCGCCTCGTGCGACACCTGCACCTCCCCCGAATCCCCGGCAACCTTACGGCTCCCGGCGGCGACTGGCGACTGAGATATTCACGCACCCCGCACCCCACATCTCCCCCGCCCCCGAGGAGCAGCCGTGCCGGACACCCCCCGGACCCACCGCCGCCGTCGCGTCTTCCGTCCCCTTCCGCTCGCCGCAGCGGGTGCGCTGGTCGCCGCCGCGGCCGTCGCCCTGCCCCAACTCACCCCGCACGCCTCGGCCGCGACCACTCTGCGCGGGTACGCCGACGGCCGCGGCGTGAAGATCGGCGCGGCTGTCGGCGACACCCCGCTGACCTCGGACTCGTCGTACACCACCGTCCTGGACCGGGAGTTCAACTCGGTGACGGCGGAGAACGCGATGAAGTGGGACGCGGTGGAGCCGACCCGCGGCAGCTTCAACTGGGCCGCCGCGGACCGCCTGGTGGCGCACGCGCAGGCGCACAACCAGGGCGTACGGGGCCACACCCTGGTCTGGTACTCGCAGTTGCCTTCCTGGCTGAAGAACGGCAACTTCTCGGCGTCCGAGCTGAATTCGATCCTCAAGAGCCACATCGACACCGAGGTGGGCCGCTACAAGGGCAAGGTGTACGCCTGGGACGTGGTCAACGAGGCGTTCAACGAGGACGGTTCGATGCGCAGTTCGCTGTGGCAGACCAAGCTCGGCACCGGCTACATCGCGAACGCGCTCAAGTGGGCCCACGCGGCCGACCCGAACGCCAAGCTGTACATCAACGACTACAACATCGAGGCGGACAACGCGAAGAGCGACGCCCTGTACGCCCTGGCGAAGCAACTCCTCGCCGCGGGCGTCCCGTTGAACGGCATCGGCTTCCAGTCCCACTTCGTCGTGGGAGGAGTCCCCTCCTCGATGAAGGCGAACCTGAAGCGCTTCTCCGACCTGGGTCTCGAGGTCTCCGTCACCGAACTCGACATCCGCATCCCGCTGCCCGCCTCCTCCGCCGAACTCGCCCAGCAGTCCACCGACTACAAGAGGGCGAGCGAGAACTGCCTGGGCGTGCCGCGCTGCGCCGGGGTCACGGTATGGGGCATCACCGACAAGTACTCGTGGGTGCCGGGGACGTTCAGCGGATACGGGTCGGCACTGCCGTACAACGAGAGTTACGCGGCGAAGCCCGCCTACACGGGGCTGTCGAACGGGCTCAATCCGAAGGTGTGACGGGGACCGGTGATGCTGCCTGGGCATCCGCGAGCGTGCGGGTGCCCGGTATCGGCGACGGGAGCAGCCACAGCAGGGACCGCCATCTGCAGCGAGTTGAGGCTGCGCCGGCCGCCGCGACGGCCGGGACCCGGAGTACGTACGGGCGGCGGTGGGGGAACTGGACGCGCTGAAGCGATGACCGGACGGGGAAGCTTCGGCACCGACCATCACTCGGGCAAATAATCGGGCGACAACCGCACCCTGTGTCGACTAGGTTTTTTCCTAGGACCTCTAGGTTTGACTTTCGAGAGCCCGAAAGCCCCAGAGCCCGGGAGTCCGAGCGTCCGAGAGGTGGTCCCCCGTGGTCAGAGCCGGTCTCACCCCCGACCGCATCGTCGCCGCCGCCCTCGGCCTCGCCGACGAGGTCGGGTTCGAGAAGGTCACGCTCTCCGCCCTGGCCCGGCATTTCGGTGTCAAGGACGCGAGCCTGTACTCGCACGTCAGGAATCTCCAGGACCTGCGGACCCGCATGGCGCTGATGGCCGGTGGCGAGATGATCGACCGGATCGCCGTCGCCGTCGCCGGGCGGGCCGGCAAGGATGCGCTGGCCGCCTTCGCCGGGGCCTACCGGGAGTTCGCGCTGGCGCGGCCCGGGCGGTACGCCGCGACCCAGATCCGTATCGACCAGGCCCTCGTCGCCGACTCGCCCGATCTGCGCCGCACCGCCGAGATCACCTACGGCATGCTCCGCGCCTACGGCCTCGAGGAGCCCGATCTCACCGACGCCGTACGCCTGTTGCGCAGCACCTTCCACGGTTACTGCGCCCTGGAGGCCGCCGGCGGCTTCGGTGCCCCGCGCGACGTACGGAAGTCCTGGGACAAGGCCGTCGACGCCCTGCACATCACGCTCGAACACTGGCCCCGCGAAGGGGAGAACGGGGAGAGGAAGACGCATGACTGAGCCGCTGCACTACGACATCGAGGGTCACGGGCCCGTCCTACTGGTCATCCCCGGCGGCGCCGGGCATCCCATGGGGTTCGACAAAGTGGTCGCCGTGCTCGCCGACCGGTTCACCGTCGTGACGTACGACCCCCTCGGACTCGCCCACGGGCGGCTCGGCGAACCCGTGGGCGACCAGCGGGTGGAGGCCTGGAGCGACGGGGCCCGGCGGGTGCTCCAGGAGGTGCTGCCCGAGGGCGAATCCGCGTACGTCCTCGGGACGAGTTCCGGCGGTGTCACCGCACTTGACCTGCTCGCCCGGCATCCCGAGCGGCTGAGCCACGTGGTTGCGCACGAGCCGCCGTGTGTGAGGGTGCTGCCGGACGGGGCCGTGCAGCAGGCCAACTTCCAGGAGGTGTACGACACTTATCGCGCCGCCGGGTTGCAGGCGGCCGCCGTCCGTCTGGGTGCCGTCCTGACCGGGCAGGAGGCGGAGCCGGCGGAGGGTCAACCCCTCTCGTGGGAGGAGGAGCTGGCCAACCCCATGGCTCTCTTCCTCGCCCACGTCCTGCGGCAGTTCACCTCCTACGCGCCCGAACTCACCGCACTCACCTCGGCCTCCGCACGCCTCACCCTCGCCGCCGGTTCCGACTCCCGCGGTCAACTCCTGCACCGCACCGCCCGGTTCCTCGCCGAGCACACCGGCGGCGGCTTCGTCGAGTTTCCCGGCGGGCATGTCGGTGTGGCCGAACATCCCGTCGAGTTCGCCGAGTTGCTCGCCGAGACGCTGGTTGCAGGGGAGGCCCACGCGCCCGGCTGACCAGTCGGCCGCCTAGACTGGAAGCTTCGGGGGAAGGAGCGTGCCTTGTCTCAACAGCAGCTGGGACGCGGTCCCCTGAGATCCGACGGTGCGGCACCGGAACCCGGCGGGCCGAGCGAGGCCGCGAGGTTCGTCGGCTGGCTGGGGAGCCTCGGGTGCGCGGCCGCCGGGTATGCCGTGTTCCAGTTCCTGTTCGGGGTGCTGCCGGACTCCCTCGGCGGGGACGCCGCCAGATATCTGGTCGCCGGTGTCAGCGGGATCGGGACGGCCGCGGCCGCCTGGCTGGCGGCGGCGCTGGTGCGGGCCCGGGCGGCGGCCGGCCCCGGCGGCTCTCCGGCCGGTGGACCCGCCGCCCCGCGACGTCCCGAACCCGGCCCGCTGCCCGAGGTCTTCGCCGCCGCCTACGGCACGCTCGCCGAGAAGGCGTGCGTGGTCGAGGACCCGGCCCGCGGGCGGCTCACGGGCTGGTCGCACTCCCTCGGCGAGACCAGTCCGCCCCGTCCCACCTCCGTCGGGACCGCGTACGGCCTGCACATCATGCTCGACTTCGGCGTGCCCGACGGGCGGCTGCACACCGGCGATCTCGTGGACACGCTGTGGCGGCTTCGGCTGCCGGGCGGCGGCTGGTCCGCGCGGTCGCAGGGGGCGGAGGCCCGGCCCGAGGTCACCGCCCTGGTGCTGGGTGCGCTGGCCCGGGCGGGCGCGTCCGGGGAGCGGCTGGCGGAGGAGGTGGACCGGTGCGCGGCCGGGTTCACGCACGAACTCGACCGTGCGGGGCGGGAGTCGACCCATGTCGTGACGACCGTGCTGCGCGGGCTGCTGCGCGCCGCGCCCGGCTCCGGCGTCCTGCCGCAGCTGCGCGAGGCCCTGTCGGACGGCGCGATCAGCGACCCGCGCCGCGACCATCTGCGCTGCTGGAGCTACCGTCTCGACCCGCCGTACGGAATGCCCTCCGCGCTGCACACCGCGCAGGCGGTCGTGGCCCTCGACCGGGCCGCCCGGGTACTGGACGAGCGCGAGAACGCGGCCGTGCGCTCCGCGCGGGAGGACGGTGTGCGCTGGCTGCTGGCCTGCACGAGCGCCTCCCACCACCGCTGCCCTGACCTGCGGAACCTTCGCGAGGAGGTGCGCCGCCCGCGCACGGACGACCCCTCGCGCCACGAGGTGCTGAACGTACGGCACTTCACCGCCTCCTGGGTGCTGCGCGCCCTGATGACCCCGGGCGCCCGCGAGGTCGCGGCGCAGGACGGCCTGGAGGAGGCGTGGCGCGAGCGGCTGGACGGTGCGGCCGCCGCGGTGTGGGCCGGGCAGACGGACGGCATCTGGTCCTGGGGGCTCACCGACAGCGGTGAGCTGCGCCATCCCATGTGGATGACCTATCAAGGTCTTTCGGCGCTGCGCGCCCATGCCGTATGGATGTATCAGCCGGAACAATGAACCCGGAGCAGGGAACACCGTGGACAGGGGCCGGAGTTGGGGGATGGATGCATGGGCGGTCGGCAGGTCCTCGCGGCGCGGCGGCTGCTGTCCGGCGCGCTGGACGGTGATCCGCCCGAGCATGAACTGGTCGCCGCGGCCCGCTTCGTCGTCGCCGAACTGGGCTCCCCCGACCGCCTGTTGGAGCTGATCTCCGAGCTCGCCTCCGGCGCGGGCGACCCCGAGGGATGTGCCCGGCTGTCGTACCGGCATGTCCTGGGTTTCGACAAGCTGCTGCTGATCGACGGCGGTCCGCGGCACATGCTGCGCGCGCATCTGTGGCATCCCGGCGCGGGCGCGGTCGGCAAGGAGGACATCCACAACCACCGTTCCCCGCTTGCCTCTTATGTCGTACGCGGGCGGCTCGCCATGGAGTTGTACGACGTCGAGGGCCGCGGCGGGGACGGGATCGCGGCCGCACGGTACGAGGAGTCCCTTCGGGAGGGTTCGGCGGACTGGCTGCTGGAGCCGGCCGGTCCCGCGCGGCTGCGGCTGACACATGTGGGGCAGTACGCGGCGGGCAGCGCGTACGCCCTGCCGGCGCACACCCTGCACCGCGCCTGGTGCGACACGGACGTGCCGACGGTGACGCTGTTCCTGGAGACGGGCAGCGAACGGCGGCTGCACACCGATGTGTTCACGGCGGCGGGCCCGCATCCGGGCACGGTGGCGAAGGTGCCGCTGACCACGGATGACTACTTGGGGGCGTTGAGCGGGCTGGCGGAGCTGCTCAGGAGTTAGCCCTCAGGAGTTGGCCGGTCAGGAGTTGGTGAAGGCCTGGTCGACGATGTCGAGGTTGTAGGCGTCGATGTCGACCGTGGTCAGCTCGGAGCGGGTGAGCCACGCATGGGCCTGGTCGGGCTCGGGCAGGGTGATCTGCGAACTCAGCGGCCTGACCAGGAAGTTCTCCTGCCAGTTCTTGATGTCGTGCCCGCGGTACTCGCTGACGAAGGACGACTCGCCGACCTTGCGGACGACCTCACCGAGGAGCCCGGTCTCCTCCTTCAGCTCGCGCAACGCGCCGTCCGGGCCGCTCTCGTCCGGATCGAGCTTGCCGCAGGGGACGCCCCACACTCCGGGCAGGAACTTCTCCGTGGCGCTGCGGCGGACCAGCAGCACGCGGCCCTGGTCGTCCATCACGACGGCGGCCGCCAGTCGCTTGTCGCCGGGGATGTCCATGTCCATGGTTCCTCGGTCCCTCGCCGGAGATGAGTCCAAAGGGTCTGATACCCACGAAAGTCTCCACCGTACCAAGCACTCACCGCCGGGCGCTGTGACCCGGCTCGCTCCTACGGGCCAAGGCCTCGACGTCCGCGTACGACGGCGCCGTGCCGTGCGGTGCCCGACCTGCCCGGATGTCCGCCGCCGCGTCCAGGGCGGCGGCCAGGGCCGTCCGGTACAGCAGCGAGCCGAGACTGATCCGTCGTACGCCGAGGTCGGTGAGGTGGGGGACGGTGGGGCCGGTGGGTGAGTAGAGGATGTTGAGGGGGAGGTCGCCCAAGTGCCGTACCAGGCAGGCGATCTCGGCGGGGTCCGTCAGCCCGGGGACGAACACGCCGTCTGCGCCCGCCTGTTGGTAGGCGTCGAGGCGCTCACGCGTACCGGCACCGTCGCCCAGCCAGTACGTGTCGGTGCGGGCGTTCACGAAGAGGTCCGGGGCGGCGGCCTTCACGGCGGCGATCTTCGCGGCGTGCCGTCGCGCGGAGCCGAGGCCGTCCTCCAGGTTGATGCCGACGGCTCCCACGGCGGCGAGTTGGCGCGCGAACTCCCCCACCTCGCCCGGGTCTTCGCCGAAGCCGCCCTCCGCGTCGACGGACAGCAGGAAGGACCCCGTGCCGAGCGCGAGGGCGAGCCGCAGCGTTTCGTCGCGGGTCGCGGACGCGCCGTCGGGCAGACCGGCGGCCGCGGCGACACCCAGACTCGTCGTCCCTACGGCACGGAAGCCCTGGGCGGCCAAGGCCGCGGCGGAGGCGTGGTCCCAGGCGTTGGGCAGGAACAGGGGCTCCTCGGCGTGGTGGAGCTCGGCGAACTCGGTCACGAGAGATCACCCACCGCGTCCGCGTAGTAGGTCGAGCCCTTCAGATGCAGGGCCAGCTCTCGGAAACTCCACCCTTCGCCGGGCGAGTGGTCGAGCTGGGCGTCGGTGAGGGCGTCGAGGCGGTTGGCCCAGATGCGGGCGAGGCGGGTGAGACGGCTGCGGGCCTCGTCGAGGTCCTCCTGGGTGAACGGGGCGAGGTCCGCGTCGGTCGTGGTCGCGGACGCGTGCCACTGGTCCGGCAGCGGCTCCTCACCCGCCAACCGGGCTTCCAACTCGGCAAGGTGGTCGACCAGATGGTCGGCGACGCGGCGGATCGCCTTGTGCGGGGTGTAGACACGGTCGTCGACGTGGGCGGGCTTGCCGTCCCACTCCGTCCAGGTGGCAGCCAGCTCGAGGACGTGCTCCACCATGCCGGTGATGGCCCGGGCGGGTGTTTCCGGCGGGGTCTCGCTCATACCGGCAGGCTAGAAGCAGGTCACTTCGGCACCGACCGAACCGTCCAGAACCAAGGCGTTGGTCTGCGCCGCCCGCCGAGCCGCACAGGTCCGGCTCCCTCGTCTGCGCCGCTCGCCGAACTGTCCAGGACCGACCCACTCACCTGCACCACCCGCCGAAACACCCAGAACCGACCCACCCACCTGCACCACCCGCCGACCCGCCCAGAACCGACCCACCCACCTGCACCACCCGCCGAAACACCCAGAACCGACCCACCCACCTGCACCACCCGCCGACCCGCCCAGAACCGACCCACCCACCTGCACCACCCGCCTAC
>NZ_JBEYVO010000054.1:18997-49684 GCF_040644055.1 Streptomyces sp. NPDC047043
CCGACCCGCCCAGAACCGGCTCGCTCGTCCACTCCGGGCGCCGAGCCGGACAAGCCCCACCCGCGCGTCGCTGCCAGGTGCCGAACTGTTCACTTCCCTACGCTCTCCGTACCCACCAGTCCGCCGAGCCGCAAGAGCACACGGGCCGTACGGGTGAACTTGTGCTGCTCCATGCGTGGTGTTGTGCGCGGTCGTCGGGCAGTGCACCGAATCCGCTCCTCGATCATCTCCGCGTCGGCGCTCGGCCGGCCCTGAGACGAGGAGTGGCGCGATGGCGGATCTGAATGTTTCGCGGAGGCGGTCAGGGCAGCGGCGGCGGGCCAAGTGGGCCGCGGTGTGCGCGGGGCTCGTGCTCGCGCTGGGCGTGGGGCAGCAGGGCGCGGCGGTCGCGTCCGACAGCACCGCGCCGCCGAAGCCGCCGCGGAACCTCCTTGCCTTCCCCGCGGCGGCGGTCGGCAGTCTCGCCAACCCGGATGCGTCACCGGCCGGGGCCGACGACTGGAACTGCAGGCCCACGCGTGAGCATCCGCGTCCGGTCGTCCTGCTGCATGGGACCTGGGCCAACGCCTACAACAACTGGAGCATGCTGTCCCCGTGGCTGAAGCAGGCCGGTTACTGCGTCTTCGCCCCCAACTACGGCGGTGCACCCGGCTCTCCGATCCAGGCCACGGCGCATGTGCCGGACTCCGCCCGGCAGATCGCCGCGTACGTCGACCGTGTCCTCAAGGCCACCGGTGCCCGTCAGGTCGACCTCGTCGGCCACTCGCAGGGCGGCGGTCTCACGCCCCGTTGGTACCTGCGGTTCGCGGGCGGCACGGATTCCGCGCACCCCAAGCGGAACAAGGTGCACAGCCTCATCGGTCTGGCGCCCTCCAACCACGGCACGACCGCCTCCGGCCTCGGCACACTGACCACCGAGCTGGGCCTCAACCAGCCCGTGTCCCTCCTCGTCGGCCAGGCGTACGCGGACCAGATGGTCGGCTCCGAGGTGAACAGGACGCTGGACCGGGACGGGGACACACAGCCCGGGGTCTCCTACACCGTCATCGCCACCAGGCTCGACGAGGTCGTCACCCCGTACACGAACCAGTTCCTGACCGCGGGGACGGGCGCGACCGTCAGGAACATCACGGTCCAGGACGTCTGCCGCCAGGACCTCTCCGAACACCTCTCGATCGCCTACGACTCCAACGCCGCCCAACTCGTGCGCAACGCCCTCGACCCCGCCCACGCGAAGCCCGTCGACTGCAGCCTCACGCTGCCCGTGCTCGGCGGCTGACACCGACCACGACGTGATGCCCGCCGCCCCGGGAAACCGGGGCGGCAACCTTTTGATCGGCCGCGGCGACAAGGGGGCATGACTTCAGCAAGACGCACGACCACTCACCGCCGGGTCCGGGCCGCGCGTAAGCCCGTGATCGCCGGACTCGCCGCGACGGCCGCGCTCGCCGGCGCCTGGTACGCCACCGCCGGTGCCTCGACGACCGCCGCCTCCGGCCTCGCGGTCAGCACGACTTCGGTGAGTCTGTCGGCCAAGTTCCCTTATCTGTCCGCCGGTTACAACAACACGCGCGAGTGGACGCGGACGGCGACCGCTGTCGCTCCCAACGGCACTCTGCGCGTGGCCTGGCCGGCCTCCGACGGTGTCCACGTCACCCCGCTGACCTCCGCCGGGAAGCGCTCGGGTGCGGACACCGTCATCAAGGGCACCAAGGAGGTCGGCGGTCTGGTCGCGCACAACAACGGCTTCGCGCTGCTGACCCGGGTCGCCGACAGCAACAAGTGGCACGACACGGCGGCCGCGCTGATCCGCTACACGAACGGCAAGCAGACCTTCCGCACCAAGCTCACCGGCACCTCCTCGCACGACACGTCCCCGACACTCGACGGCCAGCTGACCTGGAACGGCTCCAAGTACGGCGCCTACTTCGTCGTGCACGGCGCGGGCGGCTTCGCCGACGGGCACTACGGCGACAAGCTGTCGTACATCAGCGCCAAGGGTGCGAAGCTGAGCGGCGGTTGGGGCTGGGGCTGCAGCCACAACGAGGGCATCGCGCTGCACGCCGAGAAGTCCGGCGCCTTCACCTCCCTCTGCTTCGACGACTGGCGCTCGGGCCTGTTCGTGTCGACGGGCATCGCGGCCCCGGACGTGGCCCCGGTCGTGCAGCGCGAGCAGTGCTGGGCGGGCTACTGCGGCGGTACGTTCCCGAGCCGCACCGGCGACCTGGTGCGGTCCTCGACCGGCCGGTACGCCACCGCGTTCGCCTCCCGCGGCGCGGCCTCGGCCAAGAAGAACCCCGCCGACTCCTCCGGCCGCGGCTGGACGGTCACCCCGAAGACCAGCACCCACCAGGTGGCGGTCGCCTTCATGAAGAACCGCAACTCCGGTCCCGGCAAGGCGATCTATCTGTCGAGCGCCAAGGGCACGGAGCACGTGAACGTCCATCTCGCCCCGTACGGCAAGGACCGGCTCCTGCTGTCCTGGGAGTCCCTGAAGAACGCCAAGTGCAAGGACGGGACCTGCACCGGCACCTTCACGGGGACGCATCTGCGGCTCATCGACTGGAACGGCAAGTTCCAGAGTGCGGACAAGGTGGTGGGCGCGCGCATCACGGGTGACCTCGCGGTCTCCGCGAACGGCACGCTGACCTGGGCGTACGTGCCGGTCACGCCGTCGTACGCGGCGCCGCTGAACGGCGCCTCCCCGACCTCGAAGACGCTGAGGATCGCCCGGCTCACTCCCTGATGGACCCAGGCCGGTGAGGGGGAAGAACGGGTGTCCGCCGGGATGGTCCGGACAGGTGAGGCTGCCCGGTCACCAGTGCCACACGCCCAGTGGCAGGCCGGCCGGAACGTCGTGGGAGGGCTTGGTGAGGACGAGGCAGGACACGGTCCCCGTCCCCGGCCAGGCGCTGGACGACGTCCGGTGGCAACCGGCGGACCCGGGCCGCGCTCCTGCGCACGAAGGGGTGCGTGGACGCGGCCGGGCGGCGCGCGGGGTTCGGCCCTGCGCGCCGCCACCGCTCCGTGAGCCCGTCCGTCCCCCTCGTCATGGGGCCTCACCGTGCCGGACGGGACTCCTCCACGACGATCTCGTCCCGTGTTCCGCCGAGCAGGACCCGCACCTCGGGCCCCTCACTCCAGAGCACGGTCAACTCCCCGGCCCCGTCTGCCCGTACGCTCACCGTCTCCCCCAGCGGCACGGGATCCTTCTCTCCGGTCAGCCGGGCCAGCGCGACGAACAGGCTGTCCCCTTCGCCGGTGGCCCCGGTGAGCGCGTCGGAGAGCCCCACGGCCGGCGACAGCTCGGCCGGCAGCCCCTCTCCCGCCGTCCACCCGGTCACCCGTACGGCCGTCCCGGGCTCCGCCCCCGCCACCAGATGCGCGCGGACCTCCACGGCCCCGCGCGCCAGCACCACACTCGTCACCCGCGCTCCCCCGCCCGCCGTGTGCCGGGAGGCCACCCAGCCGTCCCCCACGCCCAACGGCACGATCTCCGTGCGGCTCGGATCGCCCCCGACGATCACACTGTTGTCGTACGAGGAAGGCGACGAGGAGGGCTGCGTCACCGTCGAGTAGGCGAGGCGCGTGTAGTACGGGTCGTAGCGGACGTCCTCGCTGCCGTGGTTGTGGAGGCGGACCACGCCGTCCGAACTCGTCGACTGCAGCAGCCAGTTGGGCGGGGCGATCGCCGTGAGCGCGTCGGAGCGCTCCGCCGGGCCCGGCTCCTCAGTCGCCGTCCACACCGGGTGGTCCGGCGGCAGGAGCAGGCCGAGGAAGCCCTTGCTGGCCCAGTACGGGGAGGCGGGGCCCGAATAGCCCTGCAGAACGGCCGAGTTGGGGCCGTGCCAGCCGAGGGTCAACAGGTCGCGGGAGTCCAGCGCACTCCGTTCCAGGAAGTACTTCAGCGCGCCCGACGCCAACCGCCGTGTCTCGCCCGGCGACAGTGGCGTACGGCCCGTCAGCGCGCCCAGCCACAGCGGAACCGTCGTCGCGAACCGGTAGGTGAGGGACCGGCCCTGGTGCATCGGCGCACCCTCGCCGCCGAACAGGCGGGCGTAGTCGGCGAGATGACGCTCGAGTCTTCCCCCGTACAGGTCGAGCAGTCGGGCGTCGCCCGCCAGCCATGCGTGCAGCACCGGGTAGAGGTGCATCGCCCAGCCGTTGTAGTAGTCGAACTTGCGGCCGTCGCCGTCGGTGTACCAGCCCTCGCCGACGTACCACTTCTCGATGCGTTCCAGGCCGCGGTCGATCGCCGCGCGGGAGGCCTCGGGCTCGTGACCGATCTCCTGGAGGAAGCCGCCCACCGTCACCGGGAACAACTCCCAGTTGCAGGGCCAGGCTTCGGCGGTCAGCGCGTCCCCGAGCCAGGCGGCCACCCGCTGTCGTACGCCGTCGTCCAGCCGGTCCCACAGCAGTGGGCGCGTCAGGCGCAGCGCGAGGGCGATGGAGGCCGCCTCGACCAGGGGCTGGCCGCGGTCCTCGATCCGGGGCCAGACGCCCGCGACGCCGGCCGCGAGCCCCTCGGCGTACCGCTGCAGCGCCGTCTCGTCGCGGCGGAAGGCAGCGGCGAGCAGCGTACGGGCGTAGCCCTCCAGGCCGTCGGAGACCCTGCCCGACCAGCTCGTCCGCTCGCCGGGCAGGTGGTAGAGCGCGCCGCCCTCCGCCGCGTACGGCTCGACCGCGGCGAGCAGGGCGTCGGCCGCGGCCTCCCAGTGGGCGCGGGTGTAGCCGGTGTGCGGGCTGAGGGTGCGGTCGTCGGGGGGCAGGTGCATCGGCTCTCTTTCGGGGCTTGCGGCAACGAACGAAGGGGGAGACCTGGGGCGCCCCGGTTCCGGTCGAGACGCCCCAGGGGTTCATCCCACCCGCACCAGGCCCCTGGGCACCAGATGCTCGGCGACAAGCGCGTCGCGGACAAGTCCCGCGTACACCGTGGCGCCGTGGACGGAGGTGTGGGTGTTGTCCTTCTTCTCGTTGTACAGGTAGATCGCCTTGGAGCCCTCGACGCCCAGGGACTCCACCAGCGCCTTCGTCTTCGCCGTCAGGTCGATCAGCGGAACGTCCTCGGCGGCGGCGACCGAACGGATGACAGCAGGATGGTCCACACCGAGGCCATTGACCAGCAGCGCGGTGTTGTTGTTCAAAGTGCCGTCGGCATTGAACCAGCGCCGCACGATCGGAGTCACCAGGACCGGGTCCCCGCCTTTCTCCCGTACACCCGCCACCAGGGTCTCCAAATTGGTGCGATACGTCGCTTCGTCCGTGGTCTTGTCGTTGTGCGCGAGCTGGATCAGGACCAGGTCGCCGGGGCGGATCAGCGGCTGGACGGTGGCCCACAGCTGCGGGTTCTGCAGATAGGTCACCGTACTCTCGCCGGAATCCGCGTAGTTGGCGACGGACAGACCCTTGCGGAGGTACTGAGGCAGCTGCTGGCCCCACCCGGAGTACGGGTCGGCGGGCTGGTCGCAGACCGTGGAGTCGCCGACCAGGAAGATCTGGCGGGTGCGCCGGGCGGGTGTGACACGGATGTCGGCGAGCGCGGGGGCCGAGCCGCCAAGTACCAGGTCAAGACCGGGAGTTCCGTCCGCTCCCGTCGGCTCCCCCTCCGGGGTACGGACGTTGACGGTGAAGCTGCGGGCGACCCTCCCCCACTCTCGGCTTCGCTCGAGCGGGGGGACCCCCATTCCCGCCGACGCGGGCGTCTCCGGGAGCAGGGAGCGCCGGGTCTCGCCGCTGATGCTCGTACTGGAGTCGGCCTCGCCGCCGAGGAGGACCTGCACGTCGTACGTGCCCGGCGGCACGTCGAAGTGGCAGGCGCCGGCGGTGCAGTTCCCGATGCCGAGGGGCGGGTGTCCCTCATGGGCCTGGGCCGGTACGGCCGTCAGGCAGGCGCCGAGCGTCAGCGCCGCCGGCACGGCGAGGTTGAAACGTCTCATTCGCGAATCCCTCCGAGGAAACGACGCGCACGACAGGGCCTGGCGGCTGGACGGTACCGCTGTTGGCAAGCGCTTTCTAGTCCTCGGGCAGATTTCACAAGATTGCCAACCTCGTACAGGCGAAAGCCCTTTCGCGAAATCGATTCAACTGTCACCCTCGCTCTCACTTGCACCCCCACGGTTCCGAAGGAGGCACCCCCATGTCCGACACCGTGAACAGACCGGTCGGCCGCCGCACCTTCGTCCTCGGCAGCGCGGCCGCCGCCGGCACCGCCGCACTCGCCGGGCCGCTCGCCACGGCGGCGTCCGCGGCGAGCTTCGGCTGGAGCGACGACGGCTCGAACTACGTCGTCGACACCGGCGCGAGTCTCGTCTTCAAGGTCAGCAAGACCAACGGCGACCTGACCTCGCTGGTCTACAAGGGCACGGAGTACCAGGGCTACGGCGGCAAGAACTCGCACATCGAATCGGGCCTCGGCACCTCGACGGTGACGATCGGTCAGTCGGGGTCCACCATTCTGATCTCCGTCACGTACGGGACGCTCAAGCACTACTACGCGGCCCGCAGCGGTGAGAACAACGTCTACCTGTGGACCAACAAGGCCGACGACTCGGTCAGCGCGACCCGCTACATCGTGCGCGTCAACGCGGGCAAGTTCCTCAACGACGAGCCCGACTCGTACACCTACGCGCCCACCACCATCGAGGCCTCGGACGTGTTCGAGAAGTCCGACGGCCAGACCCGCTCCAAGCACTACTCGAAACTGCGGGTCATCGACTACGACTACATCGGCTGGTCGACGGGGAGCGTCGGCCTGTACGTCGTGCGCTCCAACCACGAGAAGGCCTCCGGCGGCCCCTTCTACCGCTCCCTGCTGCGGCACCAGAGCGCCGACGGCGGCGGCCTGTACGAGATCCTCTACTACGGCGAGAACCAGACGGAGGCCCAGCGCTTCGGCCTCCAGGGCCCGTACGTCATCGCCTTCACGGACGGCGGCGCGCCCTCGTCCTCGCTGTACCACGGCAACCTCACCACCTCCTGGGCGGACTCGCTCGGCATCTCCGGGTACGTCTCGGCGAGCGGTCGCGGCAAGGTCGCCGGCGTCGGGATCACCGGGCGGAACACGGCGTTCCCATACACGGTCGGGCTCGCCAACTCGGCTGCCCAGTACTGGGGTTCGGCCCGCTCCTCGGACGGCTACTTCTCCATCGCGGGCGTGCTGCCCGGGACGTACACCCTGACCGTCTTCAAGGGTGAACTCGCCGTCTACACAAGCTCGGTGACGGTCACCGCGGGCGGCACGACCACCCTCAACACCATCACGATCCCCTCCTCCAACGACCCGGGCAACGCGAGCGCGATCTGGCGGATCGGCGACTGGAACGGCACGCCGAGCGGCTTCAAGAACGCGGACCTGATGACGTACGCGCATCCGTCCGACAGCCGGGCCGCATCCTGGACCGGCAACGTCGTCATCGGCAGCGGGACGGAGACGTCCGCCTTCCCCTGCTACCTCTGGAAGGACGTCAACAGCGGCATCATCGTCTACTTCAAACTGACCGCCGCCCAGGCCGCCGCCGCGCACACCCTGCGCATCGGCGTGACGACGGCCTACGCCAACGGCCGCCCGCAGGTCGTCGTCAACGACACCTGGACCTCCGCCGTCCCCTCACCGCCCTCCCAGCCGAGCACCCGTTCACTGACCGTGGGCTCGTACCGGGGCAACAACTACACGTTCACCTACAGCGTGCCGGCGTCCGCCTGGCTGACGGACACCAGCGCCTACAACACGCTGAAGATCTACGTGGCGAGCGGCTCGGGGTCGACGTCCTTCCTGAGTGCGGGTACGTCGATCGACGCGATCGATCTGCTGGCCTGACGTCAGGTCCCGCGCGTCCACTGCTGGTTGGTGCCCCCGTTGCAGGTGTACGTGATGATCGCGGCGGAGTTGGCGGTGGACGCGCCGGACACGTCCAGGCACTCGCCGCTCGCGCGGGAGACGACGTTGACGTAGGAGCCCGAAGTGGTCAGCGACCACTGCTGGTTGGTGGCCGAGCTGCTGCAGTTCTCCTGGGTGACCGTGCTGGCGTTCTCCTGCACGCACAGGGAGCTGTGACGGGTCATCAGCTGGTAGTAGCCGCTGCCCAGGGACTTGAACCAGTACTTCTGGTTGTTGCCGCCGTTGCAGTCGTACTGCTTGATCTGGGCGCCCTGCCACAGCGACTGGCTGGTCACGTCGGCGCACTTGCTGCTGTGCCGGGCGATCAGCGTGTTGTACGTGGCACTCGTGCCGGTGACGGTGCCGGCGGCCGTGTCGACGGTGACCTCCGGGGACCAGGACATGGACATCGAGGTGGAGCTCGGGAAGGTCAGCGGAAGCCAGACGTAGCGGGAGTCGTTGACGGTGCCGCCGAAGGAGTTGCCCCAGCGGTCGCCCATGTAGAGGTACGAGGTGCCCGAAGTCCCCGTGATCGGGAGGACGTACGCGGTCTGCGAGTTGTACGCCGTCGAGTCACCGACGTTCGTCCACGACGTCCAGGGACCGGACAGCGAGGTCGCGGTGGCGTACTGCTGCTGGTTGGCGCTCCAGCCAGTGGCACCCGAAGTCAGCATGAAGTAGACGCCGTTGCGCTTGAACAGGGCCGGTGCCTCACGATGGCCGCCCGGCCAGGGGTTGGCGATCCGGCTGTCGATGCCGGTGTAGTCGGCGGTCAGCTTGTAGATGTGCAGGTCGTAGTTCTCGTTGGCGGCCGAGACCATGTAGCCGGTGCCGTCCGTGTCGACGAAGGTCGTGATGTCCCGGGACATGTAGTCGTCGAGCGGGCGGAAGCTGCCCTGGTAGGTGTAGTTGCCGTCGATCGTGGACGACACGGCGACGGCGGCGCGGGCCTCGCTGTAGTCGGTGCCGTTCTCCTTGTGCATCCACATCACGAACTGGCCGGTGGCCGCGTTGTAGATGACCTTCGGCCGCTCGATGTAGGCGGTGGCCAGCTCCGAGGCGGACGACTGGGTCAGGACGTGGTTCCTGAACTCCCAGTTCTTCAGGTCGGTGGAGCGGTAGGCGTCCACGTACTTGAAGGTGTTGTCGGAGTTGCGGTCCTCGCCGAACCAGTAGTAGTACGAGCCGACCTTGATGACCCCTCCGCCGTGGGCGTGCACGACGTTGCCCGAAGTGTCGGTGAACTGGACGCCGTTGGTGACGGTCTGGGCGGCGGCCTGCGCCGGGCCCGCGGTCACGAGGGCGCCGGCCAGCGCCAGACAGAGGGCGATCAGCACTGCGTACACACGTCTCATGTCACGCACTCTCCTTCGCGGAGTCGGCCGCCGTGTCGGCCACGGGTATGCCGAAGTTCGGGGTGCCGTCCGGGTTCCAGCCGAGCTTCTGGATCCGGGTGTGGCGGTTGGGGTCGTTCAGGGGGTCGCCGGTGATCTCCTTGTACTGGCGGGCGTGGTAGACGAGGACGTCGCTGCGGCCGTCCTCGGCGACCGTGAAGCAGTTGTGGCCGAGGCCGTACTGCTCGGTGGTGTCGTTGCTGGTGAAGACGGGGACCTTCGACTTGGACCAGCTGGCGGGGTCCATCAGGTCGGCGTTCGCGTCGGCGGTCAGCAGGCCCATGCAGTAGTGGTGGTCGGTGGCGGCGGCCGAGTAGGAGAGGAAGAGCCGGCCGTTGCGGGCGAGGACCGCGGGGCCCTCGTTGACCTTGTAGCCGATGCACTCCCAGTCGAACTCTGGGGTGGACAGGCGTACTTGAGGACCAGTCAGGGTCCACGGGTTCGCCATCTTCGACAGGAAGAGGCCGGTGTTGTTGTCCATGCCGGGCTCGTGCTGGGCCCAGACGAGGTAGCGGGTGCCGCGGTGGGTGAAGGTGGTGGCATCGAGGGAGAAGGTCTCCCAGGCGGTCCTGATCTGACCCTTCTCCACCCAAGTGCCCTTGAAGGGATCGGGGTTGACGTTCTCCAGGACCCAGATGCGGATGTCCCACACGCTCTCGGCGGGCGCGGAGGCGAAGTAGATGTACCACTTGCCGCCGATGCGGTGGATCTCCGGCGCCCAGATGTGCGCACCCATGACGCCGGTGGCGTGCTTGGTCCAGATGACCGACTCGGCGGCGGTCGCGAGGCCGTTCAGGGTGCGGGAGCGGCGCAGGACGATGCGGTCGTACTCGGGGACGGTGGCCGTGAAGTAGTAGTGGCCGTCGGCGTGGCGGTGGATGTACGGGTCGGCGCGCTGCCGGACGAGCGGGTTCACGTACGGGGCGGCCTTTTTCGGACTCGGGGCGGCTTCGGCGACTGCGGGGGTTGCGACCAGGGCGCCCGCGGCCAGGGCGCCTTTCAGCAGCAGTCGTCGGTGGGGGACTTCGGGGGCGCGGCTCATGCGGACTGCCTCTCGGGTGGGGGTGTCCTGAGAGTGATGTTCGATATTGAGAACATCTGTTGTTATTGCGAACAGCCGAAAGGTAAGGCTGGGGAACGAGGAGGTCAACGGGTCGGACGAGGGCAGAAGAAGGCGCTTTCTGCTGTCGCGGTTTCTGTTATCGGCGCTCGCCCCGCCCGTCTCCGATCACGTGCGCAGCCATACCCACAAGACAGCAGCCGCCGCCGGAGCCCTCGCGACGGTGGCCGCCCTGCTCGCCACCGCTCCCCCCGCGGCCGCCGCCGGCACCCGTGACGTCACCACCGATGTGCTCGCCGACCGGGACGTGACGCTCAGCGGCGACACGGTGGTCACCGTGCCGTCGGGGACGACGACTTACGACGGGGTGTTCCGCGGGGAGGGCACGCTCACCGTGCGCGGGAGCGGGACCCTGGTGCTGACCAAGGACAGCGACTTCACGCTGCCCAGGTCCCGGCAGCGGCAGGTGGTGAAGACGCAGGGCGGCAACCACCCGTACACCACGGTCACCAACCCCGACCCGCCCGCGATCACCGTCGCGAGCGGGGCGACCCTGCAGTACGGCACCGGCGCCGGCACGGGCCTGATCGGCCACTTCCCGTACAACACACCGGGCTACCGGCTGAACCAGCTCAACGTCCGGGTGGACGGGACGTTGAGGTTGTCGCTCACCCGTACCTTCAACATCGGCACGATCAGCGGCTCGGGCCTGGTCACGCAGCCCCGCAACATGTGGGGCACCCTCGACCTGGCCGGCACCCACCCCTTCTCCGGCGTCATCGACAACGGCACCGGGATGGCGGTCGGCCGCCCCGAGTACCCGGTGGCGCTGCCCGACGCCCGCGCGATCCTCAACCAGGGCTCCTGGATCATCGACACCCCGCTGTACCAGACGATCACGCTGCGGCAGAACTTCTACCAGCGCGAGTACGGCAGCGACGTCAACGTCCACACGCGGCCCGGCAGCAAGGTCGTGCTCACCGGTCAGTACAGCTACAGCGACCGGGGCGGCGACACGAACCCCTCTCTCAGCGACCCGGACCTCAACTGGCGTGCGATTCCACATCAGTTGAACAAGCGCGGCACCAACATCGAAGGCGCGGACGTGCAGTGGGGTGACGGTACGACCCACAAGATCTTCATGCCGGGCACCAAGGACACCGTCTACATCAACATGCACGAGAAGAGCGGCCGCCGCTCCAGGCTGACCCTCGACTACAACGGCCCCGTCACCCTCGGCGCCCCGATCGGCGGCGGCATGTACCACGACACGCTCGCCGCGCCCGGCGCCGGAGACGTCGTCATCGCGGGGACGCGCGGGAACGACGTGACGTTCGCGGCGAAGCAGTACTACGACGGCTCCACGACGATCGGGAAGGGCGCGGTGCTGCGGCTGGGCCTGGGCTCGGGGAAGAGCGGTGACGGCTCCCTGATGACCGGCACGGCGGGCCGCCGGGTGGTGAACGACGGCACGCTCGTCGTGCAGAACGCCTCGACCGCCGTGTCGCTGTCCCGGATCAGCGGCACGGGCTCCTTCGTCCAGTCGGGCGCCGCGACGACGACGCTGACGGGGAGCGCGGTGACCTACACCGGGACGACGACCGTCAAGAAGGGCACGCTGGCGCTGCGCGCCGGGGCAACTCTCGGGCGAAGCAAGGCGATTCGGCTGACGTCGGCGGGGGCGCGGCTGGATGCGGGGGCGGCGGGGCTGCGGGTGGCGACCTCGCTTTCCGGCAAGGGGACGGTGAAGGGGGCGGTGACCAACGACGGCGTGGTCGCGGGCGGAGTGACCGTCGCCGGTGCGTACACGCAGACCGCGAAGGGTGAACTCGTCCTGGGCGCCCAGCCGTTGAAGGTGACGGGTTCCTCGGTCCGCCTGGCGGGCGACCTCGACCTCTCGGCCGCCGGGACCGAGCCGGCCCGGAAGATCACCGTCCTCACCCACACGGGCAAGTCGAAGACCACCGGCACCTTCAAGGGCCTGAAGGAAGGGGCACGCCTGAAGCTCGCCGACACGACGTACCGCATCAGCTATCGGGGCGGCGACGGCAACGACGTCACTCTCACCGCGACCGGCACGAGCCGCTCCCCCGCCGCCCGCCCGGACACGGCGACGTCGGGCGCGGCGGCAGCGGCCACCCCCCACACCGCCAACACGGCGAGCAGCGGCCTCGGTTGGTGGCCGTACGTGCTGGCGATGGGGCTGCTGATCGGGCTGGTGGTACCGGCGGCGAAGAGGCGCGGGCGGGGTGGCCGGCGGAGGGGTGGACGGCACTCGGCACACGGACAGCCGTAACCCCGGTCCACGGACTCAGGCCGGGTCGCGGGTGATCCGTGCCGCCCCGCCCACGAGGATCCGCGGGCCGTTCGCACCGGGCGTCGCAACCGCCCTGATCGTCGCCGGGCTGCCGAGCGAGTCGCCCATGTCGGCGGTCACGCCGGGCAGGCCCTCGCGCGACAGGTGGGCGGCGAGGCAGGCCGTGCTGTTGGCGTTGGCGATGTCCTCGGGGACGCCGATCGACGGGGCGAACATGCGGGCTGCGACTCGGGCTTCGGGTGTCGGTGCGGAGTGGACGTAGCAGCCGAGGAGACCGAGGTCGTCGCATGCGGCGCGGAGGTCGTCGAAGTCCGGGGTGAGGGCGGATACGGCGAGCCTGGTGGGGAGGGGGACCAGGAGGCGCGGGCGGCCCAGTGCGGCGACCACGGAGCCCGGGGTGTCTTCGGCTACGCCCAAGGCCCGCAGGAGGGCCTTGTGTTCGCCGTCCGCGGGCTTCCGGAGGGTGACCGGGCCCGGGGTGAAGTACGCCTCGAACTCGCCGTCCTTGCCGGTGACTTGGCCGTCGAGGGTGCCTCCCGGCGTGCGTAGCGTGATCTCATGCGCGTCGCCTTCGCCGCGCTCGGCCAACACCGCCAGCGCCGCCACCGTCCCGTGGCCGCAACCGGGCAGTTCGCCCTCCGCCGTGAAGAACCGCAGTGAGGCCTCGGAGCCTTCGGCGGTGACGAACACCGCGTGCGACGTGCCCGCCAGGGCGGGGACGCGGCGGCGTTCGTCGTCGGTCAGGGACGGCTGGTCGTCCAGGACCGCCGTCGGGCTGCCCCCGCGGCCGTCCCGGAGGCACGCGTGCACGATCGTGACGTTCACGGGAGCGAGGGTAGACCGCGCTCGGCTCACGCGGGCAGCGCGGACTCCTCCGCCGCCTCTCGCCGCCGGCCCCGCAGCCACACGTACACCGGGATGCCCGCGAACAGGAACAGCACGCCCTGGTACACGGCCGCGTAACCGGCGCCCGCGATCAGCCAGAAGGAGAACGCGAAGGACAGGGCGGCCACGATCAGGTCGCGGATCAGGCCAGCCGGGCGGACGCGGTCGCGGGTGCCCCGGGCCAGCCAGAACAGTTGGGCGGCGGCCGAGAGGAGGTAGGGGACGCAGCCGGTGAAGGTGGTGATCAGGACCAGGACGCGGAACGTGGTGTCCGGGCCCGCCGTGTAGTTGAGGGCGATGAGCAGCGTGCCGAGGACGGCCACCGCCCAGACGCCGAAGCCGGGCACCCCGCCCTTGCCGACCTTCGCGAACGGCGCCGGGAAGAGTCCGTCGCGTGCGGCGGCGTACGGCATTTGCGCGGCCAGGAGGATCCAGCCGTTGAGGCAGCCGGTGATCGAGGCGACGGCGACCAGGGCGATCGCGGTGCCGCCCCAGGAACCGCCGGTGATCGCGTTCACGGCGTCGGCGAACGGCGCGCCGGAGTTCACCAGCTTGTCGTGCGGGACGAGGCCGAAGACGGCGACCGTGCCGAGGATGTAGACGAGCGCGGAGGCCAGGGTGCCGAGGACGCTTGCGCGGCCGACGTTGCGCTCCGGGTTGTCCACCTCGCCCGCGCTGACCGCGGCCGACTCGACGCCGAGGAAGCTGTAGAGGAGCAGCGCGGCCGCGGCGGCCACCGCGCCCGGCGTGCTCTGGCCGGAGGCGTTGAACGGCCCGAAGTTGTCCGCGTCGACGAAGAAGAGACCGATCGTCGCGACGATCAGCAGCGGCACGAACTTCAGGACGGTGGAGACCACTTGGACCGCGCCGACCCAGCGGGTCCCGGCGAAGTTCGCGGCGGCCGGCAGCCACAGCGCGGCCAGCGCGACGACCGCTTCGAGGGCGTGGTTGCCGTGCAGCGGGATCAGGACGTCGACGTAGCCGACGACCGCGGTGGCGAGGGCGGCGATGCTGACCCAGCACATCGTCCAGTACGACCACGCCGACAGGAACCCGGCGAACGGGCCGAACGCGTCGCGCGGGTACACGTACAGACCGCCGGTGACCGGGCTGCGGCGGGCCAGCCTGCCGAAGAGCAGGGCGAGCAGCACCGCGGCGACCGACAGCACGACGAAGGCGGCCAGGCTGACCGTGCCGTACGGGGCGACGGCGGCGGGCAGCGCGAAGATGCCGCCACCGATGATGTTGCCCATCACCAGCGCGGTGGCGGCGGTCAGGCCGAAGGTGCGGCGGGGAGCGGAGGCGGCGGTCGGCTCCGGTGCGGTGGCCTCGGTGGGGCTGGGGGCAGTCATGGTCGTTCCCGTGCGGAGAGGATGGGGAGGTGCGTGATCGTAACCCGCTGTCCCACATGCTGGGCGATCTGTTCATGTACTGGACACACTCGGCTGCCGGGCATGCATTCGACTAGCGTCATGACATGACCAGCGACTTGGCTCTCCCCTTCACGCAGGCCCTCGCCGCGGGCACGCTCGTGCTCGACGGCGGCATGTCCAACCAGCTCGAGTCCGCCGGGCACGACCTGAGCGACGAGCTGTGGTCGGCACGGCTGCTCGCGGAACGGCCCGAGGCGATCACCGAGGCGCATCTCGCCTACTACGAGGCGGGCGCGGACGTGGCGATCACCGCCAGCTACCAGGCCACGTTCGAGGGCTTCGCAAGGCGCGGGATCAAGCACGCGAAGGCGACAGAACTCATGGCTCTGAGCGTCGAGTTGGCCGTGGACGCGACGCAGGAGGCGTGGGCGAAGGGCTTCAAGCGCCCGCTGTACGTGGCGGCCTCGGTCGGGCCGTACGGGGCGATGCTCGCGGACGGTTCCGAGTACCGGGGCCGGTACGGGCTGAGCGTGGCCGAACTGGCGGCCTTCCACCGGCCCCGCCTGGAGGCGCTGGCGTTCGTCGGGCCCGACGTACTGGCCCTGGAGACGATCCCCGACACCGACGAGGCCGAGGCGCTGCTGCAGGCGGTGCGCGGGCTCGACGTCCCGGCCTGGCTGTCGTACACCGTCGAGGGAGATCGCACCCGCGCCGGCCAGCCCCTGGAGGAGGCCTTCGCCCTTGCCGCCGACGTGGACGAGATCGTCGCGGTCGGCGTCAACTGCTGCGCCCCCGAGGACGTCGACGGCGCGATCGAGACCGCCGCGCGGGTGACCGGCAAGCCGGTCGTCGTCTATCCCAACAGTGGGGAGGTCTGGGACGCGGGGGCCCGTGCCTGGACCGGCCGCTCCTCCTTCACCCCCGAGCAGGTGACAGGCTGGCGTACGGCAGGGGCCCGACTGATCGGCGGGTGCTGCCGGGTGGGGCCGGAGGCGATCGCGGGAATCGCCCGGACGCTGGCGGCGTGAGGGCCGTCCGCATCCGGACCCTGTCGGCTCCCGCAGCGCACTGCTAGCCTCCGCACGGGAACCGGTTGCTGCCGTGTTTCCGCAGTTCGAGGGGGCGAGCCAGGCATGACCAGAAAGAGCGAGGACGCCAGTCGCAGCACCATCAGGGACGTGGCGGCCCGCGCGGGCGTCTCCGCGTCCACCGTGTCCCGGGTGCTCGGCGGGGTCTACCCCGTGAGCGGGGCCACCCGGACCCGCGTGATGCGGGCCGTCCGCGAGATGGACTACGTCGCCGACGCACGCGCCAAGGCGGTCGCCGGTGTCGGGACGCCCACGCTCGCGTTCGTGCTGGAGGACATCACCGGGCCCTCGTTCGCGCACATGGCGTACGGCGTGGAGCGGGAGGCGACGCGGCTCGGGCATCTGTGTCTGGTGTGCAGCACCAAGGGGGACGTGCAGCACGAGCTGGAGTTCGTGGAGATGATGCGCGCCCAGCGCGCCGCCGCCGTGATCCTGGTGGGCGGCGCCGCCGACACCCCCGAGTACCGCGAGCGCACCCGCCGTATCGCCGACTCCCTCGCCTCGGCCGGTTCACGGCTGGTGCTGTGCGGGCGGCCGCCGCTCGGCCCGGGCGCTCCGGTGACGGTCATCGAGTACGACAACGAAGGCGGCGCCTACGCCCTGGTCGCCCACGTCCTCTCCCAGGGCCACCGGCGCATCCTCTTCCTCGGCGGCAGGTCCGACCACACCACCGCCCAGGGCCGTGAGCGCGGCTTTCTCGCCGCCCATCGCGCCCGCGGTCTCGAACCCGACCCGGCGCTGCTCCTGCACGGCGACTTCACCCGCGACTCCGGCCACCGGCTGATGCGCCAAGCCCTGAAGGAGGGGCTGGAGTTCACGGCCGTGGTGGCCGCCACCGACATGGTCGCGGCCGGTGCGCTGACCGCGCTGCACGAGGCAGGGCTGGACGTGCCGGGCGATGTTTCGCTTGCCGGTTACGACGACATTCCGTTCGCCCGCGATCTGCACCCGGCGCTGACCACGGTCCATGTGCCGTACGAGGAGCTCGGCCGTCTCGCCGTCCGTACCGCCCTGGGCCGCACCCCGGAGACGCCGGACGAGCATCTGCTGCTGGGGACGCATGTGGTGGTGCGGGACTCGGTGGCGGCGGTGAAGGAGCAGGAACGAGCGCCGGTCCGATCCGCTTCACCGGCCATGCGTGCACCACGCTCCGCCCGCCCGGCGCCGCCCGCATCACCGGCGGATTCCGGGCCGACCGACGCAGGACGAACGCCGAGGTGAGCATCGCGCAGGGCCCGGCGCGGCTGGAGGCGGCCGGGAACCTGGCCGACCTGCGGGCCGCCGCCCACGGCGACGACGCCTTCACGGGCGACTACCCGTTCCAGGACTCCGACGTCCACAAGTGGCTGGAGGCCGCTTCCCGGCAACTCGCCGACCAGCCGGAGAACGCCGAACTGGTCTCGCACGTCGATGAGTTGATCCGTCTGCTGGCCGCCGCCCAGGAGCCCGACGGCTATCTGCAGACGTACTTCCAGGTCGCCCGTCCGCAGAAGCGGTGGCAGGACCTGCGCCGGGGACACGAGTTGTACTGTGCGGGCCATCTCATCCAGGCCGCCGTCGCACACCGCCGGGCGACCGGCCGCGACGAACTGCTCGCCGTCGCCGTACGGTTCGCGGTGCTGATCGACTCGGTGTTCGGCGCGGACAAGGCGGTCGACGGCCTGTGCGGGCACCCCGGGATCGAGACCGAGCTGGTGGAGCGGTACCGGGAGACGCAGGAGCGGCGGTGGCTGGAGCTCGCCGCGTACTTCGTCGAGCGGCGCGGTCACGGCGTCCTCGACGGCGAGCGGCGCCCGGGCGCCGTGTACTGGCACGACCATGTCCCGGTGCGCGAGGCCACCACGGTCGCCGGGCACGCCGTACGACAGCTGTATCTGCTGGCCGGAGCCACCGATCTCGCGGCGGAGACCGACGACGCGTACCTGCGGGCCTCGCCGGAGCGGCTCTGGGCCGCGACGGCGGGCACGAAGACGTATCTCACCGGCGGGGTCGGCTCCCGAGCCGGACCTGCTGGGCGGGGTCACCGTGGTCAGTGCCGACGGACGGATCCGGGGATCCGCAGACGCCGTACGACTGACCGCAGTTCCGTACCGCGCATGGGCGAACCGTCGACCGGGACCGATGCGGGTGTGGATTCCGGAGTCCTGAGGGCGTCGGCGGTCCACAGGGCGAGCTCGAAGTCCCGGGGGCCGTGGACGGTGCGCGGCTCGTCCGCGTCGAAGATCCGCACGGGGTGGGTCGCGTCCCAGCGCTCCCAGCCCGGGTTCCCGTCGGCCGCGAACCGCACCCACGCCGCGTGCATGGCGTCGGCCAGCTCCTGCGGGGCGTCCTCGCCGGCCAGCTTGCGCGATTCCGGTACGTCGCCGGTGTCGAAGACGAAGCCGAGCTCCAGGGCGTGGCAGGAGCCCAGGTCGGGGAGGCTGGAGGGCCAGGCGAACTCGTAGACGTGCGACATGTCGGGGCGGGCGTCGGCCAGGCGGTGCAGGGGGATGCGCAGGAGGTGGTCGGTGACCATCTGGCCGACGATCTCGGCGGCGCCGGCCTCCGGGTGCAGGGCGCGGTAGCCGCGGGGCACCTCGGTGCCGCAGTGGCAGCGGGCCATGGCGCCGGCGAAAGCGACCGCGCCGAGCCGGTCGACGCGCTCCAGCAGGCCGCCGGGGACGAGCCAGAGGCGGTACTCCTCGCTGGTCCAGCCCAGCATCAGGTCCACGTCCTTGGCCGCGTCGCCGTCGACCAGGGCCTCCAGGGGGTCGCGCGGGACGAGGTCGCCGTCGACGACGATGCCGAAGGAGGGGCCGCCGAGCACCGGGCTGCTGAGCTTGCCGACCTCGGCCTGGGTGCGCAGCAGCAGGTCACGGTCGACCTCGGCGAAGGCCGCCGCGGTGGCCGGGATCTTCAGGCGGGTGGCCATACGGCGCACCATGCGCCGTACCTTGTCCCGCTCGAACGCCTCGGGCGGCCCGCTCTGCAGGACCGCCCGTCGCATCAGCCCCTGCGCCTGCGGGGCGGCCAGCAGGGCGCCGATGCTGATCGCCCCCGCCGACTGGCCCGCGAGGGTGACCTTGCCGGGGTCGCCGCCGAAGGCCGCGATGGACTCGTGCACCCACTTGAGGGCGGCGAGCTGGTCGCGCAGGCCGGGGTTGGCGGGGGCGTCCGGGAACAGTCCGTAGCCCTCCACTCCCAGCCGGTAGTTCACCGAGACGAAGACGACGCCGTCGCGGGCGAAGTTCCGCCCGTCGTACACCGGCACGGCGGAGGAACCCCTGGTCAGAGCGCCGCCATGCAGCCACACCAGGACCGGGAGGCGGGCCCCGGGGCCCGGCTCCGGCGTCCAGACGTTCAGGTTCAGGCAGTCGTCACCGGGCACCACCGGGTCGGACAGGTACTTCTCGAAGGCTTCGGAGTACGGCGGCTTCGGCGGTGTCGGCCCGAAGGAGCCCGCGTCGCGCACGCCGTCCCAGGGATCGGGCGGGACGGGCGGCCGGAACCGGCGCGGGCCGAAGGGGGGTGCGGCGTACGGGATGCCCCGGAACACCGCGATCCCCTGCTCGTACCGGCCGCGTACGGCCCCGTGGGGCGTGCTCACCACGGGGTCCGCCTGGACTGCTGTCGTCATACGCCCACCAGCCTCCTCACCGCACTACTGCACCGGTAACAACAGAGCACCACAGGTCGCCCCGGTATTCCGGTGCAGAGCGCGATTCGGCGGCTACTTGGCGTACATCAGGGTGCCGAAGCCCAGCTGGTCGTAGCCGCCGCTGTCGGAGCCGTAGTCACCTCCCCCGCCCTCGGGAGCGAGGGAGTAGTACATCGACGAGATGTACTTGTCGTCCAGGTGGATGCGCCGGTTGTAGTGGAAGTGGAGCACCGCCCACACGGGGCGGACCTGGCCGCGGGAGGCGGAGGAGATCACCGTCTGGGAGGACTGGGCGCAGCTCTGCCCGGTGCCCCAGGTGTAGGTGGTGAAGGGGACGTCGTTGCCGAGGTTGTACTTCGCGACGTACTGGGCGGCCTTCATGAAGCGACGGCTGTCGTACGAGTACAGGTCGTCGCCCTGGTTCCAGGCCATCTCGCAGATGGCGCCCATCTGGCCCATGCCCATGACGGTGTGGCCCTGGTCGCGGCCGGACTCCTGCCACTGGCCGAGCCCGTAGCCGTCGGAGTCGGTGTACAGGTACGGCACCGCGTGCGCGATGGAGCCGTTGCCCGCGCCCGACTTGAAGTACGTGACGGCCTGGTCGTACTTGGCGCTGTCCTCGTTGAGGATCCCGATGGCCAGGATCGAGGCCATGTTGCACAGGTCCCAGTTGGCCCAGTAGTTGGTGATGCAGGCGTCGTTGTGGTTGGTCAGGAAGCTGTTGTTGAGCGGGTAGAAGACCTTGATCAGCATCTCCTGGGCGGCGGCGAGGTCGAAGTCGCCGTAGTCCCGCATCAGTTCGCAGGCGTTCGCGAACTGCCAGCCGTAGAGGCCGGAGGCGAGGAAGCGGTCCGCGTTGCCGGTGACCGAGGTCAGCGTCGTGGACCAGGCGTTGAGGATCCTGGCGGCACAGGCCGCGTTGGCCTCGGTGCCGCCGACCTTCCAGCGCAGGGCGTTCTGGTAGGCGGCGGCGATGTCGTTGTAGAGCAGGCTGTAGTTCTGTCCGTCCCCGCCGCGGATGATCGTGGCGGTGGCCCGGTTGGTCCAGGTGGACTGCGAGTGGGAGTTGGCGGTCAGCCTGTTCCAGCCGGACAGCCAGGGGTCGGTGCCGGCCGCGACCTTGACCTTGGCGCGGTTGATGTCGCCGGCGTTGTGCAGCATGCCGGGGTGGGTCCAGGTCGACGGTGCCGCGCCGGCGGGGCTGCCCGCCAGCGCGGCCGCCGAGCCTCCGAGGGCGAGTGCGGCTGTGAGACCGCCGGCGGTCCTCAGCAGACCGCGACGGCTCAACTCGCCTTGCTCAGGGGACTGGTGGGGGGAAATGCGGCTCATTTTGTGCGACTCCAATCCGTGGGGGGATTCAGTCGGGGGTGATGCTCACCTCTTCGAACTGGGCGGTGCCGAGGGCCAGCGGGCTGCGCGAGCAGACCACCAGACCCACGTGGAAGGGGGCGTCACCGAAGCCGGGGATCTCGCCGGAGGGGAGTGCGGTCCAGGTGGCGCCGTCATCGGTGGAAACCTCGGCGGCGAAGGCGGTCCCGGTGCGCTTCAGCCGCAGCAGCAGGGGCAGTTGGACGCTGGCGGTGCCGGAGAAGGCGGAGGCGCCGGCCACGGTCTTGCGCAGCATCAGCTGCGCCGAGGTCCCGCCGGTGACGATCGCCCCGGCGGCCTGGTCGAACGGTGACAGGGACTTGGCCATCAGCAGGCCCACCCGGTCGGCGGTGGCTCCGCCGCGGGAGACCAGCCGGGCGGTGACCGTGCAGTCGCCGGTGACGGGCTGACGTACGAACTGCCCTGTCATTCCCTGGTTGTTGACGGTCAGGTCGGCGCCCGCGCCGCGGACCGTGAAGGTCCCGTCCTGGTACGACGTACTGCCCGGCGTGCGGATCGCCACCACGCCGAGCGTCCCGTACGCCCGGTCGTCGAGGATCACGTCGCCGAGGTCGCCGTAGCTCCAGGGGGCGGGCGGGGGTGTGCCGATGGTGAGGGTGAGGGTGGCGGACCCGTCTCCGGCCGCGTTGCCGGCGGTGGTGGAGACGGCGAACGCCCCGGTCTCGTTGGGGGTTCCGCAGATCAGGCCGGTACGTTTGTCGACGCGCAGGCCGTCGGGGAGGCCGTCCGCGGTGAAGCGGATCGGCTCGTGCGAGGCGCGCAGCAGGTGGCGGAAGGGTACCCCCTTGTTGGCGAACGCCGTTGTCGCGGAGGTGAGTTGGGGCGCGGAGGGCGTGGGCATCTGGGCGGACGCCGGCTCCGAGAGGGGTCCGCGACCGCCGGCGTTCGTCTTCGCGACCACGTAGTGGTACGTCGCGCCGGGCGCGCCCGTGGCGTCCGTGTACCGGATGCGGGTGCCGAAGCCGACGGGACCGATGCCGGTCGCGACGGTGTGGTACGGGCCGTCGGCGTCCGTGGCGCGCAGCACCTTGTAGCGGGCGGAGAGGTCCGGGTCGGTCCAGGTCAGCTCGACGGCGTCGGCGCCACTCACGGCCTTGAGGTTCCCGGCGGCCCGGGGCGGCTTCTGCACGGACCACACCTCGCCCGACGCCGAGGTCACGGTGACGTTGTCGAAGGCGCCGGTGCCGGTCTCGGCGTAGTCCTGGTCGACGCCGAGGCAGGAGGTGAGGACGAGACCGGCGTGGGCGGTGTGCCCCAACTCGACCTCGGTGGAGCCGACTTGGGTCCAGCGGATGCCGTCCGGGGAGATCGCTCCCGTGCAGCGGCGGCCCTTGCGGGTGAGGCGGACCCAGTACGGCGCCCGCAGCCGGTAGCCGTCGCCCGCGCCCTCGACGTACGGGGCCTCGAGCGGGGTCGCCGAGTCGGGCAGCGCGCCGAGGTTGGAGATCGGGAAGGCCGCGTTGGCGGTGATCGCGGCCTGCTGGGTGGGCGGCACGGGTGTGCTGCCGGTCGCCGAGATGTCGGCGCCGTCGCTCGGCCGTACGCTCCACACACCGCTCCAGGTGTGCAGCGGCAGCCCCTGGATCAGCATGGCGGCGTGCGGCGCGTCCGCTTCGAGGGAGGCGCGGAGGGTGACGCCGATCTTGGAGTACTGGGAGCTGAGCGGCCACACGATGCGCGCGGTGACCGTGCCGTCGCCGGGCAACGGCAGATGGACGAGACGATAGGTGTCGGCGGTGCCGCTCGCCTCCAGGACGAAGCGCTCGCCGTCGAAGGCGGCGGAACCGGGGAGCTTGACGCTGTCGAGATCCTGGGTGGCCCAGGGCCCCGGGAGCCCGGCGGTGGCGGACGCGATGCCCGAATCGCCGCTGCTGCCCTGGGAGTTGGTGGCGGTGACCGTGTAGCAGTAGGTCCGGCCCGGGCGTGCGGCGTCGTCGGTGTGGGTGGTCTTCTCGACGCCGGTGGCGATCGTCTCGTACGGGCCCTCGGGCTTGGTGGCCCGGCGGACGGTGTACGTGCTCGCCCACAAGGACGGCAGCCAACTCACGCTGACGGCGTCGGAGTTGCCTACCGCGGTGATGCCCGAGGGAGCCGTCGGCACGGTGGACGAGGGGGCCGTCGCGCCGGCGTAGGCGAAGGTGCCCCAGCTGGGCAGGTCGTCGTTGCTGCCCTCGACGACGCGGGCGCCGCCGGTGCCGCGGAAGACGGCGGCCTTGGTGTACGGGGCGTCGATGCCGCGGACGCCGGCGTAGTGCGCGTAGGCCATCTCGTAGATGGGCGGGAGGTTGCCGCGGCCGGTGGCGGAGACGGCCGTCTTGATGTACTTGCCGGTGCGGTCGAGGTCGGGGGTGAAGGGGACGTCGCCGCCGAGGTTGTAGCGGGCGGCGTACTCGAAGTTGGCGAGTATGCGGTTGCCGTCGAAGCCCCACAGATCGACGCCCTGGTTCCAGGCGACCTGGGCGATGTCGCCGGTCAGGCCGACGGCGAGCTGTTCGTGGCCCTGGTCGCGGCCGGACTCCTGGCCTTGTCCTGCGTTGGTGACGATGCGGTGCGGGATGCTGCCGTTGCCGGCCCCGGCCGCGGCGAAGCGCAGGGCGTCCTCGAAGAGGACGGGCTCCTCGCAGAACACGCCGATGGCCAGGATGGTCTGAAGTGCCGTCAGGTCCCAGTTGCCGTTGGCGTAGAGCATGTAGCCGGAGACGGCCGGATACCAGACGTCGAGGAAGGACCGCTCACAGCGGGCGATGTCCGCCTCCGCCCAGCCGTCGTAGTCGCTGTGGCGCAGCAGTTCGGCCGCGTTGACGAACTTGAAGGCCTGGAGCCCGGCGCCGAGCGGGCCGTCGGCTCCGGTGATCGCCGTCAGGGACGCCGACCAGGCGCCCAGGATGTCGCGGGCCTTGTCGGCGTTCGCCCGGTTGCCGGTGACGGCCCACATGAGGGCGTTCTGGTAGGCGGCGGCCGAGTCGGCGACGGCCTGGTTCTGGAAGTTGGTGGGGCCGCGGCCCCAGGTGGTGATCTGGCCGGTGTTCTGGATCGTGTACGTCGACTGCGAACGGGCGTGCGCGGCGAACGCCAAGTAGCCGTCGTGGACAGGCGATTGCTTGGCGGCGACGGCGGCCTTCATACGGGCGAGGTCGTCGGCGGTGTGCAGCAGACCGGGGTGGGTGAAGCCCCGGCTGCCGCTCTCGTTCCCGGCCGCCCGGGCGGCGCCCGGCACGAGCAGTGCGCTCGCACCGGAGGCCAGCAGCAGGGCCGCCGCGCCACCGAGGAAGCCCCGGCGGCTGGTAGCAGATGTGATCATGACGCGGCGGCCGCCTCGGCCTCGGCGGTCGTGATGAACTTCAGGTTCGTCACGTGCTCGTTGTAGAACCACTGGACGGCGTCGGTGGTGTAGTACCAGCTCGGTTTCTTCATGGAGTCGGCGATGACGACGCCGTTGATCACCAGGTTCTCGAAGGTGACGTTCTTGATGGCGTGGTCGGCGTCGTAGCCGAGGAACAGCGACGGGTTGGCGTGGGTGCCCGTGTAGCTGAGGTTCTTGACGTAGACGTCCTCGATGCCGCGGCCGACCGAGGTGTTGTACTTCGTGTTGTACATGACCTTCATGTAGATGACCTGGCCCCAGCGGAAGTCCTCGATCCGGACGTCCTCGATCCGGACGTTGCTGATGAGGTTGGAGTCGCCGGGGTTGAGGGCGATGCAGCCCTGGTAGTTCATCTGCGGTTCGCGGTGGTCGAGGATGTCGATGTTCTTGATGAGGAGGTTCTCGATCGTCTCGGGCGCGTCGGTGTTGCCGTGCGTACCGATGTTGACGGGGTGCGCGACGTCCGCCCACAGGGTGCAGTTCTGCACGGTGATGTTCCGTGTGTCGCCGTAGTAGTCCCAGCGGTGGGCGTAGATCGCGATGCAGTCGTCGGAGTTGCGCAGGAAGCAGCCGTCGAGGACGACGTCGCTGGAGGAGAAGATGTCGATGCCGTCGCCGTTGCCGCGCGAACTGAAGCCGCGGACCTTCTTGTAGCGGACGTTCTCGCTCTGGCCCGTGGTGGAGACGTAACCGCCCCTGGGGTTGAGGACGATGACGTCCTGGGCGGAGATGTTCTTGCTGCCCTCGATGAGGATGCCGTTGTACGGGCTGGCGATCACGCCGTGGCCCCTGACCGCGGCCTTCTCGACGTCCTTGAAGTACACCTGGGCGCTCAGGACGGCACCGCCGGCCAGGTAGACCGTCTTGCCGCTGGGGACGTTGAGGATGTTTCCGGTGACGGTGTGCACGCCGGGGCCGAAGTAGATGACGTCCGGGTCGTCGGCGCTGCACGGGTGGTGGTCGACGTGGTTGGTGATGATGTGCAGGCAGTCGAAGATCTCGTCGTTGATCTGGACGACGAGGTCCTTCGGCTCGTCGAGGGTGAACACCAGGGTGTCCCCGCCGAGTTCGGGCTTGATGCCGTACGAGTCCGGTCTCACCCGGGCCTTGGTGGTGCCGCCCTTGAGGTACGTCACCTCGATCTCGACGGAGCCCTGGAAGTCGAAGTACACCATCGAGGAGTTGTAGACCTTGCCCGAGCCGGTGGTCGGGTTGATCTCCTCCAGCTGCGGCCGGTAGATGTCGAGGCTCTGCCAGTCGCCGTCGGGCGCGGTGCGCACCCGCACCTTGAAGCTGGTGTTGGTCGGCATGGTGGACGGACGGGGGTAAGTGACAAGCTTCGGCGCGGAGTTGTCCTCGTCGGCGTGGGCCTCCGTGGCCGTCAGACCACCGGACAGACCGGCGGCGAGCACAGTGGCGCCCGCGGCCTGAAGGGCGGTGCGGCGGGACAGGGGCGTGTTCATGTGCGACTCCTTTTTGATCGGCTCCTTCGCCTACGGGGCGCTCCAGCCCCCTTCGGCTCAGTCGCGGTGCAACAAGGCGAGAAGAAGGGCTACTTGAGGCCGGACGTGGACATCCCGGAGACGAACCCGCGCTGCGCGACGAGGAAGATCAGCAGGATCGGGACGACGTACATCACGGAGGCGGCGGCCTGGAGGTTGGTGACCGGCGTGCCGGCCGAGGAGACATAGGTGGACATCACGGCGACGGCGAGGGTGGACCGGTCGGTGGACAGCAGGAGTTGGGGAGCGATGTAGTCGCCCCAGGTCCAGGTGAAGGCGATGACGAAGCTGGCGGACAGCACCGGCCAGGACTGCGGCAGGAAGATCCGCCAGAAGATCCCGCCGTATCCGCAGCCGTCGACGATCGCCGCCTCCTCCAGCTCACGGGGCAGTCCGGCGAAGAACTGCCGGAAGAGGAAGACCAGATACGGCGCGGACGACAGTCCCCACAGGACCCACGGCCAGTACGTGTCGACCATGCCGAGCTTGGCGAAGATCAGGTAGGTCGGCAGCAGGGTGATCATCTGGGGCAGCATCATCGAGCCGATGAGGATGCCGAACAGGGTCTTCTTGCCGGGTGCGGTCAGGCGGGCGAAGCCGAAGCCGACCCAGGCGGAGCTGACGGTGACCAGGGTGGCGTAAATCGTGGCGATGATCAGGGAGTTGCGGGCGTAGCCCAGGAAGTCGATGAGCTGGTAGGCGTCGGCGAAGTTGTGCCACTGGAAGTGCGCGGGCAGCCAGTGCACGGGCGCGGCGGCCAGTTCGGAGGGGGCCTTCAGACCGGTGAGGACCAGCCAGCCGAACGGCCCGAGGAACATCCCGGTGACGGCGACGAGGACGGTGTAGAGGACGAGGCGGTTGACGCGTATCCGCACGCGGGCCGGAGACTTGGCGTTCAGGCTGGTCGCGGTCACTTCTTCGCCTCCGGGTCGACGTTGTAGAACACCACGCCGGACGTGAACCTGAAGATGAGTCCGGTCGCGATCAGGATCAGGACGAAGAGCACCCACAGCAGTGCGGAGGCGTAGCCGTAGCGGCCGAGCGCGAAGTACTCCGAGAACACATGGATCATGTACGTGTAGTTGGACTGCGGGATCGTGGTGAGGCCGCCCGTGGTCGCGAGGGGCGCCAGCAGCATCGGCATGATGGTCTGCACCGAGGCGATCACCCCGGTCACGGTCTGGAACAGCAGCACCGGCGACAACAGCGGCACGGTGATGCTGCGGAACGACCGCCAGGCACTCGCTCCGTCGATACGGGCCGCCTCGTGGAGTTCGCGGGGCACGTCCTGGAGCCCGGCCAGCGAGATGATCATGACGTTGCCGGCCGCCCAGAGCACGGTCATGACGAGCACGTACCGCGCATAGGGGTCGGCCAGCCAACCGATCGCGTCGAAGCCGAAGAAGGTCAGCACACCGTTCGCGGCACCGGCGTTCTGGTCGAAGAGGTTCTTGAAGGCGATGCCCGCGCCGACCGGCGGCACCACGGCCGGCAGATACAGCAGCGTGCGGAACAGACCGCGCCCCTTGACCGGCCGGTTGATCAGGACGGCGAGCCCGAGCCCCGCGATGATCGAGAGCGGCACCGAGATCACCGCGAACAGGCCCGCGCGGCCCAGCGAGTCCCAGGTCTGCGAATCGCCGATGAGCTCGCGGTAGTTGCCGAGGCCCACGTAGTGCCAGTTCGGCGAGATGCCGTCGTACGTGGTGAAGCTCAGCCACAGCGCGTACGCCATGGGCGCGATGGTCAGCAGCGCGAAGCCGATGATCCACGGCGAGGTGAACATGTAGAAGGCGCGGTGCCTGCGCGTCGTCATCGAGGGCCCGGTGCGGTCGGCGGACCCTGCCCGCCCCGCGCTCCCGGCCGCGCGTGAGCGGCCCGCGACCGACGTAACCTGATCGACCGTCATCCCACCTGCTCCTTACCGCGCTCGAGCTGCTCGTTGATGACCGAGTTCAGGCGTCCCGCGAGGGTGTCGACGGACATCTCGCCCTTCATCGCGGCCGGGGTGACCTGGTTGTAGAGGGACTCGAAGGCGTCGCCCGTGATGTAGGGGGTGAGGGAGACCACCGAGAAGTGCTGCAGCTCGCTCTCCTGCGCCGTCAACGTCCGCTTCTGGTAGTCCGTCTGATGAGGCATCAGCGACCGGAGGGACTTGAGCGTGGGGATGCCCCAGCCGCTGGAGGCGCGCGCCTTGGCCGGTGCCTCGCCGAAGAACCACTCGAAGATCCGCCAGGCGGCGTCCTTGTTCTTCGCCTTGCGCGGCATCCACAGACCGGTGCCGCCCTGACAGGCGCTGATGCGCGGGCCGCCCGCGAAGACCGGGGCGGGAGCCAGACGGGAGACCTGCGCCAGCTTCTTGTCGGTGCCGATCAGACCGCCCATCCAGTAGCCGGTGTTCGACATGGCCAGCCGTCCGGCCTGGTAGGTGGGCCCGTCCCAGCCGTTGGGGTCGGGCTGGACGGCGCTCGGCCCGACCTTGAGCTTGCAGTAGTCGATGTACCAGGCCAGCGCCTTGCGGGCCTCGGGGGTGGTGAAGTCGACGCGGGAGAAGTCGTCGTTGAACAGGCTGCCGCCGGCCGAGGCCGTCATGGTCGCCATGAGCGTGAGCTTCGTCAGCCCGTTGTAGCTGCCGCCGGAGACGGTCGTCTGCCCCTTCGAACGCTGCACGAGACGCTTGGCGTTCTCCAGCCACTCCTCGAAGGTGACGGGCTCGCTCTCGGACGGGTAGTCGACGCCCTTCTTGTCGAAGGCCGCGGTGTTGTACCAGTACATGGAGTCCTGGGAGAAGTCCTTGGCCATGCCGTAGCGGGGGCCCTTGCCCTGGGTTCTGCCGTCGTAGCGCCACAGGTCGTTGACCGGGTCCAGGTCGTCGACCGCGAGGACGCTGCTCTTGGCGAAGTAGGGGTCGAGCTCCTCCATCACGTCCCGGGCCGCGAAGTACGCCGCGTCCGTGGCGCCGACGGCGCGGACCAGGTCCGGCGGATTGCCGCTGGTGAGCATCGCGATCAGCTTGGTGATGTCGTAGTCGACCCGTCTGATCGTGATGCCGGTGTCCTTCTTGGCCTGCTTGACCAGGTCGGGTGAGAGGTCGTCGGCCTTGACCATCATGGTGACGGTCTCGCCCGAGCCGCTCACCCCGGTGGAAACCTGCAGAGCGCAGCCACCGAGTGATGCCGCACCGGCCGCGGCACCGGCTGCCGAGAGGGCGAGAAAGCGGCGGCGGCTCACGGGAGCACCGGCCTGGGAGCGCATGAACTACCCACTCTCTTCGCTGAGATGGATGAGGGAACTCGGACACGCGGCGGGGGGATGGCTGCGGCGTGCGAATGTTTCGGGAACCGGTTGCTATGCGGTGCAGGGAGCTTCCGTCCGGGAGCACGGCACGTCAAGAGGCCTGACGAATTTTCGAAAACTGTGGTCTCGCTGGGTGCAGGGGGCTCAAGTGGTTACGGTGCTGGTCAGACCGGCAACCGGTTGCCGAATCCGCCCCGATGCACGACACGGCCCGGGAAACCGCAGTAACCGATTTCGCCCAGAGCGGGATCAAGGGCCGTAGGCCATAGAAGCGAACCCGCCATCGCGCCGCTCCTCCCACCGATTGACCACCGCTTCGCGACAGACCTACGGTAGAAGGCGCTTTCTGAAACAGTTTCCATTCCGCGTCATCCAGCGTGTCAGGAGAGCCATGCCCAACCCCCAGCCACCGAGGGTCGTGTTCGCGATGGATCCGGTGCACCTCCCCCTGCTCTTCCCTCCGCCGCTCATGGCCCGGCTCAGGCAGGCGTGCGACCTCGACTCCGAGCTCGTCGTACGGGACTTCGCCGATCCGGCCGCCGCCAGGGCCCTCGCCCGGGCCGAGGTGCTCATCACCGGGTGGGGCTGCCCCCACCTCGACGCCGAAGCCCTGGCCGCCGCACCGGAACTGCGCACCGTCCTGCACGCCGCGGGCTCGGTCCGCTCACTCGTGGGCGATGCGGTGTGGGAGCACGGGGTCACCGTCTCCAGCGCGGTGACCGGCAACGCCCTGCCGGTCGCGGAGTACGCCCTGGCGATGATCCTGCTCGCCGGGAAGGACACCTTCACCCACCGCGAGCGCTTCCGAGTCACCCACGCCTACCCGACCGATGCCGAGACCTCGCACACGGGCAACGTCGGCCGCCGGATCGGGATCATCGGCGCCTCGCGCGTGGGCCGCCGGCTGCTGGAACTGCTGCGGCCGTTCGACTTCACGGTGCTGCTCCACGACCCGTACGTCAGCCCCGCCGACGCCGCCGCCCTCGGTGCCGAACTCCTGCCGCTGGACGACCTGTTGCGGCACAGCGACATCGTCTCGCTGCACGCCCCCGACATCCCCGAGACCTACCGCATGCTCGACGCCGGCCGACTCGCGCTCATCCGGGACGGCGGCTTCCTGATCAACACCTCGCGCGGCGCCCTGGTCGACCCCGACGCGCTCACCGACGAGCTGGTCTCCGGCCGGCTGCACGCGATCCTCGACGTCACCGAACCCGAACCGCTGCCCGCCGGTTCGCCGCTGTACCGCCTGCCCAACGTCTTCCTCACCCCGCACATCGCGGGCTCGCTCGGCAACGAGCTGCAGCGCCTCGGCCGTATCGTCGTGGATGAGCTGGAACGCCTGGTCGCGGGCCTGCCACCGGCCCACGAGGTACGGCACTCGGACATGGCCCGTGTCGCGTGAGGGGGCGCCTCTTTTGGCTTCGTTCGCCTCCGGGGGCGCTTTGTGTCGGTGTCGAGAGCCCGATCGTGCTCAGCGCTTCGCGCCTCCGCGCGTTCGGGCT
>NZ_JBEYVO010000055.1:0-47269 GCF_040644055.1 Streptomyces sp. NPDC047043
CCCGGGGGGGCGCCTCTAACCCCCCCCTTCGGGGTCCCGGGGTTGTTGTGGGGCCGGGGGGGGGCCCCAACCAAACACCGTCGCACGCCCCCCGCCACTTTCCAGATCGGATCGTGTGGAGGTATCACTCCTGCGCCCCGCGGTGTCAGCCCGTCAGGCTGATACCGCGGACGCGACCCGGACGCCCGAACTCGACGAGGACGGAGACGGAGCGGAGGAAGACTGACCCCGGCCCGCTGTGCCGACCGCCCCCACTGTGACTTCGATCGTCAGGTGGCCAGAGGTCCATGCGTCCTCACTGGTCAAGAAGCTGTGACGATGTAGTTGGCCAATCGAGAGTTGGTTGACGGCGCTGATGCGCCGGTGGCCGGTGTCTCTGGGCCGTCCGGAGGGTGCACTGCTGGGGCGCGGCCCGTCTACTTGTCGACCAGACTCATGTGCATCTCGTTGTAGCGGTCGCCGCGGACGCCGATGCGGGCCGCCAGCGCGTCCAGGTCCGCCCGTTCGTCGGCAGACAGGGCGAGCTGTGTGGCGGCGGCGTTCTCCTCCACCCGTGCGATGCGGCGTGTGCCGGGGATCGGCACGATCGACGGGTGCTGGGCGAGCAGCCAGGCCAGGGCCACCTGTCCGGGGGTGGCGTTCTTCGCGTGGGCCAGGGCGGCTGCGTGGTCGATCAGTGCCTGGTTGGCGGCGAGGTTGTCCTGGTCGAACCGTGGAATGGTGGTGCGGATGTCGCCGTCGGTGAACACGGTCGTGGTGTCGACGGTGCCGGTGAGGAAGCCCTTGCCGAGCGGGCTGAAGGGGACGAATCCGATGCCGAGTTCGGCGAGCGTGGGCAGGACTTCGGGTTCGGGGTCGCGGGTCCACAGAGAGTATTCGCTTTGTACCGCCGTCACGGGGTGGACGGCGTGCGCACGGCGGATCGTCGCGGCACCCGCCTCCGACAGGCCGAAGTGCCGCACCTTGCCGGCCTGTACCAGCTCTGCGACGGCGCCCGCGACGTCCTCGATCGGCACGTCGGGGTCGACCCGGTGCTGGTAGAAGAGGTCGATCGTGTCCGTGCGCAGCCGGCGCAGCGAGGCGTCGGCCACCCGCTTGATCTGCTCCGGCCGGCTGTCGAGACCGACGGACTTGCCGTCTTCGATGCGCCAGCCGAACTTGGTCGCGATGACGGCCTGGTCGCGCACAGGGGCGAGTGCTTCGCCCACGAGCTCTTCGTTGGCGTAGGGGCCGTAGACCTCGGCGGTGTCGAAGAAGGTGACGCCGCGGTCGACGGCGCCACGGATCACGGCGATCATGTCCTGCCGATCGCCGGGATTGGGGCCGTAGCTCTGGGACATGCCCATGCAGCCCAGGCCGATCGCCGAGACCTCAAGGCCCTGGCCGAGGATACGGGTGTGCATTGTGTGTCTCCTTGCGGTGAGCGAGGTCAGAAGGCCGGGGGCAGGGTTCAGTGGCTGCTGGTGCGGTCCGAGTCTGCGGTTGCGGAGGCGTCTTCGATGACGGCCCAGGCGGCCAGCAGCTGCAGTGCATCGTGGGCCGGGGAGTCGGGTCCGGTGCTGCAGGCGGTCAGGGTCAGGCCGGGCTGTGCGGGCAGCTCCATGGCGTCGAAGTCGAGGGTGATCTCGCCGACGACCGGGTGACGGAAGCCTTTGCGGCCGGTGTGGTGCAGGCGCACGCAGTGCTTGGCCCACGCGGTGCGGAACTCCACGCTGCGGGTGCCGAGTTCGCCGATCAGCCCGGTCAGGTCACTGTCGCCGGGAGCCCGCCCGGCCTCGGTGCGCAGCAGGGAGACGGTCGTGTTCACGGACCGCTCCCAGTCGGCGAAAAAGTCCGGGCCGGGCGGGGCCAGGAACTGGAAGCGGGCGATGTTGACCGGGCGCGGTGCGCCCTCAATGAACAGCGGAGAGTACAGGGCACGGCCGAGTCGGTTGACGGCGAGGATGTCGAGGCGACCGTTGCGGATGAAGGCCGGGGAGTCGGTCACGGAGTCAAGGACGCGCAGGACACTGTCCGGCAGCGGGCCGCGGGTGCGCCTGGTGCGGCGTCGAGTGACGGCGTGGGCGAGGTCGTAGAGGTGGGCGCGTTCGGCCTCGTCGAGCTGCAGGGCACCCGCGATGGCGTCGAGGACTTCCTCGGAGGCTCCGGCGAGGTGGCCGCGTTCGAGGCGGACGTAGTAGTCGACGCTGACGCCGGCGAGCATCGCGACTTCCTCGCGGCGCAGCCCGGGCACGCGCCGGTTGCCGCCGTAGGCGGGCAGCCCGGCCTGCTGCGGGGTGACCTTGGCGCGGCGAGAGGCCAGGAATTCGCGGATGTCGCTCTCGGTGCTCACGCCCTCCAGGCTATGGGGGCTGGCGCAGGCGAGGGGGGCTCTGTCAGTACCTGGCACGGCCGTGCCTTCCGCCCGCGCGGGACTGCGGTTGCCTCGGTGGTGGCCGCTGCTGCGGCTCCCGGGCGGACCACCTCGGACGAGAGCTTCAGGGTGCCAGGACGGGCACCTGATTCCAGGACGGCAGGGCCCGGCCACACACCGTCTATGAGCGAAGGAGTCGGCCTATGGCGAAGCGGTCCGCACCCTAGGAGCTGGTCGGCGTCGCGCCCAAGCTCGTCGAGGTCACCAACGGTGTCCTCTTCGGCGACGTCGGGGAGCGGTCCGGCCTCGCCCCGCGGGATCGCAGCCTGGTCACCGTGAGCGTGCTCGCCGCGCTGTACCGCGGCAAGCAGTGCAGGCTCACGCCAGAGCCTGGTGGCCGTGGGCCTCCAGCCAGTCGATCAGCAGCTTCCGCTCCCTGACCGCTGCGGCCTGCTGTGGCCCACCGCGGGACGGCCGCGTGAACGCCTCCAGGGCGCGGTTGGCCGCCCAGAGCCTGAGCTGGCTGACCGTGACCCGGTCCAGCTCCCCTCTCTGACGCCAGCGGGCCAGGGCAGGCTCGGCGTCCGGCCGGCATTGCGCGAAGAACTGATCGACAAGACCTTTGGCCACGCAGTCGAGGGTCGTCATGCTGCCCTCCCGTGCCGGTATCACCCCAGGGTGCTCTCCGGCCGCCTCAGGGGGTAGGGCCGACCGACCCCCCGCGGGACGGCACCTCGGTGCGTGCAACCGCCGCGATCTGGCCATTTCCTGGCTGAGTCCTGCTGCTTCACATGATCTCCGGCCGCTGAGCTGGTTGGATCACCCGGTGCCTCACACGGAGGCACGTGCCACCCCGTTGCCCCGGATGAGCGACGCGGTCCGGCGTGCTCGCATGGCTCTGGCAGGAGCGCACGAGGAAGTTGTCAGCATGACCACGCCAGCGTCGCCCTCCTGGGCGATCGACGTTGTCGACACGCTCGGCACCGTCTTGGTGCGGGTGGCCGGTGAACTCGACATACGCACCGCGCCCGAACTCGCCGCGGTGCTGGCGCCCCTGCGCTCCCGCCCCTGTGAACTCGACTTCGCCCAGGTCTCGTTCGCCGACTCCAGCGGCCTCAACCTGCTCCTGCGCCACCGCCTCCAAGCCCAGGCGGCACACGGCAGCCTGCGACTCGTCGCCGCCTCACCCCCGGTACGACGCCTGCTCGATGTCGCCGGCGTGACCCAGCTGCTGCTCGAGGCTCCAGGCCTGCCGGACATCCCGCACGAGGGCTGAGGCCCGACGAGGCGATCACGCCGTCGCGGCGACCGCGAGCGCGAAAACGATCAGCGCGGACGCGGCGACCAGTATCGAGGCCCGAAACAGGGAGCTGCCTGCGCGGCCTGGCCCCGCAGTATGCCTCCGATCTTGGACGGATTGGAAACATCTGCAGCCGTCGTGCCGCACAACCGGAGAGTCCAGCCAGTACGCGCCCAGCAGCTGAGGCATCGGGCCGGGGGTCGGCTTATCCGCCATGCATGACCCAACGACAGCAGCAGCTGCCGGACACGGCCACGAACACCGCCTTCACGAAACCGCTCCCGGCCCTCCAGCCGGCGAGACCTCACTCGGCAGCCGAGGATCGCGTCTGCCGGCACCGCCGACCGGCCAGGATTGGTCATTTTCAAGGCCAGGGTCACCGGCCGTGACGTCCACACCGTCGACGGTACGCCGTGCAGCAGGCCCGGGTCATCGGCGTGCCTTCGGGCGATGTCAGCCCACGGAGACCGCCGTCCCGGCGTATGCCAGCGCCGCCACGGCCAGTACGACGGCGGGCAGCGCCCGCACCGGCGGGTCGCCGTGCCGCAGGTGGACCACCGCCGCGGCGGCCATCAGCAGCGCCAGCCCGATCGCGGCCGCCGCTCCGAGCGGACCCGCAGCCAGTCCGAGCAGCAGCCCGGCGGCCCCGGCGACCTCCAGGGCGCCGATGACGCGGTATTGGCCGGGTGACATGCCGAGGTGAGCCGCCGCCTGGCGCATGACCGGCGCCGCGGCGATCTTCGCCAGGCCCAGGGGCAAAAGGACGACGGACAGGGCGACGGCGAGGGTGATCTGCGCGGCTCTCATGCCGACCGGTTCCGGCGTTCGGCGCCCAACCGGGCGAAGTGGTCGATGAGGCCGGGCTCGTCCACCGCGGCCGGGTTGACGACCTGCTCGATGGGGGCGCCCTGGAGGAGGCGCTTGACCGGGACCTCGAGCTTCTTGCCGGTGCGGGTGTGCGGGATGCCCGGCACCTCGATGATCTCGTCGGGTACGTGGCGTGGTGAGGCGCCGGTGCGGACGGCCTCGCGGATGCGGTCGCGCAGGGCGTCGTCCAGGGTCGTACCGGCGGCGGGGACCACGAACAGCGGCATCCAGTAGCCGCCGTCCGGTTCCTCCGCGCCGATGACCAGGGCCTCGGCGATCTCCGGGAGGCGTTCGACGACATCGTGGATGTCTGCGCTGCCCAGCCGTACGCCGTTGCGGTTCAGCGTGGAGTCGGAGCGGCCGTGCACGATCACCGAGCCGTGGCCCGTGAGCGTGATCCAGTCCCCGTGCCGCCACACTCCGGGGTAGGAGGAGAAGTAGGCGTCGTGATAGCGGCTGCCGTCGGGGTCGTTCCAGAAGTACAGCGGCATCGACGGCATGGGGCGGGTGACGACCAGCTCGCCGACCTGGTCCACCACCGGCATGCCCTCGGCGTCGTACGCAGCCAGCGCCACGCCCAGGTGCGGGGCCGACAACTCCCCTGCCCAGACGGGGGTGTTGGGCGCGCTGCCCGCGAAGCCGGAGACCACGTCCGTGCCGCCGCTGATGGAGGCCAGCAGCACGCGGTCGCCGACGTGGTCGCGAACCCACGGATAGGCGGAGGCCGGCAGGGCGGAGCCGGTACAGCCGACCACCCTGATCGACGACAGGTCGTGCGCGGAGGGGTCGATGCCGAACTTGGCCATGCCCAGCAGGTACTGGGGGCTGGTGCCGAAGACGGTCACCCGGTGACGGGCGGCCAGCTCCCACAGCACGTCGAGCTTGGCGAAGGGGGCCGGGCTGCCGTCGTACGTACACGTCGTGGCACCGGTCAGCAGCGTGGAGACGACCAGGTTCCACATCATCCAGTGGGTGGTGGTGTACCACAGGAGCCGGTCGCCGGGGCCGAGGTCGGAGTGCAGGGCGAGGGTCTTGAGGTGTTCCAGCAGGACACCGCCGTGGCCGTGCACGATGCCCTTGGGCAGGCCGGTGGTACCGGAGGAGAACACGACCCACAGAGGGTGGTCGAACGGCACCGCGGTGAAGGCGAGTTCCTCGGTGCGGGTAGCCGCGTCCTCCCACGGAACCACCAGGGACGGGTAGTTGCCCTCGGGCCAGGGCAGGCCGACATGGTCGACCAGCAGCGTCGCCTTCAATGTCGGCAGGGCCCCGGCCAGTTCGAGGACGGCCTTGCGACGGTCGTGGGTGGCGCCGTTGAACAGGTAGCCGTCGGCCGCGATCAGCACGGTGGGTTCGAGCTGGCCGAACCGGTCGGCGGCGGCCTTCGGCGCGTAGTCCTGACCGCACACCGACCACACGGCGCCCAGGCTCGCCGCGGCGAGGAACGCGACGATGGCGTGCGGGGTGTTGGGCAGGTAGCCGACGACCCGGTCACCCTGGCCGACACCCAGGTCGCGCAGGGTCGCGGCGACGGACGCGACCAGCAGGCGCAACCGCTCGCCGGTCAGCTGGTAGCCCGAGCCGTTCTCGTCCAGTGCGATGATCGCGGGCCGGTCGTCGGCGAGGTTGCGCAGGGCGTGGTGGGCGTAGTTGAGGGTGGCGCCGGTGAACCAGCGGGCGCCGGGCATCCGTTCCTCGGCCAGCACCTGCTCGTACGGGGTGTCCGCGTCGAGGTCGAAGTACTCCCACACCGCACCCCAGAAGCCCTCCAGGTCGGTGACCGACCACTGGTGCAGGGCGGCGTAGTCGGTGCCGTCCATCCCGGCGTGGCGGGCGAAGTCCATGATGTGGCTGTCGGTGACGGCCCGTGGATCGGGCGTGGTGAAGGGGTCCGGGTACGGCCTGGTCATTGTGGGGCGCTCCTCAGCAGGCTCTGCTCGGCGGTCCGGGGGGAAGGTTGGGGGCTGCGCGTGGTGTGCAGGAGGCGTGCCCAGGCCGCGGTATCGGTGAAGTCGCGGCCGCCGACCGGGACGACGTCCTGGACGACGCGGTCGGGGCGCAGCAGGACGGAGTCCGCCCGGCCGGCGCGCAGCCAGGCGGACAGAGTGCCGTCGTCGCCGACGTCGGCCACGGAGACCGTCTGGATGCCGAGGCCTTGGGCGAGCGCGATGAGCGAAGGCGAGGGATCGGCCGTGGTCAGGATCGTGAAGGAGTCGCCGAGCAGTTCGTCGAGACGGGTAGGCCGGCCGTCGACGTGCACCCAGGGCTGCGGACACATCGTGCCCGCCAGGCTTCGGCGGATGCCGCGCCGCACGAGCGGTCCCGCGGTCAGGGGCGGGCTGAGGTCGCGGCCGGCCCGTTCGGTCAGGCCAGGTATGCGGCATGCCGCGGACAGCACCCTGCGGCGGATCGCGGCGGCGCCGTCCTGGCCGCCGGTCATGGCCCATCCCATGATGACCGCGAGCCGGACCACATGCCGGGCGTGCGGCCTGCGTTCACGCTCGTAGGTGTCCAACAGCCGTTCGTCCGCGCCCTGTCGGAGTACGCGGGCGAGTTTCCAGGTGAGGTTGTGGGCGTCTCGCAGCCCCGAGCACAGTCCCTGTCCGACGAACGGTGGGGTGAGGTGCGCGGCGTCGCCGAGGAGGAAGACCCGTCCGCTGCGCCAGCGGTCGGCGACGCGTGCCCGGAAGGTGTACTGCGTCTCGCGGACGACCTCGAAGTCCCCGTCGTACGAGGGCGGCAGCCACGGGGCAACCAGCTCGCGGACCGTCTCCTGCCCGTCCCGGAGCCGGAACTCCCAGCGGTAGCGGCTCTCGTTCACCCGCATGAAGGTCCCCGGCCGCTCCGGGTCGCAGACCTGGTCGACGCCCTCCCAGCAACGGACGGGACCTGTCGTCTCGGCGTCGATGACCGTCCAGCGTTCCTCGAAGTGCAAGTCCTCCCAGACGCCGCCGATCGCCTCGCGGGTGAGGCTGCCCGCGCCGTCGCAGCCGAGGACCGCCTCGGCCCACAGCTCGTGATCGCCGGTGTCGTCGCGGTAGGTCACCCGGACGGGGCCGGCGGTGTCCGGGCCGACGCCGGTGACCTCCACGCCACCGCGCAGTTCGCATTCCGTGCGCTTGGCCAGGGCGTCGCGCAGCACCCGTTCCAGCTCGGGCTGGTCGAACATGCTGGACTGCGGATAGCCGTGGTGGCCGTGCTGGGAGCGCCGGAACTCGGCCATCACCCGGTGCCGGGCGTCCAGCAGCCGCAGCCCGTTGGCCGGGCGGGAGATCGCGGTGAACTCCTCGCCGACGCCCGCGGCCTGAAGGATCCGATGGATCTCGTCGTCGTTGGCTACGGCGCGCGGGAGGGGATAGATGTCCCGGTGGCGTTCAAGGACAACACTGCGGATCCCGCGCCGGGCCAGGAGGAGGGCGGCGGTCACGCCCACCGGCCCGGCCCCGACGATCACGACGGGCACACGTGCGGCTTCGTCGACGGTCATGTGCGGCTCACCTCGGGTGTCAGTTCGCGGCCGCGACGGGCGTGCGCTGCTCGCCGAGGTCGATGTGGCCGTCCGGGGTCGCGATCGTCGCCGTGATCACGTCGCCCGTGTGCAGGTAGTGCGGGTTCTTCGCCTGGCTCTTGAAGAAGGCCTTCCACTTCACCGCGGGCGGCAGCAGCGAGCCGATCTTCTCGACGGCCTTCGGCGGCGCCTTCAGGGCCGTGCCGCCGGGAGTACCGGTGAGCAGCAGGTCGCCGGCGTCCAGGGTCTGGAAGCGGGCCAGCAGGGTCAGCGCCTGCGCCGGACGCACGATCATGTCGGCCAGGGTGCGGTCCTGGCGCAGCTCGCCGTTGACGCTCAACCTCAGCCGCAGATCGAGGAGACGGGCGAAGTCCGCCGGCTCCAGGAGCGTGAGGTGGGGCCCGGTGGGCGTGAAGGTGGGGTACGACTTGCTCTCGTAGAACTGCGTCTTCGTCAGCTGTACCTCGCGGGCGCTGATGTCGTTGGTGATCACCAGCCCGGCGACGTACGACGGCAGGTCCCGCTCCTCGACCACGGTATTGATGGGCAGCGGTGCGCCCATGACGAGCCCGAGTTCGATCTCGTAGTCCAGGAACTTCACGTGCGCGGGGCGGACGACGGCTTCGCCGGGACCGCTGACCGAGCCCGACGCCTTACGGAAGAAAGCAGGCGGGATGTCGCCGGTGAAACCCGAATCGCGGGCGTGGCTCCGGTAGTTGACCATCTGGGCGACCACCCGGCAGGGCGTGGTGACCGGCGAGAGTGCAACCAGATCGGCGACCGGCGTGCCCGGCTCGCCGGAGACGGCGGCCTCCTGGACGGCGGCGCGGTCGGCCAGCAGCTCGGCGGTGGTCACGGCCTTGGTCTCGACAGGGACGGCTCGGTCGCCTCGGACGACCCACCAGCCGTCGGCGGTGCGCAGGACATTGGTGCTCATGTCAGTACCTTTGTGAAGGGAATCGCGTGCGGTGGTTCAGGAGTTGGCGGCCTTGAGCAGGCCGAACAGTCGCGCCGGGTCCATCTCGTTGTCGCCGCGCAGCGCCTCGATGACATCGCGGACCCGCTGCGGCGAGGGGCTCGCGCCGAGGAAGTCGCGGGTGGCGGGTGGGCCCCACTGGGCCAGACCGCTGGTCGACATCGGTGCCCAGCCCGGCTCCACGTCGCAGGAGAACAGGTCGCCGTCGGCGAAGTGCTCCAGCATGAAGTGGTCGGGATCGCGCCAGTAGTCGAAGAGCTGGCTGCCCTGGATGTGCCGGCCGATGCCCCAACTGCGCTTGTAGCCGCGCTCCTTGAGGTACTCGCCGCCGGCCGCGATCGAGTCCAGGTCGGTGACCTGGTAGGCGGAGTGGACGTAGCCGTTGCCCGGGCCCAGGTGCATGGCCAGCGTGTGATGGTCGACGGCCAGGCCGCCCTGGTCGCAGCGGACGAACGCCATCGTCGGGCCGCGCCCGCGCTGTCCGTCCAGGAACAGGAAGTCGGACACGATCATGCCGAGGGTGTCCAGGTACCAGTCCAGCGCCCGGCCGAACACCCGTGTCTCCAGCACCACATGCCCAAGACGCTGGATGCGGGAGGGCTCGCGCGGCGGCCGCTGGGTGGCGTTCGTACGAGGGTGATCGGTGCCGAAGTTCAGCAGCAGCGACTGCTGTTCCGGCAGCGCCTGGAGCTGTTCGCCGCAGTGCACCACCCGCACCGGGAAGCCCGAGGGGTCGAGCAGGTCGACCGCCTGGCCGCCGCCGGGAACGTCGGCTTCCCGTACGGACGATCCGGTGGTGCGGGCCAGCCGGTCCAGGTCGGTCCGCTCGGCGGCACGGAACGCCGGGCCGATGAAGCGGGAGGTGCGCCCCTTGCGGATCACCATGCAGGGTGATCCGGCGAAGGTGCCGCGCAGCCACAGTTCCCGCTCGGTGCGCGCTGCGATGCCGAACCCGAAGTCCCGGGCGAAGACCTCGGCGCGGTCCAGGTCGGGCTTCTCGAACTCCAGCCAGGCCAGGTCGGCCACCTTGATCACGGGATTCCGGGAGCGACCAGGGTGTTCGCCGCGCAGGGCGCCCTGCTCGCTGTGGAGGTCCTGGTGGGCCGTGATGACGTCGGCCCCGTTGACGCGGATTTCAGACATGGTGCCCTCCGAGCAACATTGCCGTAATGAGGAAATCATCAACTGTGACAGTTCTGTCGTCAAGATGTTCGCGGCAGGAAATGATGAATTCATCAGGACTGCGATCGTTATCGTCCCGAGGGTTAGACTCTGCGCATGTCTACGTCAGCCCTGCCCAGCAACCGGTTCGAGCGGCGTCGCGCGGAGACCCGCAGGGCTCTTGTGCGAGCGGCCCGGCAGATACTCGCCGAGAGCGGCGACACCAGCGCGAGCATCCAGGCGATCGCCGAGCGCGCCGACGTGGGCTTCGGCTCCTTCTACAACCACTTCGACTCCAAGGCGGAGTTGTTCGAGACGGCAGTGGTGGACGCCCTGGAGGAGTTCGGCCAGGCCTTCGACGAGCGTCTGACGGGGATCGACGACCCGGCGGAGCTGGTCGCGGCCGGCTTCCGGCTCAGCGCCCGCATGGCCGACTCGCACCCGGAGCTGATGCAGGTTCTGCGCCGCCGCGGCCTCGGCCACATCCACTCGGACAACGGCCTGGCCCGCCGGGCGCTGCGTGATGTCCAGGTCGGCATCGCCTCCGGCCGATTCACCACCCTCGACCCCGTGGTCGCCCTGTCCGCACTGGGCGGAACCCTGCTGTCTCTGGTGGAGCTGCGATTCGCCCGCCCCGAGGTGGACGGCGACGAGGCCGCCGTGAACCTCGCCGAGATGGTCCTGCGCATGCTGGGCCTGTCGATGGACGACGCCCACGAGGTCGCACGGCGCCCCCTGCCCGACCTCGACTGACTTCAAGCGGACGACGAGTCCGGGCGGAAGGTGACCGATCGGCCCGTGAAGCGGGCATCGATCCCGTCCTCGGTCGTGGTGACCGACCGCAGGTGGAGCCCCTCGGGAACGTTCTGCAGCGGGATGGGCTCGTCCAGAGCCCTGTTGAGTAGTGATTTCAGCGGGGGAAGCAGTTCACCCTGCTCTGCCCGTACGCCGGTGAAGGCGATGCGGTTGCCGCTCGCCGCCGAGACGGCCGCGCTCACGGTCACGTCACCGACCAGCGGCAGACTTGCGGTCGCGTTGACCCGGCCCAACTCGTCGCCTTGCGACACTTCCACGCCGAGCGCGCTCGACACGTCCGCGTACGACAGGTGGGCGGTCGCCTGAACGCTGCGGGCGTGCGCCTCGTCGGCGCCCCCCGAGGCCTTCAGTCCGTCCATCCCGACCGTCAGCTTCGTCACCGGCAGGGGCCGGGTCGTGCCGTTCGCGGGGATGTCGTGGGCGGTGAGGTCGACGTGGTCAAGGCGGCCCTCGGCGAGCTGGGTCAGTACGGGAAAGCCGCTGACGTGCACTGATGGGCGATCGGCGGTTCCCATTCCATCCTGGAAAGCCTTGGCCGTGCGGCTCTCCGCGCGAGCTGCGGCGATCCGGTCGACTGTGACGGCGCCGATCAGCAAGGCCGCCAGGGACGCGGCGACGATGATCAGGCGTCGCCTGGCCCGGGCCGGGGGGCTCACGTACACGGAGCCGTCGCCGTAGTAGGGCTCGCCGACGTACTCCTCGTCGCGGTGGGACTGGTACATGGTTCTCCGTACGTTGTTGGGCGGCCCGGGAGGGCCGGGTGTGGCTTGGGGAAGTGCGCCTACGCGGCGTCGCCCTCGGGCCGGACGAGTCCGTGGACACACGTGGCGGCGCTGTCCGCGTCCACGCCCATCGCGATCAGGGCGGCGGTCGCGGTGCCGGTGCCGTCGTCGCTCCAGGCCCCGCTGTTCACGCAGTCCAGAAGCCCTAGCAGGTGTCCCTCCAGTGCCCGGGTCAGCACCGCCGACGGAATGCCGGTCTGGAAAACGCCCTGCCGCTGGCCCCGGGAGATGATCGCCTCCGCCGTGTCGCGTGCGGGGGCGAGGACTTCGGTGACCCGTTCGGGGCCGAGGTCCTGGGGGGCGAGGCGGAGCAGGATGCGGTAGCGGTCGCCGACGGGCCAGACGGCGAGGACGAAGCGGGCCAGCTCCGTGGCGGCATCCGTCACGGGTGCGCGCGGGACCGCGAGTGCCTGCCGCAACGCTTGCGCGGCGTCCTCCACCAGTCCCTCCATGAGCGCGGCCCGGCCGTTGAAGTGGCCGTAGACCGTGCGTCGTACGACGCCTGCCGCCTCGGCGATGTCACTGAGGCTGCTGTCGGGGTCGCGGCCGAGCTGCTGTCGGGCCGCTTCGAGGATGCGGGCCCGTGTGAGCAGGGTTCGGCTGCGTTCCGGGGTGGCTGTGACGGGTGCGTGGGTCATGTCGGACCTCCGGTAGACGAGGGAGGGCGACTCGATAGTTGCACAACGACGGGCAATAAACTAGTCTGCACATCGACGGGCAATTAACTGCCCCTGGTGCCGGCCCCCTCGTGGTCTCGCTCGCACCGCTCCCTTTGATCCACCCACCGAAGCCACCGCTTCACCTCCTGCCGAGGAGCCTGACGATGCCGCTCTTTGCGAAGACACCCGTCGAGAAGATGACCGAGCCCTATCCACGCCGCTGGTGGGCGCTGCTGGTGCTCTGTCTGAGCCTGCTGATCGTGGTCATGGCGAACACGTCGCTGATCGTGGCCGCCCCAGACATGACCAAGGACCTGGGGCTGAGCAGCAGTGACCTCCAGTGGGTCATCGACGGCTACACCGTCCCCTATGCCGCGCTGATGCTTGTGCTCGGTGCGATAGGCGACAAGTACAGCCGTCGGGGCGCCCTCGTCCTGGGCCTGCTGATCTTCATCGGCGGTTCGGTGATGGGCGGCCTGGTGGACGAGACGAACCTCGTCATCGTCGCCCGCGCGATCATGGGCGTCGGTGCCGCCGTCGTCATGCCCGCCACCCTCTCCCTGCTGGTCGCGATCTTCCCGAGGGCCGAGCGAGCCAAGGCGATCACCGCCTGGTCCGCGACCTCCGGTCTCGCCATCGCCGCCGGCCCGCTGGCCGCCGGCTGGCTGCTGGAGAACCACGCCTGGGGCTCGACCTTCCTGATGAACGTGCCCATCGCCGTCCTCGGCGTCGTCGGCGCGCTGCTGCTGGTGCCGCCGTCGAAGGCGGAGGGCATGGGCCGGATCGACTACGTCGGCGGTCTACTGTCGATCGTGTCGGTCGGCTGCTTGGTCTACGCGACCATCGAGGGCCCGCACTTCGGTTGGGGCGCCGGCCCGACCACCGCGGCCGTGGTAGCCGGTGTGGGCCTGCTGGCCTTCGTCGCCTGGGAGTTGAAGCACCCGAACCCGATGCTGAACGTGCGCAAGTTCACCGAGCGGCCCTTCAGCGGCTCGATGCTCGCGGTGCTGTTCTTCTTCTTCGGAACCTTCGGCTCGATCTACTACTCCACCCAGTTCCTGCAGTTCGTCCTCGGCTACGACGCCCTGGAGACCGGCATCCGCCTGCTGCCGCTGGCCGGCGCGGTCTTCGTCGGCGCCGCGGTCACCGGAAAGCTCGCCCCGAAGCTGGGCGTGAAGCTGGTGGTCGGCACCGGCATGGTCATCGGCACGGCAGGCGTCTTCCTGCTCACGCAGATCGAGTCGGGCTCGACGTACACCGACTTCCTGGCACCCCTGCTGCTGCTCGGCTTCGCCATCGGCCTGAGCCTGTCCCCTGCCACCGACACCATCATGGGCTCCTTCCCGGAGGACGAGCTGGGCGTCGGCGGCGGCGCCAACGACACCGCGCTGGAACTGGGCTGCGCCCTGGGCATCGCCATCCTCGGCTCGCTGCTGGCCACGTCCTACAAGGACAAGCTGACCGACATGGTCGGCGGCCACCTCCCGGCCGCGGCCATGGACACCGCCAAGGACTCCGTCGGCGGCGGCATCGCGGTCGCCGAGCAGGTCGCCAAGAACCCCCAGGGCGGCGCCGAGCAGGCCCAGACCCTGCTGGGAGCGGTGCACGAGTCCTTCGCCCACGCCATCGCCCACACCAGTCTCATCGGCGGCATCATCATGGCCGCCGGAACCCTGATCGTCATCGCCGTCCTGCCTGGCCGCAAGCACACCACCAAGCACGGTGCGGAAGAGGTGGCGCAGACGACCGAGGAACAGACCGAGACCGTGGGCGCCTGAGCCCCGTACATCGGAGGCCGGAACCCCGATTCCGGCCTCCTCCGCCCCCAGGACGGGCCGTGCCTTGAGCGGCGCACGGCCCCGGGACGGTGCCGGGAGGGGACGCCCGGCACCGTCCTCTTTTGCTGTCCACACCCGGGACGTTGACACACCCACGAGCGCCGCAGAAGGCTCCGGATGGTGAGCTCCAGAAGGACGCGCGGGGGCGTCCCCTGCCGGATCCCGAGCTGCGGCACAAGGTGCGGGCACTCCTGGGGCGGGACGTGGGCGAGTTCGTCGAACGGGAGATCGCGCCTGAGTCCCCGGACTTGTTGCGCGACCAGATCAGCGTCGAGATCGGCTACGCGTTGCCCCAGGACCCCTTCCTGTCCGGCGGGCGCGGCAGGGGTTTCGGGCCGCGCTCCACGGTGGCACGGCGTGTGGGAACCGGCTCATCCGGCAGACGGACCACGGGCCTACCGTTCCTAATCAGTGAGCAGGAGTGTGTCTTGGACTCACTGCCAGTCACTGCGCGCATCCCGAACGGTTTTGGATGTGCTGGTTGCCCGCGTTCTTTGATTGCTCCCAGTCCGGGCGGGTGGCTCGTGACCACGGTCCGTGACGGGGCGGCGGGTTTCCTCACGCCCTTGGTCATCCGATATGGCCTGGAGGGTCCGATGCCCGTGCACATCGCTCTGGTGTGCACGGGGCGGTGGCGTCCGTCGCCGGATCGGGTGTCCGAGGGCGCGTCGTCCAATCGCGATGCTCGCGGCATCGTGACGGGTGGTGGTGCGGCGGGGCGCGGTCATGGGCTTGTGCCAGTGCTGCGCGCCCCACTGGGAAGTGTAGGCCGGATCGACGGCGACGATGGCGATGCCAAATACGGCGGCCATCGACACGAGCCGTGCCTTGAGTCTGCCGGTAGGGATGCCGGAGATGAGTTGCCTAAACCGCTTGTTGCGACCGTGCTTCTCGCGGGTTTTCTCGATGGCAAAGTCGAGGTCTTCGATCGCGATCGCGGCGACGCCGCACTGCCTGGCCCAGTGCAGCAACTGGCTGATGGCGTGCCGGATCTGCGCATCACGATGATGGGCGGTGCCGGTGAGATCGTAGGGGAACCGCTTGGGTTGGCCGGTCGGGTTGCCGTGCACGTCCAACTGCCATGCGGCGAAGTGGTCGGCGTTGGTGTCCACGCCGACCACGCCGCCTGCCCGTGCCGCCTCCAGCGGGATCGTCCGCACGACAGGCCGGGTCCATGACGCGTCCAGGTACCAGCGGCCACGGGCCACGTTCAGATGGATGCGGTAGGCCACCGCACGGTTCGTCTCCACGCGGTCGGCCCATTCTTCGCCACGATGGGCGAAAGCGACCTTCGCGGCGAGGACGTACCGGCCGTGCTTGGCATTGGCGTGTTCCGCCAGCGGTGCGGGCAGCTTGACGCTGACCTCGCCGTCGGGGGTGACGCGGATCGTTTCGTTTCCGTATCGCTTCCCCGACTCACCGTCAGCCGCGAGGAACCAGCGCGCCGCCTCCCAGCGTTCCCGCCACCGGGGCTCGGTGAGCTTGGCGTCCTGCAGGTTGTGCCTAGTGTTCAGCAGCTGCCGGCCGCCGCGTACCACGTGCACGACACCGGCCTCATGATCGGCCCGCACGCCGGCGTGTCGGTCCCTAAGCATCACCAGGCGTCGGGACTTGACGAACCACTCGTGCTTGGAGCGGTAGCCGCCGGGGGCGCGCTTGCTGCCCTTCTCCCCGATCGGCAGGGACAGACGGTGCCGCAGCGTGCGGATGCCTGCATCGAGACAGTCCAGGTGTGCGGTCTGACCGCGCCGGGACAGCGCCCACTGATCGTGGGTGGCCTTCGTGATGCTGCCGGCCCAGCGGGACGACGACTGGACGGTCACCTCGCGCTTGCGGGCGGCCCACGTGTCGGTGGAGTGTTCCAGTCCGTCAGCACAGCGGGCCGCCAGATCACGGGATGCCAGCGACCCAAGGTGCTCGCCGAGCAGCCGCAGGAGCCTGTCATCCTCGGCGGTAAGGCCCTTGAGGCGGTCGCGTATCGACACACCCGACGGACCGAGCGCGACAAACGGCGAGCGGATCGCGCGCAGCGGCTTTTTGGACTCACCCATCGGCAGCCGCCGCTGCCAGGGCCTTCCTCGCCCGGTTCTTCGCCGACCGGCGACCATACAGGCGGGCACAGAACGAGGTCAGTATCTCGATCATGTCCCGCACGAGGTCGTCTTCGACTTCGCCGTCATCCAGCACCACCAAGCTGCGCCCGGTCGCGGACAGCGCGGCTTCGATCAGCTCCACGTTCATCCGGCCGAGCCGGTCCTTGTGCTCCACCACCACGGTTGTCACGTCCGGGTCGGCGAGCAGCCGCCTGGCCTTTGTTCGACCGCCGTTCATGCCCGAGGCGATCTCGGACTCGATCCGCACCACACGGTGGCCGCCGGCGGCAGCCCATTGGGCGAGCCGGGCAACCTGACGTTCAAGATCAGACTTCTGATCGTGCGACGACACGCGGGCATAGAGGCCCACACCACCCGTCACGGCCGGTAAGGACCTCGCCTCAATGTTCACCAGAATCGTGCGCGGTCCAACCCGCTCGGCCGGGACCGGCAACGTCCCCTCACGGAACCAGCGATAGGCGGTATGCGGGTGCACACCGTTCGCTTTCGCCCACTCCTTGAGGTTCATACAGTGACCCTAACACCCACTCAGAGGCCCTCATACACACTAAAGTTGACTCAAACACGAGCAGTTCGTAACCCCTTCTGAGCGGCAGAGAACTCCAGACGGTGGCCACCGCGGAGGAACTCACGGAAGCTCCCCGACCGAGGCAGCCCTTGGCTGTCCGTACCGGCGGTGACGTGGTGGGACTCGGGGGCAACTGGCGTCTGCTGCCCGTGGAGTTCGGGGACGCCGTGACCGCTCTGACGTGCTGCGACCGATCGGCAACGGCGGGCGCGCGCTGTGCGAATGGATGCGGACCCGGGCGAGCGAAGGACGGCCCGTACTCGCGCGTGGCCATGAACTCGCCTGTGCCTGTCGAGCTGATCAAGGACCCTGAGTTCAACGCACATCTGGACGACCTCGACCACGGCAAAGCGGCTCTCGCCGTCACGACCTCAAGGATCCTGCCGCATGTGTTCCAAGGCATGCAGGCCGGCCCCGACGAGATGCGCCGTGCAGCCAAGTCCTCCGCGTACGAGGCACGCATCATCGAAGACCTTGTCCAGCCGCTCGGGGACCGGCAGCCACTGGTCGTGGCAGCCCTGGAATCGGTGGGCTGGCTCTCCGCCCTCCGCTGGGAACTGGTCGACACCTGCGCGTATGCCGGCAACGGCGGATTCACCCTGATCGGGCAGCGCCTCCAAGGAAGCCATCCTGACTGGGAGCCCTTCAAACGCTCATTCCCCGGCACCCTCGACCCGGACCGCATCTACGTGGAAGGCCTGTCTTCCTCGCAGCCGCTGCCGTTGTGGCCCGTCGCGCGGGTCGAGGTCTGCGAGGACTGCGACGCAGGCGAGATCTTCCTGTTCCACAAGTTCGACAAGGCGAGCGGGGACATCACGCTGCGCTGCGGCAGAGACCACAAGGTCCCCCGGGACGAAACCTGAAGGTTGTCACCCTGGCCCCGGTCGCCGCTGAGGCCCGGTGTCAGCGACGTCTCACTGGCCGTCGGTCGTCGAGGCCGGTGTCGTCGCCGTGTCGTCGGCCGGTGTCCCGTTGTCCGACGACGTGTCCTGAGCCTCCTCGGTGACGACGACCACCGTGTAGCCCGCCTCGACCTCGCTCCCCGCGCTCGGGGTGCTCGACGTGACCACGGACTCGGAGGCCTGGGGGTACCCGGAGGCGACGGTCACCTGGAGGCCGAGTCCGCCCAGCTCGTTCTGGACCTCGGCAAGGGTCTTACCGACGATGTCCGTCGGGATCTGCACGGTCTGCACCGACTTGGCGAGCTGGACGTCGACCGAGGTACCGGGCTTGACCTCCTCTCCCGCGGTGGCGCTCTGTTGGATGACGGTTCCGGCTTCGGCGCTGCTCTCCACCTCGGTCGTGTCGCCCAGTTCGAGGTCGTGCTCGGCGAGCAGCTTGCGGGCCTCGCTCAGGGTGCTGCCGGTGAGGTCGGGAACCGTGGCCTGCTCCGCCTCCTTGGCCACCGTGAGGGTGATCTCGGTCCCCTTCTCGACGCTCTTTCCGCCGGCCGGGTCCTGCTCCAGGACGGTTCCGGCGTCCTCGGTGGAGAACTCGTGCCGGACCTTCACCTTGAAGCCCTTGTCCTTCAATATCCGGGACGCGTCGTCCTCGTCCTTATCCGTGACGTCCGGCACCTCGGCCTTCGGAGCACCGGTGGAGACCGTGACCGACACCGCGTCCCCCTTGTCGAGCCGACCGTCGAGCGGGGTCTGCTCGCAGACGTGGCCCTTGGGCTGGTCCGCGCAGGGTTTCTTCTCGGTGACGGTGAGGGTGAGCCCGACGTTGTCCGTCGTACGACGGGCCTCCTCCACGGTCTGCCCGACGAGATCGGGTACGTCCGCCTTGCCGTCGTCGGCCGTGCCGCGCCCGAGGATGAACCAACCGAGCACGAGCGCCACGACGACGACCGCGACGCCCACGGCGATCAGCACGGCACGTCCTCTGCGACGGCCGCTGTGCTCCTCATCTCCACCGTCGACATCCTCGTCGCCACCGTCGGGCGCCTCATCCGGGACGGCCCGCGTCCCAAGGCATGCCTCGATGTCGGCGAGCATCGCCTCTGCGGACTGGTAACGGTACGCACGGTCCTTCGTCAGTGCCCGCAGGACGATCGCGTCAACCTGCGGGCCGACCTCCGAGTTGTAGAGGCTCGGCGGTCGCGGTTCCTCCTGGACGTGCTGATACATCACCGCCATCGGCGAATCACCGGTGAACGGCGTGCGCAGGGTGAGGAGTTCGTGCAGCAGACAGCCCACCGAGTAGAGGTCGGAGCGGGCGTCGACGTCCTGTCCCATCGCCTGTTCCGGGGAGAGGTACTGCGCGGTGCCGATCACGATGGAGGTCTGTGTCATGCCGACGTCCCGCGCGTCACGGGCGATGCCGAAGTCCATGACCTTGACCTGACCGGACCAGGTCACCATGACGTTGGCGGGCTTGATGTCGCGGTGCACAATGCCGTGCTGGTGGGAATGGGCGAGCGCCGCCAGGATGCCGGCCGTCACCTCCAGGGCACGTCCGACGGTCAGCGGCGGTCCGGAGTACAGGGCCTCGCGCAGCGTCACGCCGTCGACGTACTCCATCACGAGGTACGGCAACTGCGCCCCGTATGCCAGGTGTTCGCCCGTGTCGTAGACAGCGGCGATGGCCGGGTGATTGAGCGAGGCGGTGGACTGGGCCTCTCGCCGGAACCGCTCCTGGAGTGCTGGATCATGGGCCAGGTCGGTGCGCAGCGTCTTCACTGCGACGCTGCGGTCGAGCCGGAGATCGTGCGCGAGATGCACCTCGGCCATCCCTCCGGAGCCGAGCAGCAGCCGCAGTTCGTACCTGTCGCCGAGGACAGCCACCGGCGCGGGGTGGGAGAAGGCCAGATCGTCTGGTCCGCCGAAGTTCATGCGCAAGATAATTGCACATCTAAGGGTAACTAAAGAACCGGGGGCGGACACTCAAAGACCCCGGCGCTTCGCACCGGGGCACGTCGAACTGTGTGGGGGCGAACTCACGCCTCGGCGGCGGCCACCTCATCGACGACGATCCGCGCCCGCTTCTCCGCCACACCGGCCGCGATGAGCGTGGTGATGGCCACCCGGGTGCCGTTGTCCTCCAGCGCCCCGGTGTTGACCTCTTCCAGCAGGGAGACCGTCATCGCCTCCAGACCGGCACTCAGCACCGGGGCCGGCAGGTGGGAGTGGAAGACGCCCTCCCGCTGCCCTCGCTCCACGATGGCCGTGACCCTGACCCGGGCGGGCTCCAGGATCCCGGCGACACGCTCCATGCCGAGGTCCCGTCGGGCCAGCGCCAGGAGCATCCGGTAGCGATCGCCCACGGGCCACAGCGACAACGAGAAGTGGGCGAGCGCCCGATCGGCCGGTTCCGTCGTGCCCGCTCCGATCGCAACGGCGGCCTGGAGCGCCTCTGCGGCCTCCTCGGCCAGCGCGTCCAGCAGTGCCGCCCGCCCGGGGAAGTGCCCGAACAGAGTGCGTCGTACGACACCGGCGGCGCGCGCCAGCTCCTCCAGGGTGATGTCGGGATTCCGCCCCAGCTCCTGACGCGCGGTGGCCAGGATGCGGGCCCTGTTGGACCGTGCGTTGCGTCGCTGTGGCACACGGCCGACGGGCTGGGACACGGCGGAACCTCGAAGAAGCCAGGGAGGAGAATGGACTTCTCCATTCTGGCACGCGGGTCCCGACCGACCCGCGGCCGCATCCGGGGTCGGTCGGGACCTGGTCAGGCGGGCAGCTCCTTGATGTCGGACGGCTCCTGCGGCTCGATGCCGTTGAAGCGGTGCCGGAAGTCACTGGAGGCGGGGTACGCGGCGCGGCGCGAACGCATGATGGACCCCAGCGGACGGTGGGCCTCCAGGGCGTGCCAGGGGCTGAAGGACAGGACGTCGTCGGCATAGCGCCGGCGGGCGTCGCTGTAGGCGTTCTGGGCGGGCAGGTGCAGCACGGCTACGGTCTGGTGCGGTGACAGCTCCTCGGGCCACAGGACCGAGGCGTCCTCCACCGGCATCCGGTCGATGTCCGTGCACAGCTGGGCGCGGAGGTCGTACTCGGCGCTGTTGTGCGCGAAGAAGTCGATGACGAGGTCGCGCAGGGCCGACTCGCCGGCCTTCTTGTCGACGTGGCTGCCGGTGAGGGCCTTGACGTTCGCCGAGCGGGGCGCGGCGGACATCTTCGCGACGTGGTCGCCGTAGCGCAGCGCGGCCATGGAGTGGAAGGTCTCGCCGAGGATGTGGTCGTTCGCGGCGGCAAGGGTTTCGACGGCGGGAGGGAGCGGGCGTCCGACCCGGGTGAGGGCCTTGGCGGCCACGCGGGCGGCCGCGCCGGTCAGCTGGAGCTGCTGGTCGCTCTGGCGGGGCTGTTTCTCCAGCAGGTCCTGGAGTTTGGCGTACTCGGCGATGTTGCCGAAGGGCAGGGTGGGGTGGTTGACGAGGAGGAAGTCCTGGGTGGTGAAGCCGTCGTCGAGGACGCGGGACCCTGGGGCGCCGATGACCTTTATCGCGAGGCCGCGCTGGACGGGCACCTGGTCGGAGCGCAGGTCGCCGGGGGCGGAAGAGAAGCGGACGATCACTGGGTAGGTGGCCGGTTCGGCGAAGAGGCCCTGGGCGAGGTGAGTGGGGAGGTCGGGCTGGATGCGTAGCTCGCCGGCGAGGACGCCGTGGCTCTTGGCGTGGGCGTCGCGCAGGCCGTGGCGGTGTTTGTCGGCGACCTGCTGGTTGGCCTTGCCCATGGCCGCGACGACGTGGCGGACGAGTTCGTCCTCGTTCGGAAAGGGCTGTTCGAGGTCGGGGCTGTAGCGGACGTACGAGGTCATGGGTGCCTCCGCGTGAGGTGGGGGTCAGTTGCTGCCGAGCCAGCGGATGGCGGACAGGCTGGGCATGAAGAAGTACTCGCCGCCGAGCAGGGTGTTGAAGGACTGGATGTTCTGCACCCGGCGGGGCGGGGTGCCCGGCACGGTGAAGTAGGCGCCCTTGTCCTGGAGCGAGATCATCGGGTCCTTCTCCTTGCCCAGGCCCATGAAGTTGCCGGAGCCGACCCATTCGCTCTGCAGGAACTCGACGTTGTCGATGGCCCGCGCGCCGAGGGCGATGAAGTCCAGGCCGCGCGGTGTGCCGTCGTCCTTGAGGCGGTCCGGGGGCAGCGGGGTGCCGTAGGAGGTGCCGCGCCGGATGATCCGGCGGATGTTGACGTCGCTGAGGACCGTGAGCTTGGTGTCGCGCGGGTTCATCCGGCGGATGTGGGAGCCGAGCGGGGTGCGCAGTCCGCGCGGGTCGGCGGAGTAGTCGAAGTCGTTGATCCGGTTCGGATCCTCGCCGATCGCGGGCGTGTCGCGTTCGGGGGTCAGGGCGAGGGGTGCGCCGCTGCGCCAGCGGCCGACGAGCTTGGCGGCCAGCAGTTCCCGTTCGGCCTCGGTGGAGGCGTTGTCGTGCAGCCACCTGTTGAAGGCGGCGACGTGGGAGTGGTACTTGCGGAAGACGACGTACGTGCCGTTGCGGCCCAGGACGTCCGGAGCCGGTACGGGCAGCCGTACACCGGTCTCGCTCGGGTAGCCGAGGACGAACTCACCGGCCTTGATGGGCCGTCCGTCACCCGGCAGAGGTTCGGCGCCGCTGCCCTCGACCACCGGCTGGCTGAAGCCGTCCCGGTAGCCGAAGACGTTGAACCCGTCGGCCGCGAAGTCCTGGTGCGACAGCAGCCGCACACCCGGGACCTCGCCCAGTTCCTTCTCGTAGGCGGCGACTTCGGCCCGCCAGTCGTCCTCGTTCGCGGCGTAGACCGTGACGGCCACGTGCACGCGCGGGGTGCCGAAGGGGAACTCCCAGCGGTCCGGCGCGTTCACGCCGGTGTCGCGCAGCCGCTCGGCGCGGGCGGCCATGCCGGCGCGGAAGTTGGCCGGGAAGGAGGCCAGTGAGGTGTCCGGCAGACCCAGCGCGACCAGTCCCTGGTAGCTGAGGGCGAGGGCCAGCCAGGACGGCCGCGGTTCGTCCCAGCGTGCCGCCGAGGTCACCCGCGGGGCAATCCGGCGCAGCAGCTCCCTGCCCGCGGCCGGTTCGGTGATCTCCAGGATCGCGTGGGTGCCGAAGTAGGGCTCCGGCCGGGCCCGCAGCAGGGACGCCTGGATGTCGTCGAGGTCCAGGGTGGGCGGGCGGCGCAGCCGCCGGAACAGCGGGGAAGGCATGGTGCGCCTGCCTTCAGTTGAGGTCCGACAGGAAACGCTGCACGGCGGCCTCCTGCCGCTTGAGGCGGTGGCCTTCCGCGACGGTGAGGTTGGGGTGGGCGACGAACCACGCCTCGGCCGGGATCTGGTACTTGACGATGAAGTCCTTCACGTCCGGCGAGGTGATGCCGGGCCAGCCCTCGACGTTGCTGAACAGGTAGTCCATGAACTCGGGGATCTTGGTGGCGAAGTCGTCGATGTAGGGGTCCCACTCGCCGTCGAAGGCGGTCGCGAACAGCAGTTTCGTGTCGTTGTCGAGGAACACGAACCGCATGTTGTGCAGGGTGCCGACCTGACCGGCGCCCGCCAGGTTCCCGCCGACCAGGCCGAAGAACTTCCGCAGCCGCGCGGCGCCGTTCGGCTTCAGCGGCAGGATCGTCGTCAGCTCGGACACCTCGCCGCTCTTGGCGCCGATCCGGCCGGCGGTGGTGACGGCGTGTTCGGCCATCTCCTCCTTGTCGGCGAGGATCTCGGCGGCCTTGAGCTTGAGAGCGATCTTGGCGTCCGAGAGCGCAGCGTCCACCTTCTCGCGGACGGTCTCGGGGAACTGCTGGAACTTCGCGTGCAGGGCGTTTTCGCTCATGGCACCTCTCCTTGGCGTCGGGTGGCAATACTTCAGATATCGCCACAAATAGGCCTTCGGGAGATGGTGCGCAAGCGAGAAGAGATCCACTTTCTGACCATCTCCGCATAACTGATTACATCATCAGTTCACCGCTCCGGCTTGTCAACGCGCCACTCGCATGACGCACGCCACTATGAGACAGATTGACTCACAACACATCTGTGGGTCACCCTGTCTCACAGATGGTGCACCCCGACGCACCCATCACTCGAAGGAGCTCCCGATGGCGGATCACTTCTCCGGACCGCGCATCCTCTTCGACCCCGCGTCCGACATCGCCGACGTCTTCGCGTTCCCCAGTCCGGACCGACCCGGATGCCTGGTGCTCGTCCTCGACGTCTTCCCGGCCGCCGCACCCACGGCGCTGTTCTCCGACGCGATCACCCACCGCTTCCGGGTCCGGCCGCTTGCCCGCGCGGCCGAGCGGGCCGGGTTCACCGTCGGCGAGACCGAGTACGGCCTGGACTTCACCTTCGCCGCGCCCGGCCAGATCCCCGGCAGTGACGAGCCGGTCCAGATAGGCACCTGCACGACGCCGAGCGGCGAGCAGTTCCTCTTCCAGGTCGGCGACGAGAAGCCCACCGAAGCCGAAGGGCTGAGGATCTTCACCGGACCGCGACTCGACCCGTTCTTCATCGACCTCGCGGGCGTTCTGGCCGCCGACGCCACCCAGAAGCTGGCCTTCAGGCCCGGCGCGGACAACGTCCTCGACGGGATGAACGTGCTGAGCATCGTCGTCGAGGTCGACCCCGAGGTGGTGTTCGGTCTGGACTGCGGTCCGCTGCTCGGCGTAGTGGGCGAGACCGTGACCTCCGGCGGCCGCCCGGTCCGGCTGGAGCGCATGGGGCGGCCCGAGATCAAAAACGTCGTCCTGGCGAGCAAGAGCTACGACCCCGTCAACAGCGACCTGGAGATCCGCGACCTCTACAACGAGGAGGACGCCTTCGGCGTACGACCGGACTATGCCGGGGCCTACCGGGCACGGTTCGACGCCAATCTCGCCTTCTTCGACCGCCTCGACGGCGAGCTCGTCTGGCCGCCAGACGAACGGGGCGCCCACCCGCTGACGGAACTCCTCCTGGCCGACTTCCTCGTCGTCGACGTCTCAAAGCCGTTCTCCGAGGACAGTTGCCTGGAGATCGAGACCGCTCTGCTCGCCGGGCGACCCCACACGACGTGCGGCGGCCGGGCCCCCAACGACGACATCGTGGACACCCTCTACACCCTCCTGGTCAACGGCGTCGACGGCCCGCGCATCAGCGACGGCGTCGACCATGCGACCCGGCCGGCCACGCACGAGTTCCCGTACCTTGTGGCGCCCAACCCGAACCCGCCGGACCTCATGACGGTGATGACCGCCCTGCTCGCCCCGCCGGAGCCGGAGGGGGAAGCGGCATGACGGACCTGCCCGAACGCACCTTTGTGCGCACCGACCGGGAACCGGTCACGACCGACGGCACCCTGGCCCTGGTGAACTTGTCGGCCCAGATCGACGGCGTGGCGGCGCCCGTACGTCGGGCGGGCTCCACCGCGCCGGTCGCCGTCGCACAACAGGCGGTCCTGGTCGACCTCCTGACTCTGCGCGGACACCTCTTGGGCCGCGTCGCCGACTACGAGCGGGCCGCGCAGCTCTCCGAACAGATGGTGTGGAACGCACCCGACGACAGTGCCGCCCTGCTGGCCCGGGCCCGGACCCGGGCGACCCTGCACCGGTTTGCCGAGGCCATGGCCGACCTTGACTCGGCGGGTCGGGCCGGCGCGGCGCAGGCCACCCTGGACGCGGAACGGGCGGCGATCCTGCAGGCGGTCGGTTGTCATGCCGAAGCCCAGGTCCTGCTGCGGAGCGCGGCCCCCCACCAGTCCGACTTCACGATGCTGTCTGCGCTGGCCGTCTTCCAGGCGGAGCGGGACGAGACCGCCGAGGCGGAGCACGCGTTCGACGGGGCACGTGCTGCTCACCGGGGCGTCTCGCCCTTCCCGCTCGCCCAACTGGACTTCCGGCGCGGGCTGATGTGGCTACGCAAAGGCGATCTGCCCGCGGCTCGGTTCTGGTTGGACACGGCCCGGCGCCGGGTGCCGGCCTACGCCCCGGCGACCGGCCATCTCGCCGAGGTCGACCTCCTCCTGGGCGACCCCGAGACCTCTGTCGCCCGCCTGCGCCCGCTGGTGGAGACGAGCGACGATCCCGAGTACGCCGCACACCTCGCACTCGCCCTGCGAGTGGCCGGCCGCCACCAGGAGGCGCAGCCGTGGCGGGATCAAGCGGCAGAACGCTACGAGGAACTGGTGACGCGTCACCCGGAGGCGTATGCCGATCATGCCGCCGACTTCTGGCTCATGGTCGGAGGCGATGTCGACCGGGGGCTCCAACTGGCCCTCCAGACCCTGGTGATCCGCCAGACGAGCCGTTCTTGTGCCCTGGTCCGGCGTGCCCGCGAGGCAAGCGACCGGCCGATGGACGACATCACCAGGCCGCGACACCCAGCGGCTAGCATGTGAGGCAAGTTGTCTCACATGAAGGGTGCCGTATGCCGGAGGAGCGAGCCGATCCACGTCAGGTACGCAGTCGAGAGGCCATGGTGGCCGCGGCCACCACGCTGCTCACCGAGGGCGGCCTGGAGGCCGTCACGCACCAAGCGGTGGCCGCCCGCGCCGGGGTCGGCCGGGCCACGGTCTACCGACACTGGCCCGAGCTGCTCGGTCTCCGTCTTGCAGCACTGGAGGCCGGCATGCCGCCCCTGTCACCGGCGCCCGCGGACGTACGGGCGGCGTCCGGTGCCGAGCCGCGCGCCGAGCTGGTCCACTATCTGCGCCAGCTCGGCGAGCGGCTCGACGACGCCCAGGCCGGGGCCGTTCTCGCTGCGGTGCTGGGCGCGGCGCAGTACGACGACGGGATGCAGCACCTCCGTCAGACCCTCCTGACGCAGATCGTCGACGCCCTGCGCCCCGCCGTCACCACGGCCGTCGTCCGGGGCCGCCTGCGCGACGACGTCACGGCCGAGACGTTCGCCATGACCACTGTCGGCCCGCTTGTCTACCAGCGTTTTCTCGTGGGTGCCCAGCTCGGTCACGACACGGTGGACGCGGTGGTGGATGCAGCCCTGCGGGCGTGGGCGCCGTAGATATCCCGGTGCGACCGAAACCCCCGGTGGAAAGGCCGGGGCCGTTTCACCCGCTGCCCTCCGGTCGGCTGACCTGTACAGCACTCAGCCGGCTCCACTACGTTGACGATCAGAATCGGGCTCGTCGACGCGTTGGTGGCTGGGAGGCGCGTCTCCTCGACGTGTCTGACGGAGACATCAATGTCGTACCGCTCCCTGCTGCGCGTGGCAGGCGTCGGCTTCTTCCCCCTGGGCTTCCTCGCCCGCCTGCCTTATGCGGCCTCAGCACTCTCCACCCTCATCTTGCTCCAGGCGGCGACTCACAGTTACGCCTTCGCCGGACTGGCCGGTGCGGCCCAGAGCATCACCACCGCCATGAGCGGCCCACCGCTCGGCGGTCTGGCCGATCGCTACGGTCACCGGTCCGTCGGAGCCGCCGCAGCGATCGCCAACTTCGCCGCCTGGGCCACGTTGCTGGTGGCAAGTCACGGCACGCGGGAAGGCATGCTCGTGGCGGCGGCACTCGTGGGCCTGAGCCAGCCCCAGGTTGCCCCTCTCGTCCGCGTGTACTGGTCTCGTCTGATGCGCTCGCGCAACGAACATCAACTGCTGTCCGCGGCTTTGTCCTACGAAGCCTCTGCCGACGAGATCAGTTTCGTTGCCGGACCCGCGCTCGTCGGGCTGCTCACATCGGTCAGCCCCTTCGCGCCCGCAGTGGCGATCATGATTTTGACCGCGGCCTGCACTTTCCCCTTCGCCCTGCGCCAGGCCGACCGCACTTCGCGGCAGCCTTCGTCTGTGCGAAGCGGGAAGCCGCACCTGCCGCGTCGTCCACTAGCGGTCATGGTCCTGGCGATGGTCGCGATGGGAGCGATTTTCGGTGCGGTCCAGACCGCAGTCACCGTGTACGCCGATGAGATCGGTGACCCCGCTGCCTCGGGGCTTCTGTATGCCGAGTTCGGCATCGGAAGCGCCCTGTCCGGTTTCGCTTGCGCCTGGCTTCCGCAGCGATTCTCCCCGCGCCTGCGCTATGTCTCGTTCGCCGCCGCACTCTTCGCGGGCATGCTGGTGCTCTTCCTCGGCGCCCGGACGGCCTCCTTCCCGGTCGCCATGGCGCTGGCGAGCTTCACCGTCGCCCCCTACATGATCAGTCTGTACGCGTTGACCGAACGGCTCGCCCCTGCTGAGCGGACGGCGGTCGCCATAACCTTGCTGTGCGCCGGCGGCCCCCTCGGGACCGCCGGCGCACAGGCCGTGTCCGGCGGCCTCGCCGGCACTCACGGCGTCCACGGTGCCCTCCTGGTGGCTCTCACCGTGGCAGCGGGCGCATTCCTGCTCGCGCTCGTGGCCTTCCTGGCCGACCGGGGACGCAACGTCTGGATCGTCGACCGTGCCCCCGATTCTCAGGCCTTGTCAGCCCCTTCAGCCCGGCCGGTGCAGGAACTGGAGGGGTCGTGAGGGGGTAGTGGGGCTCGTAGGGCTCGGATTGCGGTTCTTCGTCCTCGGCAGAGAGCTCGCTCATGGCTGCTCCTGCGACGGTTCGGGGCGCTCAGCTCACGGTGGCCTCGTGCTTCTTCTCTCCTGCCGCAGTGAGCTGGTCCCCCTGCTCTGCCGCGCGGGCGGGCAGTTTCGCCCCTTCGATGTCGACGTCGGGGGTGATGCGGTCGAGCCAGCCGGGCAGCCCCCAAGAGCGTCGGCCGAGCAGGGCCATGGCCGCCGGGACCAGGGTCATGCGGACCACGAACGCGTCGACGAAGACACCGAAGGCCAGGGCGAAGCCGATGGACTTGATGATCGGGTCGTGGTTGAAGACGAAGCCTCCGAACACCGCGACCATGATCAGTGCGGCGGCGCTGACGACCCGCCCGCTGCGGGCGAAGCCCTGCGTGATGGCCGCGGCGGCGTCGCCGGTGTGTTCGTAGTGCTCGCGCATCCTGCTGACGAGGAACACCTCGTAGTCCATGGCGAGCCCGAACAGCACCCCGATGAGGAGGACCGGCAGGAAGCTGGTGACGGGCCCGGCAGAGGGGATGTCGAGGAGCCCGTTGAGGTTGCCGCTCTGGAAGACCCAGACCGTGGCGCCGAGGGACGCGGCGACGGACAGCAGGAAGCCGAGGGCTGCCTTCACCGGAACCAGCAGGGATCGGAAGGCGATGGTCAGCAGGATGAGGGCCAGGATCACGATGATGGCGATGAACAGCGGCAGCGCGTCGGACAGTTTGCCCGCCACGTCGATCGCCGCGGCTGTCTGTCCTGCGATGTAGAGGGTGCCGCCGGCCTTCTCGACGGTCGTCGCGTTGTCCCGCAGCCGGTGCACCAGGTCGGTGGTGGCCTGGGCGTCGGGGCCGGTCTTGGGTACGACGGTGATGACGGCGAGGGTCGCGTCGGCGTTGGTGACCGGCGCGCCGGCGACGGCCACCCCGCGGTTGTCGGCCAGGGTCTTCCGCAGCTGCGTCACGGTCGCCGTGCGGTCCGCGGACGGGACGCCGTCGAGGTCGACGACGGCTGTCAGGGTGGCGTTGAAGCCGGGCCCGAAGCCCTCGGTGAGGAGGTTGTAGCTCTTGTGCTGGGTGCTGTCGACCGGCTGCGAGGCGTTGCTCGGCAGGCCGAGGCGCAGGTCGCGTGCGGGGACGGCGAGCGCGAGCAGGCCGACCACTCCGGCCAGGAGGACGAGCAGGGGCTTGCGGGTGACTGCACGTGCCCAGGCCAGGCCCCAGGCGCCGGGGCCGCGTTCGCTCGTACGGGTACGGCGGCTGCGTGGGCGCAGCCGCTCGCCGAAGAAGCCGAGGGCGGCGGGTACGAGGCTGACGGCGACCAGGACCGCCAGCGCCACGGTGGCCGCGGCGGCCAGGCCCATCACGGTCAGGAACGGGATGCCGGTGACCGCGAGCGCGGCCAGCGCGATGATGACGGTCGCGCCGGCGAAGACGACCGCGCCTCCGGCGGTGGCCACGGAACGCGCGATGGAGTCCTCGACGTCCTGTTCGGGGTCGGCGAGTTGCTCGCGGTGGCGGGAGATGATGAACAGGGCGTAGTCGATGCCCACGGCCAGCCCGATCATCAGGGCGAGGACGGTGGCGGTGGACGTCATCTCGACGTACCGGGTCATGAACTCGACGCCCAGGACACCGATCGCCACCCCCACCAGGGCGGTGAGCAGCGGCAGTCCGGCCGCTATGAGAGAGCCGAGCGCCAGGGCGAGGACGACGAGGGCGATCACCACGCCCACCACCTCGGCCGGGCCGCCGACCTCGGTCTTGGCCTCCATCGCCGAGCCCCCGAACTCGACCTCGAGACCGGCGTTCCGGGCCTGGTTCATCGCCTCCGACAGTGCGTCCTTGGACTTCTCCGACACGTCGCTGGCCTGCTCGCGGAAGCGGACGTCCGCGTAACCGATGCGCAGGGACTGGGAGACCGTCTTGGCCTTGAGCGGGTCGGAGACATCCACGACACCGGACACCGCGGCGGCCTTCTTCAGGCTCGCCTCTACGGCCGCCGAGGTCTTCGACTCGGTCAGCGTGCTGCCCTCGGGAGCCGCGAGGACGACCCGGACCACCCCTCCCGCCGCCTCGGGGAACTTCTCCTCCAGCAGGTCCTGCGCCTTCTGCGACTCGATGCCCGGCACCGAGAATTCGGTGGTCGCCTTGCCGTGCAGCGTGATCCCGAGGCCGCCGACGACGGCGAGCAGGAGCAGCCAGACCGCGACGACCCTGCCGCGACGGCGTACCGCCCACCGCGCCCATGTGTACAGGCGTGAGGCCATGCCCGTCTCCCTCTCTTCCACAGTTTTTCGAAGCTCGACTCTCTACACCGTAAGGCATTTTTGCAGTAGACTGTAAATTAACCATGGATGGTAAAGTGACACTCATGATGAGTGAAGGTCTGCGAGAGCGTTCCAAGGCGCGACGCAGGGAAGCGATCCTCCGCTCGGCGTACGAACTGTTCGCGGAGCGCGGTTTCGAGGCGACGACGATCGCCGACATCGCGGCGGCGGCGGAGGTCTCGCCGCGCACGGTCACGCTCTACTTCCCGTCGAAGCTGGAGCTGGCGACCTCTCATTTCGACGCGGTCGCGGACCGACTGGCCACGGCGTTGCGCGAGCGGGAGAGCGGCTGGACGACCCTGGACGCGCTGGAGCACTGGCTCCGGGACGAGGTCGCCCAGCACAGCGATCTGGACCATCTGCACGACCGCATGCTCGACCTCAACCCGCAGTTGAGGGCCGTCACCAACGCCCGCCTCACCGAGGTCATCCAGGAGGGCGCTCGCATCCTCGCCGAGGAACGGGGCGAGGCCCCCGACGACTTCGGCCCCCGCATGGCTGCCGCGGCGGCGGCAGCGGTCATCAGCGAGGTCTGCCATCACGCGCAGGAAGCCCACGTCGACAAGGCAATGGCCTTTCTGCGCGCGGGTGTCCGCACGCTCGACACCGCCTAGTCCACCCGACACCTTGTCGAACAAGGTCTACTGCGAAGGGGCCGACGTATGCCGCTTCCGAAGCCGAACCCCACCAGCACCGCGATCGTGACCGGCGCCTCGTCCGGCATCGGCGCGGACATTGCTCGCGAACTGGCAAGGCGCGGCCACGGCGTCACCCTGGTGGCCCGGCGCGAAGACCGACTGCGCGACCTGGCCACCGAGCTCACCGGCACCGTCCGGGTCGAGGTCATCGCCTGCGACGTGGCCGACGCCGAGCAGCGCGCGCGGCTCTTCGACACGGTGGCCGAGCGAGGCCTCACGGCGGACATCCTGGTCAACAACGCCGGCATCGGCACCATCGACGCGGTGGCCAACTCCCCGGTCGAGGCCGAGATCGCCCAGGTACGGGTGAACGTCGAGGCGGTCATCGACCTCACCACCCGCGCGGTGCAGCAGATGGTGCCGCGCAGACGCGGCGCGATCCTCAACGTCGGATCCGTCAGCGGCTTCATTCCGCAGCCCGGCCAGTCCGGTTACGCGGGGACGAAGGCGTTCGTGCAGCGTTACAGCGAGGGTCTGCGCGCGGAGCTGGCGGGCACGGGAGTCACGGTCGCGGTGCTGTGCCCCGGTCCGGTGCACACCGAGTTCGTCCAGTCCGCCGGCCTGGACAGCGACGGCTATCCGCCGTTCCTGTACATGCCGTCCCGCGACGTGGCGAGGATCGGAGTCGACGCACTCGAAGGCGACCGTGGCGTGGTCGTCGCCGGACTGGCCATGCGGATCGTCAGCAGCCTGATGCGGCTCACTCCCCGACGCCTCCTGCTGCCCGCACTCGTGCGGCAGAACCCGGGTCTGAAGCGGGCTCGCGCCTGACCCTTTCAAGTTGTGGCCCTCGCTTCATCTGCTGGTTGCGTGGTCCGACCGGCGCGTGAAGCGGGCGGCGGAGGCCGCTCACCTCTCTCCACAGAGTTGCTCACTAGACTCCCCACCCATGTCCCGGTGGCCTGCGGACGAATGCCGCTTCGCTGGAGTCTGTCCTGCCTGCGAGATGATCCCGGGATGGCAGAGCTGACGTTGATGGTGGGCCTTCCCGGTTCGGGGAAGACCACCCGGGCACGGGGGTTGGCGGAGGAGTGCAGGGCGCTGCGGCTGACCCCGGACGAGTGGATGATCCCGCTCTTCGGCGACAACTACGCAGACGGGAAGCGGAACGTCCTGGAGGGGCGGATGCTGGCCACCGCCCTGGACGCACTCGGGCGGGGCATCCCGGTTGTGCTGGACTACGGATGCTGGTCGCGGGACGAGCGGTCTGCGATTCGCTGGCTGGCGGAACGCGTCGGGGGAACGTATCGACTGGTGTACATGCCCGTCGACCGCGCCCTCCAGCTTGCCCGTGTCCACCACCGCCAGCAGACCGCCGCACACAGCACCTTCCCCATGTCCGAGCAGGACCTGGACACCTGGCGGGAGCAGTTCCAGGAGCCCGGCAAGGATGAACTGGCCGCCCGTCCCCTACCCGACCCGCCGTCTGAGTTCCGCGACTGGGCCGCATGGGCGGCCTGGCGCTGGCCGTCCTTCCCCCACGACTTGAGGCTATGACGGCACGTCACGTGCGGGTGAGGACAGCCGTCCCAGCCGATGCCCTTCTCGCTGCGGACACGGGCGAGTTCCCGACGCTGCCCGCCCAGGACGCCGAGACGGCGTGCGTTCTGGTTGCGCCCATACAACCGGCCCGAGAACCACGCCCGTAATTGTTTGCGGTCAAAGCACTATCTATGGCGTGAGCAGACGACGGTTCAGGGCCACCACCACCTTGGTGTACTGGCGCGGCATCAGCCGTACGAGCAGGTCGGTGATCTTCGCGTCGGTGCCGACGAGAATCCGCGGACTCTTGGCTTCGACACCGTCGACGATGATCCTGGCCGCCTTGGTCGGGTCCAGCTTGAGCACCTTGTCGTTGATGACCTCCGCGCGGGCGCGGTCTGCCGCGGTGGGCTCCAGGCCTTCGCTCTCGGCGGCGGCGATCGCATTGACTGCGATGTTGGTCTTGACGCCGCCCGGATGGACGCACGTGACGGTGACCGGGTGGTTGGCGAACGCCATCTCGATCCGCAGCGTCTCGGTGAACCCGCGAATGGCGAATTTCGAGGTCACGTACGGGCCGTGATCCGGTTGGGCCATATATCCGTTGAGGCTGGACACGTTGATGACGTGGCCGTCGCCTGAGGCGATCAGGTGGGGCAGGAACGCCTTGGTTCCGTGGATGACGCCCCAGAGGTTGATCCCGAGAACCAGCTCGTAGTCGCGCAACTCGCTGTCGAGGAAGGCGCGCCCGGCACCGATGCCGGCGTTGTTGTAGATCTGATGGACGACACCGAAGTGCTCGGCAACCGTGTGCGCGTAGGTCTCGAACGCAGCGGCGTCGCTCACGTCCAGCAGCTGTTGATGTACGCGTGCACCGAGTGCCGCGACCTGGTCGGCCGTCTCCCGCAGGCCGATGGGATCGACGTCCGACACGGCGATGCTTGCTTCGCGGCGCGCGAGCTCCAACGCGAGCGCGCGGCCGATGCCCGACCCGGCGCCCGTGATGACCGCGACCTTGCGTCTGACTGAACTCATTGCGGTATGTGCCCCCATGCTCGGTGACTGTGATGACACTCTGGCCGTCCGCGGATACTGCGTTCTAAGCAGTAACCAGCGCCGAACCGACGCGGATGACCGGCACACTCCGCTCCACGGAGTAGGCGTGGACGGCTGCCAGCACCGTGCGTTGGTCGGCCACGATTCCGGCGACCTGTTCGGACTTGATCAGGTCGTCCATGGCGGCACGGCTGTCGGCTCCGACGACGACGCTCGCGTGATAGCGCCGGAAAGCCGGGTTGTCGTGGCAGACGCCGGGTGTGGGGTGCACGATCCGCGACCACGGCAGGAAGGTGTACGTCCGCAGATCGTGCGCACCGGCTTCCTGGAGCGCCGGACCGATGCGGTCGTGGACGAATCGCCGGAAGCTGCGGCCACTCACTCCTCGACGGCGACGCAGCAGCAGCACCGTGCGATGGCCGACGGCGTCGTCGTGCCCGTCGGTCCACCAGCGGCCTCCGCCCGGGCCGGTGACCTGTCCGAGGACCCGTTCGAAGACGTTCTGCTCGTCCAGGTAGACCTCCCGCATGTGCAGCGGCATGCCCAGGGCTGCGGCCGTGCTCCCGAACCGGACCTCGGCCACACCGTCGCAGCGCCAGCTCGGCGGAATCATCGTGCCCACCGTGGGGGACGACGGCCAGTAGCCGTGGTCGGTGGGCGAGAAGTGCCGCTGCACGTATTCGGCCATGTTGGGCAGCCGCCCGGCGATCTGCGCGTGCGGACCGGCCCAGTAGCCGAGGGCTGCCTCCCGCGGCAGATCCGCGCGCAACCAGACGGGGGACATGTAGGAGGTGGTCTTCACAGGTCGGCTCATGTCTACTCCTGTACGGATCCTGTACGGACTGGCGAGCGGCAAGTCCCGGGCCCGACCGGGCACTTGCCGCTCGCCGGGCGCACGCTCAGCGGCGAGCGCCCCGGATACGGTCGACGATGCGCAGCGGGTCGGTGGGCGCGGTGTCTCCGCGCCAGGCGACGTGCTGGTCGGGTCGTACGAGGACCAGGTCCCGTTCGTAAAGGGTGCGGGCGTGCGGGTCTCGCACGTCGACGACCTCCAGGGGGACGCCGCGTGCGGCGGCGGCGTCGGTGAGCGCGGTGACGTCATGGTCGGCGAAGCGCAGCAGGGTGAAGCCGGCCGAGTGGAAGAGGTCGAACAGTGCGCTGCCGTCGGCCAGCAGTACGCTGGGCGGCCGCGCGCCCGGCCAGGTACTGGGCACGTACTCGTCCCTCGTCTGGCGGGGTGCCCTGGCACCGGGCGCGGTGTCGGGGCAGACGACAGTTGAGGTGTCGTAGCGGTAGCCGAGTTCGATGCCGAGGGCCTCGTTCTCCAGGTTGCCCAGGTCGAGGATCTCGCGGCCGACGCGCTGCCGGGTGCGGGCGCCGAGCCAGCGTTCGCTGTGCAGTTCGGCCCGGTTGGCGGTCATGATGGCGGCCCGTACGAGGGCGTGCCGGGCGGCGGCCTTCCGGTTGCGCAGGGCCACGGCCCGCCGCTCGTGCGCGTAGGCCCGCAGCAGCTCGGGGGCGCCCCAGCCGTTCAGGACCGCGGCGAGCACCCAGCCGAGGCCGATGGCGTCCCCGACGCCGGTGTTCATGCCGTAGCCTCCGGTCGGCGTCACCTGGTGGACGGCGTCGCCCGCGAGCCAGACCCGGCCGCGGCCGAAGGAGTCGGCGACGGTCAGGCGTGGTGTCCAGGCGTTGGCGACCAGCACATCTGCCTCGAAGCGGCAGCCGAGGCATTCGAAGAGGAACTCGCGGGGGTCGATGCGGTCGGCGTCGGTGCCCATGCCCAGCGGGGCGTGGAGGGTGAAGGTGTCGCCGTCGTTCTGTGAGATCAGCGTCCAGCCGTCCGGGGACTGCAGGTGCCAGACGGTGCCGAACCGGCCCAGGACCGCCGGGTCCTTCGTGGTGAAGTGCACCAGGTAGAAGCGGCCGTCCGCCGGGCGTTCGCCCCGCTCCCGGAAGGCGCGGGCGAGGGCCGCCACCGTGCGGGGCAGGCCGATCTCCTTGACGACCAGCTTGCGCAGGTCGATCTCGTCCAGACCGATGCCGAGCTGTCTGCGGGTGCGGCTGCCGGCGCCGTCGCAGCCGGCGAGGTAGCGGGCGCGGATCGTGCGGCGGCTCGTGCCGTCGGCGGAGACCAGATGGGCGATGACGCCGTCGGCGTCCTCCTCGAAGCTCTCCAGTCCCCACCCGTACTGCACGGTCACGTGCTTCGCGCGGTCCTCCAGAAGATCCCGCAGCGCCGGTTCGAGGATCACCTGGGAAACCCGCATCCAGGGCTCCAGGGGCCCTGTGCCGTCATTGCGCTCGCGGTTCTTCTCCCGCATGGCGTCGACGCTGGGGTATTCGAACGACGCCAGTTCCCAGCCGGCCGCGTTCGTCGCCCATGTCACCTTGGTACAGCGGTCGGCCGGGATGGCGACCTTGCGCAGATCGTCAGCGACGCCGAGACGGCGGTACAGCTCCATGCTGCGGCCGTTGGTGACGTCCATCTTCGGATGCCGGGTGGTGGAGGCGTTCCGCTCCACCAGCAGGGTCGGCACCCCGTGCTGCTCCAGCTCCAGGGCCAGGGTCAGGCCGACCGGGCCCGCCCCGACCACCAGCACCGAAGTCTGCTCGGTCGCCGACGGTGTCGGCACGCTCATCGCGTGGCTCATCTCGTGGCTCATTTCTGGAAGAGGGCGATCAGGTAGGCCACCACGAGGACGGCCGAGAGGATCGCCGGTGCCGCCGCGGGCAGCCGGTCTCCGGCGCGCAGATGCGCCAAGGCCGCGCCGGCGAGCAGGAGGAGGAACCCGGCTGCGGCGGCGATGCCCAGGCCAGTGAAGGCGCACCCGGCGAAGAGGCCGAAAACACCGGCGAGTTCGAGCGCGCCGATGACGCGGTAGCCGCCGACGGTGAACCCCACATGGGCGGCGCGCTCGGTCATCTGAGCCGTTCCAAGGAGCTTTCCGGCACCCAACAGCGTGAACCAGAGAGCCAGAAGGCAGGTGAGGATGACGAGGGCGGTCATGTCAGTCGCCCTTCAGCGTCACGATGCGGCAGGGCACGGCGAAGTCGCCGAGCCTGCGCTCCACTTCGGCCTCGGCCGACCGCGCCCGCAGAGTCACGGTGACCGTGACCGTCCCGGAGTCGGCATCGGCACGCACCTCTTCGACGTCGTCGAGGTCGACGAGGGCTTCGGCCAGCACACGGCGGGTGGCGTCGGCACGCAGTGGGAGCTTGTAGGGCTTGCCGACCGCGGTGATGGGCAGGGCGTCGAGGACGCGTACGGCCTTGGGGGCGGCGGCCTTTTCGCTGACGTGCTCGGCGGCCCACGCGAGGAGGTCGGCCTCGCCGACCATGTCGTTCCCGACCGTCACATACGCCACCGGTACCTCGCCCGCCCGCTGGTCGGGCTGGCCGACGGCTTGGGCTCCGGTTACTGCGGGATGCGAGAGCAGGGCGTCCTCGATGACCCGCGGGTCTATGTTGTGGCCGCCGCGGATGATGAGATCCTTCGCGCGGCCGGTGAGGTAGAGGAAGCCGTCCTCGTCCAGGTGACCGAGGTCGCCAGTGTCCAGCCAGCCGTCGACGATCTTGCCCTGTCCGCTGACGCGGTAGCCGTTCTCGTCGCGTCTCTCGACATAGCCGGGGAAGACGGTGGGCCCGCTGATGAGGATGGCGCCCGTCTCTCCGGCGGGCAGCTCCGCGCCGGTCTCGGCGTCGACGATCCGGATGCGCTGGTACGGCATCCGCTGCCCGACCGATCCGGGCCGGCGGAGCTCCAGGAAGCTGCGGACGCTGGCGCAGGTCGCCTCGGTCAGCCCGTATCCCTCCAGCAGGGAGATTCCGGTCGCTGTCTCGAAGCTCGTCCGCACGCCCTCGGGCAGTGCAGAGGCCCCGACCACCGCACCACGCATCGAGCTGATGTCCGCCCCGTCGACGGGGACGGTGGCCAGGACGGCGTACACGGTGGGTACGGCGCTCATGGTGGCGATCCGGTAGTGCTCGACGATGCGCCAGAACTCGGCGTAGAGCGTGATGTCCCGGTAGCCCAACGGCCCCGCCCATACGACCCGTTGGCCCCGGAACACCGGGGCGAGCAGGGTGACGACGAGTGCGTTGACGTGGAAGAGCGGCAGTGCGGCGAACACCACCGAGTTCTCGTCGAGCAGCGAGTTGGCCGCGATCGTCCAGGCGTCGGCGATCTCGTTGGCATGGGTGTGGGCGGCGAGTTTCGGTGCCCCGGTCGTGCCGCCGGTGTGGAAGAAGGAGGCCAGGTCCGCGGCGGTGGGCGGCTCGCCGAGGAACCGGTCGCGCGGGCAGTCGGCCGCGACGTCGGCAAGGTAACTCACGCTGGCGTTCCCCGCCTTCGGCAGTTCCGCCGCCATCGCCTCGGCGGCAGTCGGGCGCAGCATCAGGACGTGATCCACCAGCCCCGTCTCGGCCAGCGCCGCGCTCGTCGCAAAGGCCTCCGCGTCCAGTTCCGGGGACGCGGTGACGACCACGCGGGCACCGGAGCGGCGGATCAGCTCGGCCACGTGGTCGCGGGCCAGCGCCGGGTTGACGGGGGTAACGATGCCGGCGAGCTGGGCAGCCACCAGGGCGGTGAGCAACTCGTCGCAGTTCGTCGAGAGCAGCGCGACGGTGTCGTGGCGGCGTATGCCGAGCCGGTGCAGGGCGTTGGCCGTCTGGTGCACGTCGGCGAGCAGCTCCGCGTAGGTGCGGTTCTTGGGCGTGCGCCAGGACGCGGCGTCGGGCAGGACAGTGAGCGCGGTCCGATCGGGCCACTGTTCGGTCGCGCGGCGCAGCAGGTCGTACGTCGTTCCGGGCAGGCCGCGTGCGGCGAGCGGTACGGCCTCGATGGCGGCCAGGTCACCGGGCTGGTCGTAGCGCGGCCACGTCACGGCGGTGTCAGTGCTGGTGGTCACGCGTACCTCACCTTGTTCTGCTGGATGCCGAGGTCGATGGCCCCGTCGGGGGTGCGGATGGACAGCTCCACCACGTCGCCGTCGCGGAGGTACTTGGCGTTCTTCGCCTGGGCGTTGAAGAACGCCTTCCACTTGGCCGCGGGAGGCAGGAGGGAGCCGATGATCTCCACCACCTTCGGCGGGGCCTTGAGGGCCGTCCCACCGGGCGTGCCGGTGAGGATCAGGTCACCGGGCGCGAGGGCCTGGAAGCGGGACAGCTCCTGGAGCGCCTGGAGCGGGTTGTAGATCATTTCGGCGAGGTCACTGTTCTGGCGGATCTCGCCGTTGACCTTGAGGACGAGTCTGAGCTGGGCGAGCCGGTCCAGTTCGTCGGCGTCGAGCAGGAGGAGGGAGGGGCCGACCGGTGTGAAGGTCGGGTAGGACTTGGCCTCGTAGAACTGCGTCTTGGGCAGCTGGACGTCGCGAGCGGAGATGTCGTTGGTGATGACCAGGCCGGCGACGTGGTCCTTCCAGTTGGCGGCGGTCACGGTGGCGCCGACCCTCAAAGGGCGCCCGATGACCAGGCCGAGCTCGATCTCGTAGTCGAGAAAGCGGACATGGGCGGGCTTCACGATCTCTTCGAAAGGACCGCTGATCGACCCCGAGGTCTTGCGGAAGAACGTCAGCGGGACAGTCGCGGGGTCCATGCCCGAATCGCGCACGTGGGAGACGAAGTTGGTCATCTGCGCGACCACCCGGCAAGGCGCGGTGACCGGGGAGACCAGCGGGAGCGTGCTGATGCTGCGTGCCTGCGCGGAGGACCCTTCCGAGCGGGCCGCGCTGACCGCCGCCACGTCTGCCAGCAGCTCGGCCGTCGTGGTCGCGGCGGTGTCGACGGGGACGGCTTCGCGCTCGTCGAGCGCGACCCACCAGGAGTCGGAGGTACGGAGGACGTTGATACTCACGATGAAGCCACTTTCAGGATGCCGCGCAGGCGGTGGAGGTCGAACTCGTTGTCGTCGGATCGAAGAGCGGTGAGGATCGAGCGCAGCTCGGCCAGCGACTCCCGTCCGGGCGCGATGCCCAGGAAGTCCTTGGTGGCCGGCGGCCCCCACTGGGCGAGGCCGGAGGCGGTCATGGGCGCCCAGCCGGGTTCGAGGGTGTTGTCGAACATGTCGCCGTCGGTGAAGTGCTCGACGAGGAAGCCGTCGGGGTCGCGCCAGTAGTCGAAGATCTGGCTGCCCTGGATGTGCCGGCCGATCCCCCAGGAGCGGAAGTAGCCCTGGTCGAGAAGGTGTTGGCCGCCGGCGGCGAGTGCGTCGAGGTCGGTCACCTCGTACGCCGAGTGCACATACCGGTTGGAGGGTCCCAGCGTCAGGGCCAGGGTGTGGTGGTCGGTGAGCGTGCCGCCGCGGTCACAGCGGATGAAGCTCATCGTCGGACCGCGCTCGCGCTGACCCTCGTAGTAGAGGAAGTCGCTGACGATCAGGCCGAGGTGCTTCAGGTACCAGTTCAGGGTCCGCAGGTACGTCGTCGACTGCAGGACCACATGCCCCAGGCGCCGCACACCGGCCGGCTCACGTGGCGGCCGCTGGGTGCCGTTGACCCGGTCGATGCCACCGCCGAAGTTGAACCGCTGCGGCCCCTGCCCCGACAGGGCGGGCAGCTCGCCCGTGTCGGCGACGACCCGCACCCGCAGCCCGCCGGGGTCGGTCAGCTCGACCACCGATCCGCCCAGCGTCTCGGGCAGCGGAAGCACCCGGGCGCCGAGCGCGTCCGCCAGTCGCAGCAGATCGCGGGTGTCTGCGGCACGGAAAGCCGGACCGAGAAACCGTGACCGGCGGCCCCTGCGGATGATCACGCACGGGGCGCCGGCCTGTGTGCCCCGCAGATGCAGTTCGCTCCCGTCGCGGTACGCCGGGATGAAGCCGAACGCCCGGCCGAAGACTTCGGAACGTTCCAGGTCGGGCTTGGAGAACTCCAGCCACGCGATGTCGTGGACCTTGATCAATGGGTTCGCCGCGCGCCCCGGATGCTCTCCAGGCAGCGCGCCCTGCTCGGAGTGCAGGTCGTTGTGGGTGCCGGGGTGAACAGCCATGGTCACCACCTCCTGAAGAAATCGTCACTTCCGAGGATGATGTCAGTCAATAGAACTGACGAAACATTCAGAAAACGAGTTGGACGTGTCCGCGGCGCTGGGCAAAAAAGGAGTTGATGATATCTTCAACTCTGAATCGGCGTGCGTTGCGATGGAGGATGCGATGGCCGACAGGACCCCGTCCCGGCGAGTCGACCAACGGCGGGCACGGACCCGGCAGGCGCTGGTGTGCTCGGCGCAGCGGCTGCTGGCCGAGGGGCGCACCGACGTCGCGGTCCTCGAAATCACGGAACTCGCCGACGTGGGGGTGGGCTCGTTCTACAACCACTTCACCACCAAGGAGGACCTCTTCCGCACCGCGGTCGAGGAGGCCATGGAGTGGTTCGGTGGTCTCATGGACCGGCTCACCGCCGACATGGACGACCCGGCGATCGCGTACGCCCAGAGCTTCCGCATGACCGGCCGCCTGCATCGCCGCTACCCGCAGCTCAGCAGGGTTTTGCTGCAGCACGGGCTGGACGTGGTCCACTCCGACCGCGGTCTGGGACCCCGGGCGCGCCGGGACATCCAGAACGCGGTCGAGGCCGGACGGTTCGAGGTGGAGGACCTGGACCTCGCGCTGGCGATGACGGTCAGCGCCCAACTGGCCCTGGGTACGCTGCTGCACGCCCAGCCCGACCGCGACGACGCGCGGTCCTCGGACGTGATCGTGCGCGGGCTGCTGCGGCACTTCGGCATGACCGCCGACGAGGCCGCGCGGATCTGTTCGCTCGAACTGCCCGACCTCGACCTGGTCGACGCCCTCGTTGTCACCTGAGCGCCCTCGGCCGGTCCGCGAGCCGCACGGCTCTCGTGAAGCCCTCGTCCCGCCCGAGCGCCCGGTCGGACAGCGGGCCCCACAGTCCGCGAAGGAGCAGCAGCGTCTTCCAACGTCCCGGTAGGACCAGGGTCTTGCGCGGTACGGCGATCACATCCGCCAGGCCCCGGCCTGCCATGGCGGGACTCAGCGGGGTCTTCAGGAAACCGGGAATCGACGCGCCGTAGCTCTGGCCGGCCTCGTCGGCCCAGACGGCCGCGTTCATGGCGGTGTCGATGTAGGCGAAGTAGGCGATCGTCACGTCGACCTGCTGAGGGGTCAATTCGCTCCGCAGCGAGCGCCCGAGGGACTCGACGGCCGCCTTCGAGGTGGCGTAAGGGGACTGCAGGGCACCGTTGTTGAAGGCGAGGACCGACGAGACCACGACGTACTGGCCGCGCGCGGCGACGACTTGGTCAAGGGATGCCCTGACCGTATTGGCGGAGCCGTGCAGATTGACGTCGATGATTCGCTGGAAGTCGGCCGGTGTGGTGGCCCGGAAGGTCCTCATGCCAGTCCCGATACCGGCATTGACGACCACTGTGTCGTAGCCGCCGAAGGCCTCGGTCACCTGGGCGAACGCCCGCTCCAGGGACGGGGCGTCGCACACGTCCGCGGTCAGGCCGAGCGCGGTTGTCCCGTCGCCCAGCTCGGCCGCGGCCCGGGTCACGGCCTGGGCGTCGATGTCGAGCAGTGCCACGCGTGCACCGCGGCAAACCACCTCGCGCGCCGTTGCGAGCCCGATGCCCTGGGCGCCGCCGGTGATGACGACCGTGCGGCCGACAAGGCCGGCGGCCTCCTTCCGTCTGGTGCGCATGCTCACTCTCCGGTCCTGACGCGGTGCTCTTCGATCATGACGTCGCGGTCACGGCGGATCTCGTCGCTGTAGCAGTCCACGGGCAGGCCGCTGAACCGGGCGATGCAGCCGTTGCAGTAGCCGCAGACAGGCCGGTCGGCGACGTCGCCGAGGACGTTCCGGTACAGATAGGGGTCGGCGATCATGGCGCGGGCCGCCGAGACGGCGTCAGTTCTCCCGCTCGCGATAGCCGCTTCCATGCCCGTCCTGGTGTGGAATCCGCCGACGCAGATGACGGGGACGTCGAGGGCGCGGGTGAACTGTTCGGCCTGAGGCAGGTTGAAGCCCTCCAGCGGCGGGCGCAGTCGCTCGGCGACGTGTTCGACCAACGGCGCGACGGCGAGGGTGGCCGCACGGCGCCGACCCGAGAGGTGCCGCCCCGCCCCCAGGGTGAGGCTGGTCCGGATGAATCCCCGGTATTTGCCCTGGATCATGCCGGGCCAGGACTCGTAGTGACCCCGGGAGACCTCGACGGCGTCGACGCCCTCGTCCTGCAGCCGTACGGCGACCCGGACGAGCTCTTCGGTCGTCGCGCCTCTACGGAAGGGGAGGTCGTCGGTGCCGTTGATCTTGACGAGGATCGGATAGTCGTCGCCGAGCCGTGCGCGCAGCCCCTTCAGTACCTCGACGAGCAGCCGGGCACGGTTGTCGAGGCTGCCGCCGTAGGCGTCGGTGCGGCGGTTGGTGTGCGGCGTGAGGAACTGGCTGAGCAGATAGCCGTGGGCGGCATGGATCTGCACCCCGTCGAATCCCGCTTCCCGGGCGCGTTCGCCGGCTGCCACGAACGACTCCACCACCCCGGGCATCTCGTCCAGCCGCAGCGGGGACGGCTTCGTCCCGTACAGCGGCTCGCGTACGTCGGAGGCGGAGACGATCCGGTCGGCGGCCGGCGCCGCCTCGGCGATCTGCCGGCCGCCGTGGTTGAGCTGGGCAACGATCCGGACTCCGTTCCGACGGGCCAGACCGGTCCACTCCCGCAGGCCGGGGATCTTGTCGTCGGCGTCGATGCCCGCCTGGCGCCCGGCCGACTTGCCCTGCGGGGAGACGTACAGGTTGCCCGTGACGATCAGCGGCGTACCGGCCTCGGCCATCGGTTCGTAGAAGGCGAGCAGCTCGTCGGTGACGAACCCGTCGGCGCTGGCGCGGGTCTCGCTGGTGGCGGACTTGAACAGCCGTCCGGCGACCGTCATCGCCCCGATATTCAGGGGTGTCGCGAGTCGTTTTCGGTGGGGCGATTGGGTCATGTCCGCAGCTCCCTGAGTCGTCGGCATTGACGTACGGCGTGATCCGCCGGCCCGGGAGGGGGCAGCGGCGGGGCCGGGTCACAGCATTCGACACTGCGTCGATTAAGTCAACGCCTTGTCGATAACGCGCTTGGTAGGCTCCCGCCATGGACTCCGCAATCGAGCCGTCGCCTGCACCGTCGACGAGGGGACGCAGGGCACGCGGCTTCAGCGGGGACGACCGGGAACGGGCGATCCTCGCCACCGCGGAACGGCTCCTGGGTGAGCGGTCGCTGTCCGAGATCTCCGTGGACCAACTGGCCAAGGGCGCGGGCATCTCCCGGCCGACCTTCTACTTCTACTTCACGTCCAAGGAACAGGTCCTGCTGGCGCTGTTCGACCGGGTCGTCGAAGAGGCCCGGTCCAACCGCGGTGACGCACTCCAACGGCTCGCAGAGGACGAGGAGCAGGGGTGGCGCGACGCCATCGGCCCGTTCTGCGCGACCTTCGCCGACCACCGTGCGATCACCTCCGCCGCGGCGGCCGCGCAGTACACCAGCGCCGCCGTCAGGGAACTGTGGTCGCAGGTCATGGAGCGGTTTGTGGTGGAGGTGACGGAGGCGATCGAGTCCGAGCGCCGACGGGGGGCGGCCCCCGACGGCATCCCGGCCCGCGACCTAGCCACCGTGCTGAACTCCATGGTGGAGCGGTCCCTGTTCAGCACCTTCACGAGCACGCCCCCGGCCGTGCCCGAGGAGCGCCTGCTGGACACACTCGTCTCGGTCTTCATGGGCGCGATCTACGGGTGCGCCCAAGCGTCAACTTGACCCGGCCGTAAGGACCGGGCTTGGAGGTAGTGCCCAACTGGCTGTTGGGTGGGCTCCTCCGTCCAGACACCCCTATGGGGTGGCAGGGACGCGTGACTCACGCCCCGCAGTCCCCACGTCCTCGCCCTGGGCTTGATCCGCTTTGACAGACATCCGAGATCAGGGGTTCTACCCCGGGAGGATGTCCATCATGGAGAGCATGGGGAAGAAGAAGCCTCGGCCTCGCCGTTCGTTCACGCCAGAGTTCAAGGCCGAGATCGTCGAGCTGTGCCGGCGTGGTGACCGCTCGGTGGGCCAGGTTGCCAAGGACTTCGACCTGACCGAGACCGCGGTGCGGCTGTGGGTCAGCCAGGCCGAGACCGACGCAGGCGAGGGCGATGGCCTGACCAGCAGTGAACGTGAGGAACTGGCCGCGTTGCGGCGGGAGAACCGCCGGCTGCGGGAGGACGTGGAGGTCCTCAAGCGGGCCACGGCTTTCTTCGCGAAGGAGACCCGGTGACGGTGCACCCGTTCATCGAGGCGGAGAAGCGAGACGGTCACAGCGTCAAGCGGGCGTGTGAACTGCTGCAGGTCTCCCGAGCCGCCTTCTATGCCCGCCGCACCGGAAAGCCGGGTCCGCGGGCGGGTCCGTGACGCCGAGCCGACCGGGCGGATCACCGAGGCCCACGCAAAGTCCCGCGGCACCTACGGCGCTCCACGCATCCACGCCGTGCTCAAGCGCGAGGGTGCTGTCTGTGGACGCCGTCGCGTTGCCAGACTGATACGGGCGGCGGGCCTGGAAGGCCGGCACCGCAGACGCCGGCACCTGACAACAGTCCCCGACCCGCGGGCCGCGTCCCGGCCCGATCTCCTCGTCCGCGACTTCGCACCCGACCCGGACGGCCTCGACACCCGCTGGTGCGGCGACATCACCTACGTGCCGACCGAAGAGGGCTGGCTCTGTCTGGCCACCGTCATCGACATCGCCTCCCGCCGGGTGATCGGCTGGGCGACGGCCGACCACCTGCGGACCGAACTGGTCGCCGACGCCCTCACGGCGGCCTGCCGACAGCGTCGTCCCGCCCGCCCGGTGATCTTTCACTCGGATCGCGGCTGCCAGTACACAAGCCGTGAACTCGCGTCCCTGGCAGCCGAGTTGAACGTCCGTCTGTCCGTCGGCCGTACCGGGCAGTGCTGGGACAACGCGCTCGCCGAGTCGTTCTTCGCCACCATCAAACGGGAGTTGCTCGACACGAGGACCTGGTCCAGCCGGGCCGCCGCCCGCACCGCGATCTTCGAATTCATCGAGGGCTGGTACAACTTGCACCGGCTGCACAGCAGCCTCGGCTACCGCAGTCCCGCCGAATACGAGACCGCACTCGCAGCCTGACCACCACACGGATGGTGTCTGTCAAAGCGGAACAAGCTCACCATCCGCTCCACCCGCCCCGGCGGACACGTGGGATACGTGGGCGTGGCCCACGGGGTGGAACTGCCGGGCGAGGAACTGTTCTTCTCCGAAGTACACCTGCACGGCGGCCCCGCTCCCGTGCGCCGGTTCCTGGCCGAGCTGATCCAGCTCATCTGGGACCGCAAGATCGACCCGGGCAAGGTCTTCGACCTCACCCTCCCGCTCGATCAGGCCGCAGAGGGATTCAAGGCGATGGACGAGCGCCGCGCCATCAAGGCCCTGCTCAAGCCCTGACCCCCCACTCCCCCTTCCAGCCGCCCTCGCCCGGGACCTCGAACATCCCGGGCAGGTCGCCGAACCTCAATTGATTCCACGGGAGAACACCATGAACCCCACCTACGACTTCTCCGGGCAGGTGGCCCTCATCACCGGCGCCGCCTCCGGCATGGGCCTGGCCGCCGCCCACACCTTCGCCGACTCCGGAGCCGCCGTGGTACTGGCCGACCGCGACCCCGATGCCGTCCACAAAGCAGCCGAAGAGATCACCGGCCGCGGGCAGCGGGCGATCGGTGTCCTCTGCGACGTCACCGACGAACAGCACGTGGAAGCGGCCGTACGGCGCACGGTGACGGAGTACGGCCGCCTGGACATGGCGTTCAACAACGCCGGCATCCAGGCTCCGCCCACCGACGCGGCCGACGAGACGGCCGACAACTTCGACCAGGTCAACGCCGTCAACCTGCGCGGCGTCTGGGCGGCGATGAAGCACGAACTGCGACAGATGCGACAGCAGGGCAGCGGCGCCATCGTCAACTGCTCATCCCTGGGCGGGCTCGTCGGACTGCCCGAGCGCGCCGCCTACCACGCCTCCAAGCACGGCGTCATCGGCCTGACCCGCAGCGCCGCGGTCGAGTACGCGCCGCGGGGCATCCGCATCAACGCCGTGTGCCCCGGCGTCATCGACACCCCGATGGTCGCCGACATGGTCGAGAACCAGGCTGAGGCCATGGCCGGGATCCTCAAGGAACAGCCCATCGGCCGGCTGGGGCGAGCGGACGAGGTCGCAGCCGCCGTCCTGTGGCTGTGCAGCCCCGGCGCCAGCTTCGTCACCGCAACAGCTCTCCCCGTCGATGGTGGCTTCACCGCCCACTAGGAGTTGTCTTCAAATGTCACGCCCACATCAGCAGCGATGCGAGGGTGACGGCTGCTTGGTAGGACTCGGCGGTCTTGTCGTAGCGGGTCGC
>NZ_JBEYVO010000056.1:0-42107 GCF_040644055.1 Streptomyces sp. NPDC047043
CCGGACGAACTCCCACTCGGCATCGGACAGTTCATGGCGACGTATCACCCAACCATGATCCACCACTCAAGATCATTCGAAGACACGACCTAGGGCCTGCATCGAGTTGCCCGACTGTGTCCTGGCGTCTGGCGTGGGCCCCCGTCAGTCGTCGACGCCGAGGTCGACGCGCATGGACTTCCGCAGTGCCCCCACGGAGGGCCAGACCTCAAGGTGGAGATGCCTCTCCAGGTTCGCCAGTTCCTCCGCGTACCTGGAGGGTTCCGCCCCATACCTCTTGAGGTCGCCGTATGCGTGGTTTAGGCGCTTCTTTGCCGCGCGGGAGGCGCCCAGCACCGCAGTCGGGACGACCATCTGGGCTTCCGGGTAGCTGTCCCGATAGGTCATCCTGGCCGCTTCCAAATTCTCGAGGGACGCGGCAACGCCCTCGTCGTGTTGCAGGGCGTGGAGGTAGTTCCCCCTCTCCGTCAGGTACTGGCGCGCGGCGGTATTCAATGTGATGTAGCAAGTGCGCCGCCGCTCCAGGCTCTCGCTCTGACTTTCCATACGTCTGGCGCGGTCCGCGCGGCTCTGTGTCAGCACCGCGGCGCCCAGCGTCCCCGCCACACCCACCACGGCGATCCACAACCCCGACCAACTGGCGTCCACAATGCCCCCGTGAGTCCGCGCAACGTCACGCCTTCAAGGGCCCCGGCGGAACTCTCGGATTCCCCAGACCGCCAGTAGCCGTGAAGCACGATCTCATCCATCATGCCGGGCCAACGGGTCCGGCATCACACAAATGCCCAGGGACCGCTGATTGTGATCAAGGGTGGTTCGCGTGAGGTCGTTGATCCAGATCATGGAAGCACGCAGCTGCGGTCAGGCGAGGTAGCTTTCGGGCCCCTTTTCGCGCCTGGTGGGTGCGCCACGTGGGGCCATGGAGTCGAGTGAGGTGAGGGACCTTCACCGCCGGGTTGTCGCAGTAACCCGATTGAAGCAGCGGGCAGTTCGCCTCGGGGGATGCCGAGGCGGGCGGTAAGCAGCCCCGACAACGGCGGGGCGGGCTGGCACTGCCAGAGAGTCCGGGTCCGGCAAGCGAGACGGGAAGGTGTACGCGAGGAACCAGTGCCTGACGCCCCGTCATTACGACACTGGCTCCAACCTGGCGGATACGGGCCGGACGCAGTGCACGACGATCCTTGGTGGTCGTGCAAAAAACCCTTCGCCCCACGGGGCCTCACCCATGAACTCCCGTCCGGCCACCCCAAGGGCGACCGGATACAGTGCGCGAGACGGCAGCCCGGTCAGGGAGGGGAAGCGTGACCGACACCAGCGACGCCCGGCTCGCAGAAGGTGCAGCGCAAGCACCGCGGCGGAGCCCACTGCACCGCCTGATGCGCTACATCCCCCTGATCGCCCCCGTCCTGCTGTGGGCCGTGCCCTGCTTGGTGCTCCTGTACACCGGCCAGCACTGGCCGCTGCCCGTCACACTGGTCGGCACCGCCCTGTTCGCCCTCGGCCTCATGGGTATGCCGCTGGCGATGGTGCGCGGTCATGGCCGACGCCAGCAGGACAGGGCTGCGATCGTCGGTGACACCCTGCTGGGCACCAGCTGGGTTCTGTTCACCTGGTCCATTCTGATCGGCGTCCCATTGCGGCTCGCCCTGACCGTGGCCGGCGTCGAGGGGAGTCAGGACCGGGCTCGAATCGTCACTTGGTCCGTCCTCGGCGTAACCGCCGTACTGCTCGCCTGGGGGTACGCCGAGGCCCGCCGCGTGCCACGCGTGCGCCAACTCGACGTGCAACTCCCCCGGCTGGGTGCCGGCCTGGACGGCCTCCGCGTCGTCCTCATCACCGACACCCACTACGGCCCCCTCGATCGCGCCCGCTGGTCGGCGCGGGTATGCGAGACGGTGAACTCCCTGGATGCCGACCTGGTCTGCCACACCGGCGACATCGCGGACGGCACGGCCGAACGCCGCCGCGCCCAGGCCGTCCCCCTCGGTACCGTGCGGGCCACCCGCGCCCGTGTGTACGTCACCGGCAACCACGAGTACTACAGCGAGGCCCAGGGCTGGGTCGACCTGATGGACGAGCTGGGCTGGGAGCCACTGCGCAACCGCCATCTGCTGCTCGAACGCGGAGGCGACACCCTCGTGGTCGCCGGCGTGGACGACGTCACCGCCGAGTCCTCCGGCCTGGCAGGCCACCGCGCCCACCTCGCCGGAGCCTTGAACGGCGCCGACCCCGACCTACCCGTCCTGCTCCTGGCGCACCAGCCCAAGTTCGTCGACCGGGCAGCGGCCGCCGGCATCGACCTCCAGCTCTCCGGCCACACCCACGGCGGCCAGATCTGGCCCTTCCACCACCTGGTCCGCCTCGACCAGCCCGCCCTCGCCGGCCTCAGCCGCCACGGCACCCGCACCCTCCTCTACACCAGCCGCGGCACCGGCTTCTGGGGCCCGCCCTTCCGCGTCTTCGCCCCCAGCGAGATCACCCTGCTCGTGCTCCGCTCCCCGGACTTGCCCACCTCGATGTAGCACTCGACGGCCGACACATCCGCATGGAGCAGTCCACGAGGCGAGGGATGTGGCGTGGACAGATGACCAGGCCCGTCTCGCTGAGGACAAGATCCGGACCATTCCCGGGCCGACGGCTCCAACGAGCCATACGTGGCCACGTCTTGTGCAGGTCAGCGATACGTGACGCCTGTACTACCAGCAGACGAAGAACATCGTGAATGCTGTGGCGCAGCGGTTCTTGCAGGTCAGGAGGCTTCCGGCCGAGAGGGGTCAGCAAAGGCCGCTCTCAGCAAATTCACCCGCTTTACGGAGCCGGGCGGGCGTCGCGTTTCCGTCAGTGACCTCGATGCGTAATTCGTCGTCGGCGTTCGTCACCCGGAATCCGACCGGCTTCCCATGACCATGTCGCACGGCGTTGGTGACCAATTCCGATACGGCGAGATTGACTGAGTCACACAGCCCCGTCAGATCCCAGAGATGTAGGTGGGCCGACATGATCCGTCGCATGTGCCCAACACGGAAGTCAGCAGGGAGGAAATTCACCTCGAAGCCGCGCACTGAAGCGCTCCGGGTCTGATGGAGGCTCGATTCCCTGAGAGGATCGAGTCATGGCACGTCCGTCCCCCTATCCGTCCGAGCTTCGTGAGCGTGCGGTGCGCATGGTCGCGGAGATCCGTCCCAACTACCCGACCGAGTGGGCCGCGATGAAGGCAGTTGCGGCGAAGTTGGGCATCGGTGCCGCAGAGACGGTGCGGACGTGGGTCCGCAAGGCCGAGGTCGACGCCGGCCGGCGGCCCGGCACCACGTCCGACGAGGCCGCGGAGATCAAGCGACTCAAGGCCGAGAACGCCGAGCTGCGGCGAGCGAACGAGATCTTGAAGGCGGCGTCGGCTTTCTTCGCGGCCGAGCTCGACCGGCCGTCGAAGCGCTCGTAGCGTTCATCGACACTCACCGCGAGGTGTTCGGAGTCGAGCCGATCTGCCGAGTCCTGACCAGCCACGGACTCAAGATCGCGACGAGCACCTACTACGCGGCGAAGAACCGCGCTCCCAGCACCCGGACAGTCCGCGACGCGGAGCTGAGGAGGCAGATCAGGCGTGTCCACACGGACAACTTCGGCGTCTACGGGGTCCGGAAGGTCTGGCGGCAGCTGCATCGCGAAGGCATACCGGTGGCCCGCTGCACGGTCGCCCGGCTGATGCACGACCTCGGTCTCCAGGGCGCCCGACGAGGCAGGAAGATCCGCACCACCATCCGGGACGACGGCCACGAGCGGGCCGCTGACCTGCTCAGGCGCGACTTCACCGCGTCTCGCCCGAATGAGCGGTGGGTCGCCGACTTCACCTATGTCGCCACCTGGTCCGGGGTCGTCTACGTCGCGTTCGTCGTGGACGTGTTCTCCCGGGCGATCGTCGGCTGGTCCGCCTCCACCAGCAAACGGGCCAAGCTCGTCCTCGACGCCGTGGACATGGCCTGGTGGCGCCGTGACCGAGCCGGAACTCCCGCTGGCCCGGGGCTGGTTCATCATTCGGATGCGGGCAGTCAATACACGTCTTTCGCGTTCACCGCGCACCTCCTCGAGGCCGGAATCGACGCCTCGATCGGCACCGTCGGCGACGCCCTGGACAACGCCCTCATGGAATCCCAGATCGGCCTCTACAAAACCGAGTTGATAAAGCCCCGCAGGCCCTGGCACGGCCTGGCCGACGTCGAACTCGCCACCGCGGAATGGGTCGACTGGTTCAACAACCAGCGTCTCCACACCGCGATCGGGCACATCCCGCCCCACGAGCACGAGATCAACTACTACGCTCAACACCAGCCCCAACCGGCGGCTGGAGTCAACGTCTAGAGCCTCCACCGATCCCGAAGCGCTTCACACAGCTGCCTGATCTGAGACTGAGTCGGCCGAGGCTTCGGCTGTGATGGTCTTCAACGACCTGACGAGGGCCATCACGATTCGTTCTGTCGTCATCCCGCCTCCGAGAGCATGGGCGGAACGGCCGTCACCAGGTCGGGCTCGAATCCTCGAGACATGGGGAAGCGGGGATGCTCCAGGGCGCGCCGGCAAAGCCTATCTCCGGTGAAGGCTCGGCGCCCATGCAGCCAGCGTTCGTTGTCGAGCAGATAGCCCTGGCCGGGCGCCAACGGCAGAGGGACTTGATGGCCTATGGCTGCGGCCCTCAGCTGACGGACATAGGGCTGAGCGATCGGGCTCCAGCGTGCGAGCCTGTCAAGCCGCAGACGAACCGATACGCGCTGATCACGATGGACGGTGAACACCTGTATGGTCCTGGCTCGGTCACGCGGGCTCAAGCGCTCGTCCTGCAGCGAGGAGTTCGTACCGGTGCCGAGTTGTGGGGGGGCGCACCGGGCCCGCCCCTGCGCGGCGGCGCGCGCAGACCTCCCCCCGGAGGATGGGCGCCGTGACCCCGCCCGGGGTCACTCCTCTCAGCGCGCCGCATGTTGCGACTGTCACGGGTGATCGGAGATGGTTACCGGCTCAACGCCTTCATGAAGGTGGACACGTAGCCACACCACCAATTGATCGCGAACGGCACACACGAGGGCGGTTCCACTGCCGGACGTGGACTCCCTCATCAATGTCGGCTGCCGCCTCTGGCATGCCATACCTCGGGCCCGGTGGAGGCCAACTGCCACGCGAAGACACCGCCCGCGGACTGGGGCGACCGCGTCCGTGTCCAGGTGGGTCAGGTCCAGCCCGTGGCCCGCGGCCGACGGCGCAAGGCACCAAGAGTGCTCAGTGATCGGCAAGCGTGGCGGGATGCGGGTGTCAGCAACTCCGGATAGACAGACAAGATGAGCGATCGCAGTGCCCGGGGTAGTGGCCTCCCTGCGCAGGGCTGGTTCGTTCGTGCTCGCGTCCGCATCGTCCGAGAGCATCAGTCCATATCCGTTGATCCCCTGGAACTGAGGATCTTCCGTCCCTATGAGGAACTCGAGATGGTGCAGTGGGGACGGGCGGGGGATGCGATCGGGACCGGCCCGTGGTGGACGACCCGGCAGGCTCAGGCAGCCCACATCGTTCCTGCGGAGAAGGTTAAGGTCCTCGAAGTGCTCGAACAGCGGGAACCGGGGTGAGGTGCACTCTCTCCTGGTGATGACGGCAGACGCCCACGGTGTCCGGCCGCTACGAGTCAGCCTCCAGGGTGAGCGCAACCCACGGTAGCGGCTTCCCGCACCTTGCCAGTTCAGCGATATTCACGGCGCCCCCAGAGTGCTCCCGGTCTCTTCGTACAGCACGGCGGCATCGGCATCGCTCGGCGCGCTACGTCTTGGGCTTGCGCGGCGAGCAGCTCCTCGGGCTGAGCCCCGACGGGCCATCGCGCCCAGCGCCGCGAAGAACGTGTGACGACGACAACTTCCCGTCTTCACGAGAGTGTTGATCTCGCAACCATCAGCCGTCCCCCGTGACGCACCGGTTGGGAGACGCGCTGGAGGTAGTGACCCGTAGGGTCACCGGGCCCGCCCCTCTTGGGGGAGGCATGCGGGCACCGGCGTGCAGGGGCAGGCCCGTTATCCCCGTGACAGGTCTGCCCCTGCGCGCGTAACCGGCGCAGGGCAGGCCGAAGAGCGACAGCCTGCTCGCTCCGCCGTGTGACCCGAGATGGGTGTCTGTGACGGTTATGCGGAATGGCCGTCGGGTATTTGGGAGGCCGGTGCGACGTGCCATACGCTCCCGGGGCATTGGTTTCGGCCATCGGGGGGACGGACGTTGGGACGACGAGGACACGCCGGGAGCGTGTCGGCCCACGAGCTTGCGCTGGGCACGGCCGTCGTCCGGGCCCAGGACGGTGACGAGGCCGCGTTCGCCGTGCTCTACCGGCTGGTCCAGCCGGGACTGCTCAGCTACCTGCGCGGCATCGTGGGTATCGGCGCCGAGGACATCGCCGCCGCTGCCTGGCAGGAGATCGCCCGCGAGCTGCCGCGGTTCCGCGGCGACGGCCCGGGATTTCGCGGCTGGACGGCGAGCATCGCCCGGCGCCACGCGCGCGGCCATCTGCGGCGTCACGGCGCATCCTCCCGCTCGACGGCAAGCTCCTCGACAGCGTCTGCCGCCCATGCTCCGCCCGGGATCGCGACGCTGTCGGCCGAAACGGCCCAGGCCCTTCTCGCCCGACTCCCCCGCTCCCAGGCCGAGGCAGTCCTCCTGCGCCATGCCGTACGCCCGGACGAGCACGCGGCGGCCCGGGTGATGGGCAGGCCCCGCCCCGCCCCGTCATACGCGTGCTGGCCCGCCGCGGACTGAGGAACCTGGCGCGCCTGCTCGGCCCCGCAGATGTGACACATGATGTCGCGCGCACGCAGGGGGAACCGGGATGACCACCGACCGGAACGGAGATGAGCCGTTGAGCGGCGAAACCGGCAGGCGCACAGTCACACCGCGCCCCGGTGCGACTGAAAACGCCGATGCCACGACCCTCCTCGACGACGCGGCCATCCTGGACAGAACCGCCGAACGGATCGGCGAGGCCCTGCGGCAGCAGCCCGTGGACGACACCGCGGAGCAGGCCGCCGTCGCCGCATTCCGCAGTGCCCGCACGGCGGGCGACCACGCCCCGCGCACCCGACGCGCGGACGACTGGCGCCCGAAACCCCAAAGGCAGCGATGGGTGCGCGGCGGAGCAATCGCCCTCGTGACGAGCACGGTGCTGGGCGGCATCGCCTTCGCCTCCATCCACGCGACGGACACACCGCCGCACAACACCCTCGACCCCGGCACCAGCCACAGCAGTCGCCTGCCCACCGCACACCTGCCCGGCGAACAGGGTTCGCCTTCCGCCGGGCCCCGCACGACGCCGACCGCACCCCCACACCACCCCGACACGGCCAAGGACGTCGAGGCGCACTGCCGCGCCTACGAGCACATCAAGAACCGAGGCCACGTCCTTGACGCCACGGCATGGCGGCGCCTCGTCCAAGCCGCGGGCGGTGAACAGCAGGTGCTGGCCTACTGCGCCCAACTGCCGGGAGCAGCAGACAAGACCATCCCGTCGCCGACGAAGACGAACAAGAACGGAAAAGGCCCCGGCAAGCCCAGCGCCAAAGCCAAGCCGTCGAAGGAGCCCGCCAACCGGCCCTAGCCGGTTGCGGAAGTGTGTACGGCGACGGGGGGTGCCGTAGTACCCCTGGAGAGTCCTGGATCCGTGTCTGTTCTCATCCGGAGTCGTCGTCGGTGGTCCCGGTGGTCAGGCCACCGCGTTCAGCAAGTCGCCCAGCACGTCGGGGCGTTCCAGGGCGATGAAGTGGCCTGCCTTGGGGACCTGGGTGAAGTCGGCGGCCGGAAGCAGCCGCTTGTTGGCCTCCCGGTCGGAGGGGCGGGACCAGTCCTTCTCGCCGTAGACGAGGTGGACGGGTGCCTTGACCTCGGGGTAGCGCGAGCGGGCGGCGATGAGGCTGGGCAGGGCCTGGTACACGGCCCGGGCGACGGTCGGGTAGCCGGGGCGGGCGCCCACCTGGAGGAGCTCGTCCACGTAGTCCTCCCGCAGCGCGGTCTTGTCGCCGAGGCCGCCCTGAAGGATCTTGCGGAGGGCGGGCTTGGGCTCCACCCCGGCGATCACCGGGCCCACTCCGGGGGCGAGGACACCGCCGACCACCACACGGGCGAGGAGGCTCGAACGGGCGATGCCGCCGCGGAAGTCGTAGGTGTTCACCGCGACGGCGCGCCGTACCCGCTCCGGCAGATCAGCCGCGGTGGTCAGGGCGAGCACTGCACCCATGGACTCCCCGACCAACGTCACGTCATTCAGGTCGAGTTCGGTCAGCAGCCGCTCGACGCCGGCGCGCATGTCCGGCTCGTTGTACGACGTCCCAGGCACGATCTCGGAGTAGCCCATCCCCGGCAGGTCGAGGGCGTACACGGTGTAGTGGTCCGCGATGAGCGGGATGAGGTGACGGAAGTGCTCGGCCTGGGTGCGCACGGTGTGCAGCAGGACCAGAGGGGCGCCGGTCCCGGCCTTGAGGTAGCGCAGCGTTCCCTCACGGCCGCCGGATCCCGCGCGCGGGGCAATGGTGTGGCTGGTGGTTCCCGGAATGTGAATCGTGGGACGTGACTCATGGCTGGGCATCTCGCCGGCTCCTTGGGTGTGAGTGGATCACCAAAACGGTCATGACTCTCACCCGGAGAATGAGAAACCGATCGGTTTCCACTAAGGTAAACTGATCGGTTTCCTGGCGCAAGCCCAGCAGGACCCGCCGGCTTCACCGGGGCGTTCCGCGCCCGCGATCCTGGGGACGACGAGCTCTCCACCCGCCTGTCCGGCCTGGTCGATGGCGGCGCCACCCAAGCCCAGTTGGAGCGTGAGATCGAGTTTCCCGACCGTGCCGTAGAGCCACTCCGGGACGGTGTCGGGCGTGAGGTGGAGGCGGAGGACTGGGGGCAGGGGGACGCCACCAGGAACACCCCGCAGTCCATGGAGAGCCCGAAGGTTGCAGCCAGCGACAGCCCGTTCGCCGCGGTGACCTTCAGCGGCAGCAGCACCGAGCCGAGCGCGTCCAGGGTGTCGCCGTAGACCGCCGACTCACCGACCAGGTACGCCCGGGTGCGGTCTTGACGGTGCGACACAAGGCGTCGACGCCGACACCCGGACCGCCGATCGAGGCAGCGTCGTCGGCCTGTGCGGGCTTCGCCCCCGTCGAGTCACTCCGGGGCCAGAGGCGCCCTGTTCACTTGCACCGAGGAAACCGATCTGTTTTCCTGAGTGGAAACAGATCGGTTTCCGACCGATGGTCGGCCCATGACCAGCGACTAAGGGGAAAAGTGAGTACCACCTTCGACCGCGGGGCGCCCGCCTCCGGGACAACAGACTCGGGCCGCCGCGGCTCACATGCCGTGCGCTGGTGGGTGCTCGTCGTGCTGGGCGTGGCACAGCTCATGGTCACGCTCGACGCGACCGTCGTGAACATCGCGCTGCCCGAAGCACAGCATGACCTCGGTTTCAGCGACGGCAGCCGGCAGTGGGTCATCACGGGGTACGCCCTCGCGTTCGGCAGCCTGCTGCTGCTCGGGGGCCGACTCGGCGACCTGTTCGGCCGACGTACGACCTTCGTGACCGGCCTGATCGGCTTCGCGGCCGCATCCGTCGTCGGCGGCGCGGCCACCAGCTTCGAGATACTCGTCGCGGCACGTGTGGCCCAGGGCCTGTTCGCCGCGCTGCTCGCGCCCGCGGCGCTCTCACTGCTCAGCGTGACCTTCACCGACCCGGCCGAAAGGCCGAAGGCGTTCGGCATCTTCAGTGCGCTCTCCGGTGCGGGCGCCGCGGTCGGACTGCTGCTCGGCGGCATGCTGACCGAATGGGCGTCATGGCGCTGGGTGATGTACGTGAACGTCATTTTCGCGGGCGTCGCGCTGGCCGGTGCGCTGCTGTTGCTGGCCAAGCCCGTGGTCACCGAACGACCCAAGATCGACATTCCCGGCACGGTCGTGGTGAGCGCCGCGCTGTTCGGCATCGTCTACGGGTTCGCGCACGTCGAATCCACCAGTTGGACCGACCCGGTCGCCCTCGGCTCCATGATCAGCGGCGTGGCGCTGCTCGCGGTATTCGCCTGGCTGCAGCGCAGGGTCGCGCACCCGCTGCTGCCGCTGCGAGTCGTACTGGATCGGACCCGAGGTGGTTCGTTCCTGGCCGTGTTCGTCCTGGGCATGGGGATGTTCTCGATCTTCCTGTTCCTGACCTATTACCTGGAGGCCAGCATCGGCTACTCGCCGATCGAGGCCGGTCTGTCCTTCCTGCCGATGGTCGGTGCCATCGTCGCCTCCTCGACCACGGTGCCCTCGCTGCTGCTGCCCAGGCTCGGCCCCAAGGTCGTGGTCAGCGCCGGCTTCCTGGTCTCCGCATCCGGTATGGCCCTGCTGACCCGACTCACACTGGACAGCGCCTACGTCGCCAACATCATGCCGGGCATGATCCTGCTGGGCCTCGGCATCGGCGCGGTGATGACCACCGCGCTCCAGGGTGCGACCGCAGGCGTACACCACGAGGACGCGGGCGTCGCCTCGGCGCTGATCAACACCAGCCAGCAGGTGGGCGGCTCGATCAGCACGGCGCTGCTGACCACTGTTGCCTCATCGGCCGCGACCGATTACCTGTCCTCGCACAAGCCGGGCGCACTGACCATGGCCCAGGCCGGGGTCGAGAGCTACACGGCCACCCTGGCGTGGGGCGCCGGAATCTTCGTGGTCGGTGCGGTACTCACGGCGTTCCTGATGCCGAATTCACCTCTGGCGCCGTCGGAGGGCGAGCCTGTGATCGCCCACTGAGCCTGAATCCATCGTGGTGAGAACTGTCCTGCGCTGATTGGTGCCCTCCAGGCAGTGATCAGCGCAGGGCAGAGGCGTCTCCGAGACGGTCCCGTGCGTCCCGGCCTTCAGCAAACCGATCGTCGCCGGTCGAGGGTCACGTACGAGCTTCCAAGGCCGGTGAGACACACCGGCCCTTCTGGAAACCGCGGTGGTGGCGCCGAACCGACTCGGCCGCGGGCGGCGCCGTAGCACATCCCGATCAACATCGTAAACCGATCGGTTTCCAATGGGTCGGAATCGAGTTAACCTCGCAATATGACCACCGAAGCAATGCCAAGCTCCCGAGAGCGACTGCTGGAGGCAGCGGCCACGCTCACCTACCGAGACGGCGTCAACATCGGCGTCGACGCGCTGTGCAAGGCGGCCGGGGTGTCCAAGCGCTCCATGTACAAGCTGTTCGAGAGCAAAGGCGAACTACTGGCGGCGAGCCTGGAGGAACGCACGTCCGCCTACGTGACGGCACTCCTTCCCGCGGCGGACGACCATCGCCCACCCCGCGAGCGGATCCTGCACGTTTTCGAGCAGGTGGAATCGCAGGCAGGGGCGCCCGAGTTCCGGGGCTGCAGGTATCTGGCCGTGCAGGTCGAGCTCAAGGACCCGAGCCACCCGGCGAGCCGCGTGGCCCACCAAGTCAAGGCGAATCTGACGGCCTTCTTCCGCGCCGAGGCCGAGCAGGGCGGGGCGGGCGATCCGGATCTGCTGGCCCGCCAGCTCAGCCTGGTCTTCGACGGCGCCAGCGCCCGCGCGGGAATTCAGGCCGACAACCTGACCGGGCTCATCGCACCCACCGTGACCACCCTGCTAGACGCGGCAGGCGTGCACTGACGAATCCCCGTTCGGGACGCCCCCTCACCCCCCGGCGTTCACGGGAAGCCCGATGGCCGTGAGCGTGTTGCCGAGCATGCCGCAGGCGAAGAAGCTTGCGGTCCTCTCGGCATCAGCGCCCAGCGACAAGTACACGGTTTCCCAGATCCTCATCCAGCCGGCCCGGACGACCTCGCCGATCAGGTCGTCACCCTGCGCCTCGGTGGCAGCCACGATGACGTATGCCTGCATCTGCATCAGGAGCGTTTCGGGGCGCGTCGAGATCAGCTGCGCGTAGGCGTCCGCCATCACTTGCCAGGCCCGCTCGCCATCCTCCACCCCGTCGGCCGCCCTCTCGAAAGCCAGGCGGGTATCTTCCGCGCTCCGCACCAGAGCGGCGACGAAGATCGCCTTCTTGCCCGGGAACAGCCGGAAGAGATACGGCTGCGTGACGCCCACCCGCTTGGCGATCGCCGCGGTGGAGGTGCCCTGGTAGCCCGTGCGCGCGAACTCGGCGATCGCCGCGCGGATGACGCTCTCACGCCTCTCCGGCGCACTGATCCTGCCCATGACGCCATTCTCCCTGCTTGAATTCGCACGCGGAAACCGATCGGTTTCGAGTGGATACGGGAGTCCTGACGACAGATCGGCCGGTGGCCCTCGTGACGGGCGCCTCCTCCGGCATCGGGAAGGAAACGGCGCTCGCCCTGGTCGCAGCGGGATTCAACGTGGTCGGCACAAGCCGTGACACCTCACACGTCACCCCGGCGACACCATCCCGGTCACCGTCTTCCCCGACGACCTCGACCTGTCCCAGAAACTCGACCTGCACGTGGTCGGCGTCTACCGGACCTTCCCCCCACCCCCCACCGACCCGCTCTCCGAGACGGTCACAAGCCTCTCCGACATCCCCGCCCCGCTGCCCCCGCCGGACTTCTATCTAGCCGACGTGGCCTCAGGGGGGAGCCCCGGTGCGGGCGCGGACCAGATGCGGCAGGAGCACAGGCCCGCGGGCTACGGCGTCGCGACCCTCGTCGACCGCGTCCGGCAGCAGCGCGACCTGACGGCGCTCAACCTCGACGGCCTCAGCCGTATCGAGGCCGTCTCCTCCGCGACGGTCGCCGCGCTGGGGGTCGGGCTGCTCGGCGCCTTCCTGGTGATGGAACGCCGACGTGAGTACGCCGTCCTGCGCACGGTCGGCGCCGGCACCGGGCGGGTTCTCACCGGGCCCGTCGTCGAGGACGCCGTCGCCGTCGTGGGCAGCCTGCTGATCGGTATCCCGCTGGGCCTTGGCCTGGGGGTGCTCTCCATCCGCGTCCTGAGCCTGTTCTTCACGCTTCCCCCGCCGCTGGTCACCGTCCCCGCCAGTGCGCTGGTCCTGCTGGCCGGACTCGTCGTGGCCATCTCCGCACCCGCGCTGGGTCTGGCCCTGCGCCGTATCGACCGTAGCGAGGTCACCACATTGCTGCGGGAGCCGTGACACCCGGCGGTCGACGAGAGGGAACAACGGGTCGACGCTCGCAGCTCGGGGCCCAATACATCTCGTGAGTGGGTGGCGATTCTCGCGGCGACGTCCCCTACACCTGGGCAGTCCCTGACGTGAACGCGCCGATGTGACCGGGCGTCGCCACTGTGTTCGCGATCCAGAAGACTATGGCGACCAATGCGAGGGCGGGGAAGGGCGCCGGTCTCCGCGAAGAGAGACCGGCGCCCTGTGATGCGGCGGGGCCGTCTGCGACGGGTGTGGTGAACGCACCCGTCGGCGAGGGCCCGCACGCCCTGGCGCCGTTCAGACCACCGGCCGCGCGACGCGTCCGGCATCCGCGACGTCCTTCCGGGTCACCGTCAGATACACCACGAGGCCGAGGATGACCGCCAGGAAGAGACCGCTCGTGACGACGGTGCCGAAGCCGAGGCCGCCGTCGCCGGTCGGCTGGGAGAGGTAGTCGCCGATCGAGGCGCCGAGGGGGCGGGTGAGGATGTAGGCGATCCAGAAGCTCCACACCGCGTCCAGGCCGAGGGTGAAGTGGGCGATGCCGACGGCGGCGATGGCCAGGGCGAACAGGATCGCGGACAGCCAGTAGCCGAGATCCATGCGCTCGGAGACCAGGTCGCCCGCCGCGGTACCGAGGGCGAAGGTGAACAGCACGGCCAGCCAGTAGAACGCCTCGCGGCTGGTGGTGTCGATGCTGTGGATGGACAGAGTCCGCTCACGCCGGTACCAGACGACGAACACGACGGCGAGAATGATCCCGAACACCGTGGTGGTCGTCTCCAGCGGTACACCCATGTTGTCGGTCAGGTTGTCGCTGATCAGGGTGCCGACGACGCTGATCAGGGCGACAGCGAGCCAGTACACGCCCGCGCGGTAGGCGGTGGTGCGGAACTGGACGACCAGGACGACCGCGAGGAGGGCGCTCATCAGCACCGACACACCCGTCAGGCCCAGGCCCGCCTTCTCGTTGAGCAGGTCGGCCGCGGTCTCGCCGACCGTCGTGCACAGGACCTTGATGATCCAGAAGTAGACGGTGACCTCGGGGATCTTGTTCAGGCGGAGGCGGTGTGCGTGCCGGGCGGGTCCGTCGGCAGCCCGCGCGGCGTCCGGTGTTTCGGAGAGTTCATAGGTCATGAGGCTCGACCGTGCCAGCGGTTACCTGAACGCATCCTGACTGCGCGTGCTGATCACCTCCCACACACGTACCGTCCGACGCGGGCCTCGTGGTGCGAACAGCGTGGTTGTACGGCGCGGGCGGCGGCAACTTCGTCCGTACGATGATCAAACTGGAGAGTGTCAAGGACACCCTCCACGTGGTCGACGACCAGCGCGGCCAGCCCACCTGGACCGTCGACCTCGCCGACCGGCTCGTCCGCCTGGGCCACTCCGCGCTGAACGGTGCCGCCCCGGGCGGGGTCTACCACGGCACCAGCGGTGACGAGACCACCTGGTTCGGCCTCACCCGGGAGATCTTCCGGCTGCTCGGCGCGGACCCCGAGCGGGTCCGCCCGACCACCAGCGACGCCTACTTACGCCGGCCCACAGACCGGCGTACGGCGTCCTTGGCCACGACCGCTGGGCAGCCGCCGGAGTCTAGCCCATCCGCGACTGGCGCCAGGCCCTGCATGAAGCGTTTTCGGCGCTGCTGGCGGCCGAGCGGCCGTATCCGGGCGCACGCACCACACACACCGCGCGGACGCGGCTACCGACTGGAGCCTGTCGTGGCTCAGTCTGCGCTGGGCCGGGCGAGGCCGTGGTCGTAGGCGAAGATCACGGCCTGGATGCGGTCACGGGCGCCGATCTTGGCGAGGACGCGGCCGACGTGGGTCTTGATGGTGGACTCGGACAGGACGAAGCGGGTGGCGATCTCGCCGTTGGTCCAGCCCTTGCCGACTGCTTCGAGGATCTCGCGCTCGCGGTCGGTGAGGGAGCTCAGCCTCGGGTCCTCGGTGAGGTCACCGCGGTGCGCGGGGACGTACCGCGCGTACTCGTCCAGGAGACGACGGGTGAGTGCGGGCGCGATGACCGCATCGCCGACGGCGACGGCCCGGATGCCGGCCAGGAGCTCCTCGGGGCGCGCGTCCTTCAGCAGGAAGCCGCTGGCACCGGCCCGCAGGGCGGCGTGGACGTACTCGTCGAGGTCGAAGGTGGTCAATACCAGGACGCGCGATCGCTCGCCGGCGGCGACGATGCGGCGGGTGGCTTCGATGCCGTCCATCCCGGGCATCCGGATGTCCATCAGGACGACGTCCGGGCGCAGTTCGGCGGCCTTGCGGACGGCTTCAGCGCCGTGGCCGGCCTCACCGACGACGTCGGTCTCGGGGACGGAGTCCAGCAGGATGCGGAAGCCGTAGCGTTGCAGCGGCTGGTCGTCCACGACGAGCACGGTGGTCACCGGGCATCTCCTTCGGGTGTGAGATCGAGGACGGCCTCGACGCTCCATCCTCCGCCGCCCGCCGGCCCCGCGATGACGCTCCCGCCGTACAGGGCTGCCCGTTCCCGCATGCCGACCAGTCCGTGCCCTTCCTCGTGCGGCGCGGGCGGCGCGGCCGCTCCGGTGTCCCGGACCCGGATGGTCAGCCGGGTGTCCGACTCGATGATCGCCAGGTGCACCCGGGTATCGGTTTCAGCGTGCTTGAGGGTGTTGGTGAGGGCTTCCTGGACGATGCGATACGCCGTCAGCTGCACCCCGCTGTCCAGGGCGTCCACGTCACCGGAGGTCCGGTAGACGACCTCCAGTCCGGCGGCGCGCACTGTGGCGCACAGCGAGTCGATGTCCGCGATCCCGGGCTGCGGGCTGAGCTCGGGCCCGGCCGGGGATGCCTCCGCCGGCCCGCGCAGCACACCGAGCACGCGCCGCAGCTCACCGAGGGCCTGCCTGCCGGTGTCGCCGATGAGCTGGAGGGCTTCCTTGCCGCGTTCGGGTGCGGTGTCGCTCGCATAGGAGCCGGCGTCGGCGAGGGTGATGATGACGGAGAGGTTGTGGCCGACGATGTCGTGCATCTCGCGGGCCACGCGGGTGCGTTCGGTGGCCGCCGCGAGTTGGCTGCGCTGGTCGCGCTCGATCTCCAGGCGGGCGGCCCGGTCACGCAGTCCGGCGAGCTGGGCCCGGCGGATACGGACCATCAGGCCGAGTGCGAGGGCCGCGGTCGTCGTGCTGAGCAGGAAGAACAGCGCGTCCCAGACGGACACGGCCACGGACACGCGTACGGCGACCAGCACCATGGCACCTGCCATGGCGGCACAGGCCCACGGCAGGTGCCGCAGCCGCCCGTGCAGGGCCAGGCTGTACAGAGCGACGAAGAGGGCGACGTCGGCGCGCAGCGCCGCGCCCAAGGACCACTGGAGGACGAACACCGCGGCAATGACGCCGAAGGCGGCCGCGGGCCTGCGCCGCCGCCACAGCAGGGGCAGGACCAGGCCGGCCTGCAGGGCCAGCATCCCCGCGACGGGCAGCTGGGTGAAGGCGAGCCGGAAACGGCGTGGGCCGTCGCCGTCGTCGTCGGCGCCGCCGTGGATCAGTTCGGGCAGACAGAACATCAGGAAGACCAGGAACACGACCGCGGTGTCCAGCACCCACGGGTGTGCCCGGTCGGCCTGCCGCAACCGCTGGCCGCCCCGGGACAGGCGGGCGACCAGCGGTCCCATCCCGCTGAGGTCATCGGTGGTCACGGACGTCACCTGTCCATGGTGCGGCCGTCAGACGTCGCTGCGCGCGAGCCGGTACGCCGCGCCGCCCAGCGCCAGCGCCGTCCAGCACAGGAAGACCAGTAGCCCGGCACCCGGCGACAGGGTCGTCGAGTCGTGGGTCAGCGCGAACATCGACTCCCCCGCGTTGGACGGCAGGTAGGGGCTGATGTCGTCCTGCCAGGAGCTCGGCAGCAGCGAGATCAGGCCCGGGATCAGCATCAGGGAGGCCACCAGCACCGAGATCCCGCCAGCCACCGACCGCAGCAGCGCACCCAGCGCGGTGCCGATCACGCCGACCAGGCCGAGGTAGAGCCCGGCGCCCAGCAGGCTGCGCAGGACACCCGCGTGCGTCAGGCCCATGGCCGCGGGTGTACCCGAGACGATGCCGCTCCCGAACAGGAAGGCGACGAACGCCCCCAGCATGCCCACCGCCAGCGCGACCAGCCCGAACACCGCCGCCTTGGACCACAGCACGGGCAGCCGTCGGGGCACCGCCGCGAGCGTCGAGCGGATCATGCCGGTCGAGTACTCGCCCGCCGTGACCAGCACACCGAGCACGCCCAGGGCCAGCTGGGCGAAGTTCGTACCGAACAGGGACAGGCTTACTGCCGTCGAAGCCGCGAAGTCCCGGTCCATGTGTCCGGAGTTGATGCCCGACTCGTAGCGGCTCGCGGCGATCAGCCCGAACGCCACCAGGAACAGCAGGCCGAGACCCAGGGTGATCCAGGTTGAACGCAGGGACCACAGCTTCGCCCACTCGGAGGAAAGCACGCGCCGTCCGGTCACCCGGTAGGCGGGGCGGGCGGGGACGGTCCCAGGTTCCTGGGCGGTTGCGGTGAGGGTGCTCATGCGGGCCTCCCGAGGGTCTCGATGCCAGTCGTGGAGCCGTGGTATTCCACGGCGTCCCTGGTCAGGTCCATGAACGCCTCCTCCAGCGACACGGTCCGGGCGCTCAGCTCGAAGAGTGCGATCCCGTGCTCGGCCGCCTTCAGCCCGATCGCGCGGGCGGTCAGCCCGGTCACCTGCAGTTCCTCGGAGCCGATGCGGCCGGTGATGTCGACGCCCGGTCCGGCCAGTACGTCCCGCAGTCGCGCCGGGTCCTGCGTCGCGACCGTCACGGTGTCGCCGCCCGCCTCACGGATGAGGTCTCCGACGGTGGTGTCGGCCAGCAGCCGCCCGCGGCCGACGATGATCAGGTGGTCCGCCACCAGGGCCATCTCGCTCATCAGGTGCGAGGACACGAACACCGTACGGCCCTCGTCGGCAAGCCTCTTGAGCAGATTGCGGATCCACAGCACGCCCTCCGGGTCCAGCCCGTTGACCGGCTCGTCCAGCATCACCGTCTGCGGATCGCCCAGCAGCGCCGCCGCGATGCCCAGGCGCTGGCCCATCCCGAGGGAGAAGGCGCCGGCCCGTTTGTTCGCCACGCTGGCCAGCCCGGCGAGATCGATGACCTCCTCCACCCGGTGGCGCGGAATGCCATGCGTCAGCGCGAGGGCCCTGAGGTGGTTGTAGGCCGAGCGGCCCGGGTGGATCGACTTCGCCTCCAGCAGGGCGCCGACCTCCTGCAGCGGTGCCCGGTGCTGGGCGTAGTGGTGGCCGTTGACGGTGACGGAGCCGCTCGTCGGGGCGTCGAGGCCGACGATCATGCGCATGGTCGTGGACTTGCCGGCGCCGTTGGGCCCCAGAAAGCCCGTCACCGTGCCGGGCTTCACGACGAAGTCCAGGCTGTCGACGGCCGTCTTCTCGCCGTACCTCTTGGTCAACTGCCGTGCGTCGATCATCCGCGTTCTCCCTGTCGGACTGCGGCGCCCGTCACTGCCGACGCCTCACCCGCAACGCTAGGAGCCGATCCGCCCGATCCGGTGGTACCGGAAGGCTGACCGGCGACGGGCAGGTAGTACCGCGGTACTACCTGCCTACCAGCGGTGACTTCCGTGCGCGTCGGCTCCACGGTGGTCGCAGCAAGGATCCGGGCCGTGCGGGACATGGCCCGCCGACGCCGCGCCGGCCGGCCCGGCATCCGCGGCGCACTGGGCCCGCTCCGCGCTATCGACCAGGCTCTCGCTGTCCGAGGCGGCGTTGGCCAGGCTGGCGCAGCACAGGGTGAGCAGGAGGGCGCCCGCCGCGAAGGGCAGGGTGCGGCGCGGGGGCGGCGGGGCCAGCAGGGCCTGCACCCGCTGGGGCACCGCGCCGCCGGTCGCCGCCAGGGCGGCCGGGCGGGGGGCGCCTGCCGAGGCGAGAGCCGCCCGTCCGACGGCATGGGCGACGACCTTACGGCTGCCGACGTGGGCCGCGGCCTCCTCGTCGGCCCACCGCTCCAGGACGAAACCGCCCGCCTCGGCCAGCGGGCGCAGCATGGGGTTGACGGCCGCCGTGAGCCGCCACACAGCCTGGAAGAGGTGGTGGCGGCCGCGGAGATGGACCCGTTCGTGCGCCAGCAGGGCCTCGCGCTCCGCGTCACCGAGGCAGCGCAGCATTCCTCGGGACACCACGATCCGACCGGGCGTGCCGGGCAGCGCGAACGCCTGCGGTGCCTCGTCGTCGAGCACCGCCAGTTCGGTCCCTGTGGGCAGTCGGTCGCATTGCCGCCGCGCCCACAGGAGGTGGCGGGCCTGCCGTACGGCCGCCACGCCCAGCGAGAGGAGCCCAGCCGCGAGTGCCAGGGCGCTGACGGCCGCGACGGCCAGCGAGACCGGGTCCTGCGTGCGAAGTGCGACCACCGACCAGTGGCCCTCCTCGGCGACCTCGGGGATCTGTGCGAACCCGGTGAACGCCAGCAGGGCCAGCGAGCCGAGCCAGCCGGTCGCCGTCACCAGCGCCGCGCACGCCAGGAACCAGGCCGCAGGGCGCGGTGCCGGGCGCCGGGCAGCCCGGGGTGCGAGCACCGCGAGAACCACGGTGACCAGGAGCGGGACGTAGACGCTGATCCTCACCGGCTCACTGCCCGTCGTCCCCGCTCCCGGCGTCCTGCCCGCCCAGCAGACGCTGCAGCAACTGCTCGTCCTCCTGCGACAGTTCGGACACGAAACGGGCGAGCACCGCCTCCCGGTCCGAACCGCGCTCTAGCAGGCTGTGCATCCGTACGGCAGTCTCGGACGCCTCGTCCCGGACCGGCGCGAACACGTAGCCGCGGCCCGCGGGATGCCGTACCAGCATGCCCTTGTCGTGCAGGCGCGACAGGATCGTCAGCACTGTCGTGTAGGCGAGGTCCCCGGACAGCCGCTCCTGGACCTGCCGTGCGGTCAGCGGCTGGTCAGCGGCCCACAATGCGCCGAGCACACCGCTCTCCAGCTCCCCGCGTGCTCTTCTGCCGGTCGTCTCGCCGCTTTCGTCGCTTTTCCGGTCGCGCACCGTTCACCGCCTTCCCGCTCGGCCCCAGCCTACCGGGAGCTACTACGACCTGTAGAACCGGTGCGGGATCGCTGCCACCAGAGCTACTACATGTTGTACGAGTTGCTCTACTACATGTTGTAGAGTTCGGCCGCCCACTCCACCCCGCGGAGGAACGAGCCCCTATGCCCTACCTCGGAAGTTCGGTGCATCTGCGCGCCCTGGCGGCCGCCACCCTGCGCTCCGAGCCGGTGCCGGCGACGGTGCAGACCGCGCGCGTAGCGATCGTCTCGGCGAGCATCGGTGCCGGTCACGACGGCGCCGCCGCAGAGCTTGCCCGCCGGCTCACGGCCGACGGCCTCACCGTCGATCGGTTCGACCTGCTGGACCTGCTGCCGGCCCATCTCGGACGGCTCGTGCGGGACGGTTACCACCGCATGCTGGTCCAGGCACCCTGGGCCTACCAGCGGGTCTACCGCAGCACCGAACGCGCCGGTGGCGGCGGGCCGTTGGCACGAGCGCTGCTGCGCACCGCCGAGGAACGCATGCTGAACGCGCTGCATCCCGGCACCGGCGCGGTCGTCTCCACCTACCCGGGAGCCAGCCGCGTCCTGGGCGGCCTGCGGCGGCGCGCACGACTGGCCGTGCCCGTCGTCACGTATCTCACCGACTTCTCGGTGCACCCGCTGTGGGTGGCCGACGGCGTGGACGTGCATCTCGCCGCGCACGCGGTGCCCGCCGCGCAGGCGCGGGCCGTCGGGGCACGGGACGTCCGGGTGTGCGGTCCGGTGGTGGATCCGCGGTTCCGTCCCGGCAGCGCGCGGGAGCGCGAGGCGGCCCGGGCCCGCTTCGGGCTGCCGGAGAACGCCCCGCTGGCACTGCTGGTCTCCGGCTCCTGGGGCGTCGGACCGGTCCGGCAGGTGGCCCTGGAACTGCGCGACTGCGGCGTGGCCCTCCCCGTGGTCGTCTGCGGCCGCAACGAGGCCCTGGCCGCACAGCTGCGGGCGGACGGCATCGAGCACGCACTCGGCTGGGTCGACGACATGCCGGGCCTGATGCACGCCGCCGACGTCCTGGTCCAGAACGCGGGCGGGCTCAGTTCCCTGGAGGCCTTCGCCACCGGTCTGCCCGTCGCGAGCTACCGGTGCATACCGGGGCACGGGCTGACCAACGCCGCCGCCCTGCAGGAGGCCGGCGCGGCCGTCTGGATCCGTGACCCGGCCCACCTCGAGACCGTGCTGGGCGAACTGATCGACGGCCCGCTCGGACGGCGCCGGCGCGCGGCCGGGCTCGCCCTCTTCGCCCCGGACCCCGACGCCGGGCCTGCCGCCGAGATAGCCCTCGTCCGCGCCCAGGGCCTGCCGCCCATGCGGCCGCCAACGCTCAGGCGACGGCGCCGCCCCACGGCACGCCGGCTCGTCACCACGAGCGCCGTGGCGTGCGCCGTGTGGGCGTGCGCCGTCGGCACGGGGGTCGCGACGGCATACGACGGCCCGGGTGTGCTGCACGCCATCGGACACCGCCTCGACCTCGACGACCACCATCCCGGCCGCGATCTCCGTCCGGAAGGACATCACTCGTGACCGCCGCCCGGCTGCTGCGCACCGCCGCCCTCGCCGCCGCGCCGACTCTGATGGCCACCCATGGAGCGCCGGTGATCTCGACCTTCGGACCGCTGCGCAACCGCACCATGCCCCGTCTGTCGGGCCGGGGCCGCCCGGATCACATCGCTCTCACCTTCGACGACGGCCCCGACCCGTTGTCCACCCCGCAGTTCCTGGGCCTCCTCGCCGGGCGCCAAGTCCGGGCGACCTTCTTCCTGTTGGGCCGCGAGGCGCACCGCTCGCCCGGCCTGGTCCGCGAGATCGCCGCGGCGGGTCACGAGATCGGCATCCACGGCTGGCTGCACCGCCCACTGCTGCTGCGCGGCCCGCGCGCCACGTACGACGACTTCGCCCGCGCACGCGACACCACCGCCGACCTCACCGGGCAGCAGCCCACGCTGTTCCGGCCCCCGTACGGCGTCATGTCGACCGCCGCCCATCTGGCCGCCCGCCGCCTGGCTCTCACTCCGGTGCTGTGGACCAGCTGGGGCGAGGACTGGACCGCCCGCGCCACTCCGGAGTCCGTCCACCGCACCGTCACGTCCGACCTGGACGGCGGCGGCACGATCCTGCTCCACGACTCCGACTGCACCTCCGCCCCTGGGGCCTGGCGCTCGGCTCTGGGCGCGCTCCCTCGCATCCTCGACACCTGCGAGCAACGGGGCTACGGGGTCGGCCGGTTGCGCGACCACGGCTGGCCCCGACCGGCCTGACGGTTCAGGGGCAGTCGCGTCCGCGCTCCAGGGCAGATCGTTGCTGCTCGTCCAGGAGCCTCTGGCCTCGGGCCCGGAGCGCGGAGCTGCGTCCTCGTGGCCGCCACCACCGGTGCACCCGGACGGGAGTCCGGTCCAGTGCCCCCGCGTACTCGCTGACGAGTTCACGCTCCCCGGCCGCCCTGGCGACGGCAAGCAGGACGTGCTCGCTGCTCAGGTACGGATGCCGACGGCACCGGGCCTCGTGCTCGGCCTCGCTGAGGAGTTCGTCGAGCGATGCGCTCTCAGGCAGCCGCGCGGCGAGTGATCCGCATCCGAGTTCGTCAAGGACATCCGAGACCGTGAAGGTGCCGGACAGCAGTGCTCCAAGACGCCGCGTCGTCCCCAGGGTCACGTTCTCAGATTGGACGGGTCCGACCCGCCCGCCCAGCCAGGATCACAAAACCGAGCGGCGCGCCAACAGCGCCAGGACCAGCAGGCCAGGGAGCAACGGCAGCCAACCCGTCAACAGGCGGTAGCCGATGACCGCCGACAGGGCCGCCGACCCGGGTGCGCCGGCCGCGGTGAGCGTCAGCACGAGCGCGGCGTCCAGCGAGCCCAGTCCGCCGGGGGTGGGCAGCAGGACGGCGGCGCCGCTGGCGAGAAGGTAGGCGAGCAGGACGTGACCGGCGGGCACGGTCACGTCCAGTGCCCGGACCACGGCGATCAGCACGGCGGCGTGCAGCAGGGCGAAGCCGAGACATCCTCCCCACAGGGCGCAAACCCTGGAACGCCTGCCGTGCGCCGCTCTCACGTCGGTCAGGACGCGCCGAGCCACGCGCCCCACGCGGTGGCGCAGCGGTCGGCTCAGCGCCACGGCCAGGGCGGCCACCGCAATGCAGCCGACGACCGGTATCGCCAGGGAGTTGCGCGGGATGGTCGTCGACAGCCGCGGGGTCTGGGGCCAGGCCAGGAGCAGCACACCGGCCAGCCCGAGACGGACCAGCCCGCCGGCGGCGGCCTTGACCGCCAGCGCGGTCGCCGAGCGGGCGGTGGACAGGCCGCAGCGAGTGAGGAATCGCAGGTTGACCGCGCTCGCGCCGATCCCGGCCGGAAGCACGTGGTTGGCCGCGCATGCCGCGAACTGTGCGGCCACCAGCCGCCCGGCGGGCAGCCGTTCGGCCACCGCCCCCTGTTGGGCGAGGGCCGCGCACACCCAGGTCGCCAGGCGGCCGCGCAGGCAGCCAGCAGCCAGTTCCGGTCCGCGACGGCGAGCTGGTCTGCGCCGGCGTCCACCGTGTTTCGGTGCGCGGCGAGGCCCCAAGCCGCCGCCACAGCCGCGGCCGCAGTGACGGCAAGTTGCCAGGGCCGGCCGAAGCCGCGGGACGGCGGCGCGCCGGTGGCACTCACCGCCGTCCTCCCCGCTCCGGGGCGGATGCGACGTACACGCGCAGGCCGGAGACCCGGTGCGCAGTCCAGGAGCGGGCGTAGCCGGGCGGGCCACCCCGCGGTGCCACCAGCGTGGCGGTGGGCATCCGACGGGCAGCCTGCCGGATGGCGGCTGCCGTGGTGCTGGCGTCGTGGCCACCGATCGCCGCGGACGAGCAGCCCGCGTAGTAGGCGATCGGGACGTAGTCCTCTCCGGTCACCAGGCAGGGCGGACGGACACCCAGCCGGTGCAGCCCGGCGGCGACAGCGGCCCACTCGCGATGGGCGGCGGTCGTGCGGTGCACGGTGTGCTCCAGCACCACGAACTGCACAGCCAGATGCCCGGCCAGAGCGCACGTCAGCACCGCCACGGTCAGCGGCCGACGGATCCGTCCGGGTGTCCGGAGCAGATGCACCAGGAGATCGGCCACCGGGACGGCTGTCAGCGCATAGGCGGGCAGCAGGAAACGGGGCGCCGCGTAGCCGATCAGGAAAAGGTAGGGGAAGGCCACCGAGGCCGCGCATGCCAGCGGTACGAGCGCCGCAGCACTGCGCCGAGTGCGCATGGCGACCACTGCGGCGAGGACGGCGAGGAGGGGTAAGGCGCACCACCACAAGGTCACCGCGGCAGGCGGCGCGGCACCGGTGCACGGGCGGCACAGCGTACGTCCGCCGAGGGCACGCAGCTGGTCTCCGACGGCGAAGTGCCAGCCGAGGCCGCCCTCGACGCGGGAGGCGTCGGACAGGCGCTGCGTGAGGCCGCCGTAGGAGACATACGCCTCGATCACCCACTCGGCCGCCCCGGCGGTGAGCCCGGCGAACAGCGCCATCAGCAGCGCGGGGCGCCGCCAGCGCCGTACGCCCACCAGCAGGACGAGCAAGGGCAGGGTCGCCCAGACCGCGTCCACGGGGCGCATCCAGGCCATCAGCGCCGCACTCAGACCCACGCCCCACAGGGCCGTGCGGTCGAAGCGGTTCGCCTGGGCGCGCAGGAAGCAGCCCGTGCCGGCCAAAGCGCCGACGGCGACCCAGACGTTGGGCATGGCCTGCGGGCCGTAGTACAGAGTCACCCACAAGGTGGCGAAGAGGGCGCCGGCCATCGTGCGCGCAGGGGCGGAAAAGACCCCACGCCAGCAGCGGAGGGCGAGGAAGAGGGCGAGACCGGACAGGACGGCCAGGTAGATCCGCAACAGAGCGGTGGACGACGACCAGGCGACGACCGGCGCCACCAGCAGCGGAACGCCGCGAGCGCGTGGTGCGCTGAAGAACGCGGCCGGCGCATGCGAGGCGACCTGGCTGACATAGACCGACTCGTCCCAACCGAGGCCCATCCCCGGTCGCACGAGAAGGAGTTGGGTCAGTGCGAAGGCGCCGGCAACGACCGCGAGGGCCACCTCGCCCAGGGATCGCCAGTCGGCGCGCACGGCCGTCGGTGGGCCGGGCCTGCGCGGGCCGGCCGTCAGGGCCTGTACGCCGTCTGCCATCACACACCTCTTGCTCCTACAACTTGTAGGAGTACCGACTCTACAACCTTCAGGACCTCCGGCAACGCTGTGCAGCGTCAAAGCGCCACGCGCCGCAAGGGCTTCCGGACCGGCCGACACGGGCTCCCCGGCCGGGCCGAAGGGAGCCGCATGCAGCCGCATGACGTAACGCCGATGAGCTGGCGGGCGAGATCCTCGCCACGGGACAGGCCGTCAGACTGGGCGCGGATGGCCACGGTGACCGTCCGCGCACCGCCCGGGCGGCGTTCACGGCCGAATACCGGGAGCCGTGACGCAGACTCCGCTCCACCCGTCTCGCCGTCACCGCGCCGGGCGCCCCGATGCCAGCGACGACCTGTCGCGACCGTTGAAGCCGACCCGCACCCCAAGATGATCACTCGGGACGGGGTGAACAGCAGGCGGTCGGCGGCCGGCCCCGAGCGGTCACGGGCCGTTCTCTCCCTGGGCGATCTCGACCTCGTGGTGGAAGTCGACGACGCCGGCCGTTCCGGCGGTGACGGACAGGAGTGCGCAGGCCACGAGAAGGAGCGCGGTGCAACACGCCGCGCGCGGGCGGCCCCCGGCGGGTGCCAGGAGGGCGGCGACGCGTTGCGGAACGGGGCCGGTGGCCGCGGCGGGTGCGAAGTCCGGGCGCGTGGAGGGGGAGGCGTGACCGGCGAGGGCGGCGCGGGCGATCGCCGTGGCGATCAGACGCCGGTCACCGATTGCGCTGGCAGCGGCCTCGTCGGCATCCCGCTCGGCAGCGAGCCGGACGGAGTCGCGCACGCTGCGCAGCGCGGGATGGCAGTGGGCGGCGAGTTCCGCGGCGGCCAGGAAGTAGTGGTGGCCGGCCCGGTTGTGGGCGCGTTCGTGGGCGAAGAGGGCCTCTCGTTCAGCGGGTTGAAGGCTGCGCAGCATTGCGGTGGTGACGACGATGCGGTGCGGCCGTCCGGGCAGGGCGTACGCGTCCGGGTGGGGCGAGTCGACGACGCAGAGGTCGCCGGCGGCGGGACGGCGACCGGCCTGGATGCGGGCTGCACGCAGTGCGCGGGCCTGCCGAAAGACCGAACGGGCGAGGGTGAGAGCACCGAGGGTGAGCACTCCGGTCGCCGCGGCGGCCGCGGGGAGGACGAGGTAGTCCGAGGGAGTGTGCAGGGGGTGGATGAGTTCGCCGAGGGCGGCGAAAGCGGGAAACGTGAGCAGCCCGGTCAGGACGAGGGCACCGAGGGCGGCCACGCAGGCTCCCGCCAGCGCGAGGGCCGAGGCGGTGAGGACCTGCAGCGCGGTGGCGGGGGCCAGACGGTCGAGGGTCCAGCGGGCCGGCCTCGGCACGAGGAAGGACAGGATCAGCGGTACGAGCAGCAGAGCCGTCATTGCCCGTCACCGTCCAGGAGCTGGCGCAGGACCTGTTCGTCGCCGGGGCTGAGCTGGGCGACGAAGCGGGCCAGGACCGTCTCCCGGTCGGTGTCCCGGTCGAGTTCGGTGTGCATGCGCCGGGCAGTCAGGCCCTGGGCGTCCTGCACGGGGACATAGGCGTAGCCGCGCCCCTGCCGCTCACGGCTGACCACACCCTTCTCGTGCAGACGGGTCAGAATCGTCGCCACCGTCGTCCGGGCCAGCCCGGAGCCGAGTTCACCCTGAATCCGACCTGGCGTAAGCGGGACACCCGCCGCCCACAGCGCCGCCATGACGGCCGCTTCCAGCTCGCCGGCCGGCCGCCTGTCGTCCCGCGCGTCGGTCATGGGAACATTCCTCACTCCACCGTCGTCTACAGTTGAGTAGACCGTCTACAGGATTGTAGTCACCCGTCGGATGCCGCCCTCTCCCCGCGCCCGACGGTCCGAAAGAACGACGAAAGGGCTCTCGACGATGACCACAGCCATGCACCTGTCGTCGCAGCTCGCCGTCAATGTGCTGGATGCGCGCTCGCTGCTGTCGGCCTTCGGCGTGCTGGGCGTGGGCGTGGTGCTGTTCGCCGAGACCGGGCTGCTGATCGGCTTCTTCCTGCCGGGCGACTCGCTGCTGTTCACGGCGGGGCTGCTGTGCACCGGCACCGCCGACCGCGGCCTGAAGCTGTCGCTCGCCCCGCTGCTGGTCGCCGCGGCCGTGGGGGCGCTGGCCGGCTCGCAGTGCGGTTTTCTCCTGGGCCGAAGAGCGGGCGGCGCCCTGCTCGCCCGCAGTCGCTCGGCCCGCCTGCACGAGGGGGCGCAGCGCGCGGAGGAGCTGCTGGAGCGCTACGGGCATGCGAAGGCGATCGTGCTGGCCCGCTTCGTTCCGGTGGTGCGTACGGTCCTGAACCCGATGGCGGGCGCCCTGCGGGTGCCGGTGCGGACGTTCACCGTCTGGCAGATGGCCGGCGGGCTGGTGTGGAGCCTGGGTCTCACGCTGGCGGGCTACGCGCTGGGCTCCTCGGTACCCAACGTGGACCGGTATCTGCTGCCGATGGTCGCGGTGATCGTGGCCCTGTCGCTGATTCCGCTCGCCGCCGAGGTGCTCCGCTCACGGCGGGACGCAAAGGCGAAGGAGGCCCGCGGATGATTCTCGCCCTCGACGGGTCGTCGATCGACGGCCCGGCCTACACCGACGTGGTGGGGCTCGCCCGGCACGCCCCCGCATGGCTGAAAGACACCGTGTCGGTGTGGTCGACGTACGGACTGGCCCTGTTCGCGGTGCTCATGGTTCTCGGCTGGTGGCGCGCCCGGCGGGCGAGCGCCACCGCGTCGGTGACGGCGCTGACGGTGCCGTTCGTCGCGGTCGTGGCCCACGGAGTGGACGCGGTGCGGAAGCTGCTGGTGCGCGAGGACCGCCCCTGCAGGAGCCTGCGGGTGGCTCCTCTGGACGCGTGTCCGGCGTCCGGCGACTGGTCCTTCCCCAGCAACCACGCGGCCATTACCGCCGCCGCGGCCGTCGCGTTGTTGTTCGTCTCGCGTCGACTCGGTTGGATTGCTGTCGTCGCCGCCGGTGCAATGGCGGCCTCGCGGGTCTGGATCGGCGCGCACTACCCCCATGACGTTGCTGCAGGAGTCGTGGTCGGCGTCCTGACCGTGTTGCTTGTCATGCCGGCAGTGCGCAGGCATGCGGGGGCACTGGCCGAGCGGCTGACGGTCACTCGCCTGCATGGGCTGCTGGCGGTGTCGTGAAGCGCGGCGACATCGCCGAACTGTCCGGCAGCTGCGGCCTGGGCGCGTGGACGGCGTTCGGCGTGCTGACCATGGTCATGGTGGGCCACGACGGCACACCGCTCTTCGCGGACGGCGACCTTCTGACCTGGTCCGTCAGCCACCGGCCGGACGTGGCGGTGGCATTCGCCCGAGGGCTGACCGCCACCGGGACGGGTGTCGTCCCGTACGCCCTGGCGGCGCTTGCCGGGATCATCGCGGGCCGTACCCTGCGGCGGCGCGCTCTCGCCGCCGCGCTCTGCCTGGCCTGCCTCGGGGTGGGCCAGATGCTGCGGTATGCGGTGATGGCGGTGGTCGCCCGGCCGCGACCGCCGCAGGCGGACTGGGACACGCATGCCTCGGGCTGGGCGTTCCCGTCCGGTCACACCACCACGGCGGCCCTCACCGCGGGCCTGCTGATCATCGCGGTCTGCGTGCGCGGCCCACGTGGCCGGTCCCCGCTCGTCCTGGTCATCGGCACCTGGGGCGCGCTGGTCGGGCTGACCCGCGTCTATCTCGGAGTCCACTGGTTCACCGATGTCGTCGGCGGCTGGCTGTTCGCACTCGGCTGGCTCGGCGTGTGCCTGTGCGCCGTGACCTGGTGGCTGCCCGGGCGTTGGGCCCCCGACACGACGGAGAGCGACTCGGCGCACAGGGCGAAGGAGGCGACGGCCTCGACAGGAGACCGAGCGGACACGGCACACGAACAGAGGGAGGACCATGCGCCGGACGATCCTGGTCGTCGAGGACGATCACGCCCTGCGTGACGTGCTGATGCGCGGACTGCGCGACGAGGACTTCGACACGGTCCCCGCACCGGACGGCGCCACTGCCCTGCGGCTGGCCACCACCGGCATCTCCGCCGCCGTACTCGACATCGGGCTGCCCGACGCCGACGGGCGCGACGTATGCCAGGCGATGCGTGCGAACGGGTTCCTCTCGCCGGTCATCTTCCTGACCGCGCATCACCGGCTCCCCGACCGGCTCTCCGGGTTCTCCGCTGGAGGCGACGACTACCTGCCCAAGCCGTTCCACCTCGCCGAACTCGCCGCCCGCCTGCGGGCAGTCCTCAATCGGGCCGCTCCGGTACCCGCCGCCATCGCGGGAGACCTGGTCCTGGACGCCGTCCGGCATACGGTCAGCGTGCGCGGCGCCCGGGTCGATCTGACTCCGACCGAGTTCCGTCTCCTGGCCGCTCTCATGGCCGCTTCCGGAGCAATCGTGCCCCGCCGCGACCTGGTCCGCGCAGGCTGGCCGGAAGGGGCCCAGGTCCACGACAACACCCTCGACCAGTACCTGACCCGACTGCGCCGGAAGCTGCGCGAGGCGGGCAGCGACCGGACAATCGGCACGAGCCGCGGGATCGGCCACCGCCTCTCATGAGCGACGCCCGCCCCTCACTGCGGCCCGCCGCGGCCTCCGTCCTGCGGCGTCTGGGCCCCCGCACGCTGCGCGGCCGGCTCTCCCTCGTGGCCCTCATCACGGCCACACTGCTCATGCTGGTCCTCACCGTCGCCTTCAACGCCGTGGTCCAGCGCCGCCTCCAGCACCAGGCGGACGACGAACTACGCACCCGTGCCGTCGCGGTGGCGACGACCGTCGACACCGGCGGCACGACCGTACGGGTCCTGGAGACCTCCCACGACGAACTCCTCGACGCCAACGTGTGGATCTACGCCGGCCGCCGACTGCTGGAAGCACCGCCGACCGCCGGGCCGCTGACCCCCGTCGCGGGCGCACTCGCCCACGGTGGCGGGCAGCGATGCCTCACCACCGACGTCCACGGCCCCTTCCGGCTGTGCTCCCACCCGCTGCCCGGAGGAAGGAGCGAGGCCACGGTGGTCACGGCGCTGGATCTGTCTCCCTACCGGAGTTCGGCCGACACCCTGCTCCTGGGCTCGCTCGCCCTGGACGCCGTCATGCTCGCCTGCACCTACGGCCTGACCCGGCTTGCGGTCGGCCGCGCGCTGCGGCCCGTGCGCACGATGACGGACCAGGCGACGCAGTGGAGTGCCGTCGCCTCCGAAGAGCGTTTCGGGAGCATGCGGCACCCGGCCGAACTGGCCCGCCTCGGTACGTCGTTGGACGCCATACTGGACCGCATTCGCACCGTTCTGCGGCACGAACGGCAGCTCACCGGGGAACTCTCGCACGAGTTGCGTACACCGCTCAGCCGGATCATCGCCGAACTCGACTGGTGGCAGACCCGCCCGCGCACGGCCGACCAGACCCGCGCCAGCCACCAGGTCATCGTGGATGCCGCCGAGTCCATGCGCACCATCTGCGACACCCTTCTCGACGACGCCCGCGACGGCGCACTCACCGCACGGGGCACCGCCGAAATACCGCCCACTCTGCAACGCCTCGTCGAAGCCCTGGACATGCCGGGCCACTTGACGCTCACGGCCGACGGCCCGCCTGTGACGGCCGGGGTGCCGCCTGCTCTCCTCGAACGCATCGTCAGCCCGCTCCTCGCCAACGCCTGCCGTTACGCCCGCTCCAGCGTCACCGTCCGCGCGCACCGCACACCGGGCGGCGTACGGATCGACATCGTCGACGACGGCCCCGGCGTTCCTCCCGCGTTCGCCAGGCACCTCTTCGAACCCGGCCGACGCGCGGATCCCGACGACGGACACGCCGGAGCGGGCCTGGGCCTGCCGCTGGCCCGACGCCTCGCCCGCTCCGCGGGCGGCGAGGTGGCACACGACCCCGGGCACACGCCCGGGGCACGGTTCGTGGTCAGCCTGCCCGCCGGGTAACAGCCTGCACCGGTCGGCGACACCGCCGTGTTCACGGCATGACGTCGTGCCCAACGTCCTTGCGAGAGGCGGCCAGATAGCCGACGAAGCCGAGGATGGCCACCGTCCAGGACAGCGTGACCGGCCCCAGGCCCAGGTCGAGCCCGCCCCGGCTGTGGCCGACGGCCATCCAGTCGGCGACGGAGGCACCGAGCGGGCGGGTGATGACGTACGCCGCCCAGAACGCGGCCACGGCGTTGAGACTTCCCCAGCGGTGGGCGACGGCCGGAACGGCGATCGCAGCGGCGTACACAACGGCGGAACCGAGGTAGCCGAGGCCGATCGTGGCGGTGAGGTCCCCGGCTGCGGTGCCCAGCGCGAACGTGGCCAGCACGGCGGCCCAGTAGAAGGTCTCGCGGCGCCGGGTGTGGATGCTGTGGATGGACAGGGTGCCTTCGCTGCGGTACCAGAAGGCGAAGACGGCGGCCAACGCGGCCATGAAGAACGGGGTCGAGAGCGCATAGGGCACGCCGAGCCCCACGTGCAGGACGTCGGCGGCCATCGTGCCGAACACGCTGACCATGACGATCGCAGTCCAGTAAATCCAGGCCACGTACCGCCGGACGGCGAACTGCACCGCCAGGGCGGCCGCCAGAGCGACGCCGCCGAGGCCGACAGCGGGGATCGGGCCGAAGGCATGGGCCAGGAAGTCGGAGGCCGTCTCGCCCATCCCGGTTGTCAGCACCTTGATGATCCAGAAGTAGACGGTCACCTCCGGCACCGTGCTCGCCGCGTGACGGATGTGGCCCGCGGGCCGGTTGTGGGTGAGGTGATCAGTCGACATGGCACGCACGATGACACGGTGACCGGTCGCCGCCCCAGACCCCTTTGCCATTGTTTTGGGGCTTCTGGAACCCGAGTTGCCCAATACTCCTCCGAGCCTGAACACAACCTGAACGCCTGCGCCGAAGAGCTGGTCAACGCCGTGCAGCCGGTGCTAGTGGCCGTCTCCCGTCCCGACCACCGCGGCCAGGCGGGTGCGAGAACGATTTCCGGCACGCAGGAGCGCGGCTCCCGACGTGCCAGCCGCCCGGAGATCCGCCGACCGGTGCACTCAGCGCCCGCCACAAAACGTGGCATCGGCCCGAACGTGGGCGCAGCCAAGGAACCGGTGAAATACAGCCCGAGCAGACAGACTCGAACGCAGCGGCCAAGCGCGGGGCTCAGCATCGCGGACTGCCGACCACCGCTCTGTACATCTCGACGCTGCGGCGCACTCAGCACGCGTTGCACGCTCGTCGACCGACGTTTTTTCAGGTCATCCCGGTCGATCAAGCCTGAACGCCCGGCCCCTGTCGGCACCCACCTGACGATTCCCGACGTGCATGCGCAGGCCGGCGCATTCGGTCGGCGGGGATGGCGTGCGCGCTCGCTCTCCCAGCCAGGTACGGCAGCACAGAGAGGCGACCTTCACCGAGCCATGGTCGGCAGCGTCAGTCCTGGACCAGTTGATCGGCAAGGCGATGCGCCTGGGCCAGCAGCGTTCCGTAGGCCGCCAGCGCGTCGGGGTCGTCGGGCACGGCTTCCGGCAGCCGTCGCCGGAACTCGTCGAGCGTGCGGTGGAGTTCGCCGACTGCCTCGGGCAGCCGCTTCGCGGAGCAGTCGTCGCGACGGCCCGGGGCGAACCGGGTTTGACGGTAGAGCCGGACGGCATACGCCGTATGACGCAGGAAGTCCGCGTAGGCACGGGTGAGTGCTGCGGTCGGCGGGGCCGCCCTCCCCCTGCCGGCGATCTCCCGTGCGGCCCGGGTCATACCCGCCGTATGGACGGCGACGGAGTCGAGGACGGCCAGCCCGTCGGCATAGGCCTGGTCGTGCGCGGAAGGCGACCTCTCGTGCCGCCCGCGCGGATTGCCGCGCATGCTTTCGCGGCTCCAGCCGATCGCCGACCGGGCCCGGTCGACCAGGCGGCCCAGACGCAGTGCGCGCTCGTGCCATTCCCCGGCCGCGTGGCCGTCCCACTCGCCGGTGGCCAGTCCGTCGGCCACCGCATCCAGGATCTCCTGCGCCTCACGGGCCGCGTCCTCCAGCGCGGCGCGGGCGTCGCGCAAGTACACCGGCGGCCGGACCAGCGCGTTGACCGCCACGCCGACCACCGCGCCGAAGACCGCCTCCGCGATGCGGGCGGCCGCCGAGGCGACGGTGACCTGGCCACCGGTCAGCACGAAGAGCGCACCGGTCGCGGCGTAGATGCCCTGGCTCCCCAGGCGCTGCCACTGCCCCAGAAGCAGCACCGCCGGGAGGACCAGGGCCATCGTAATCATCGTGCGGTCCAGCAGCAGCGCCACCAGAGTCGCGACCAGCGTGCCCACCGCGATCGCGGCGAGCTGCTGCAGGCCGTGTGCGACCGACCTGTACACCGTCGACTCCACCAGCACGACCGCGACCCACGGTGCCACGAACGCCATCGGAGCCTGGAGCCACCAGCCCACGACGGCCCATGCCACCCAGGCGGCCAGTGCCCCCTTCCCCACCTGCACCGCCAGATCCCGCTCAGGCCCCGGGCCGGCCCACGCCCGCCGCACCGCCCGTACGGCAGTGCCGACCCGCCACCGGACGGTCCGGGCCGCCCTACGTTTCCACTCCATGAGACGACAAGTGCCACACCAGCGACAGGACGCACCCGCCAATAGCGACTTCACCTGGATTGACAGCCTCAAGATCCCCTGGGTGCGAGATGGGCAGTTCGTCATCGTTACGCCTGCTGCCGAGGGACTGGTCTGCGGCATCGCCCGGACTCTGTCCTTCTTTGCCCGTCGCGGACACCGGCCGAGGAGGCGCCGATGACAGCCGAGACCCTCGCCAACGCTCCCCCGCTTCGCTGTTGGGTGCCCCCGGGTGTGTACGCGCCGCAGACCGACACCCGGCTGTTGGAGCGTGCGATGCGCGGGGGGAGAGGCACCGCGGGGAAGGACGTACTGGACCTGGGTACTGGAAGCGGCCTGCTCGCGGTGGCGGCGGCCCGCCTCGGCTGCCAGGTCACTGCGGGGGACATCTCCTGGTGGGCGATCGCCGCAGCCTGGCTGAACGCCCTGCTGAACGGTCAGACGCTGCGTGCGCCACGGCGACCCGACGGCGGCAGTGCCCGGCCGTCGCTTCGACCTGGTGATCTCCAACCCGCCGTACGTACCCGCGCCCGCCCCGGGGCCCCTGCAGCCCAAGGGCCCCGCGCCAGGCCCTCGGACGCCGGAACGGACTGTCGACTGCTGATCGACCGAAGCGGTTGGCCGGCGCAGTCGGGGAACTCGGTGACCGCAAAGGACCTGAGGACTGGGAGTGAAACCATGAGCGTAACGACACGGGACTCTCGCGACGGCCCGACGCGGCAGAAGATGCTGGGCATCTACCTCAATGATCACCTGGCGGGTGCCACGACGGGCACCGAGCTTGCCCGGCGCATGGTTCAGGAGCATCAGGGGTCTGCGTACGCCGGCACCTTGGGGAAACTGTCGGCGGAGATCTCACAGGATCGTCAGGCTCTGTTGCGGCTGGTTGCAGATCTCGACCTCCCGATAAGGCGTTACAAGCTCTACGGGGCGTGGCTGGGCGAGAAAATTACGCGGGTGAAGCCGAATGGCCGCCTGCTGCGTCGCTCCGGCCTCACCCTGCTGGTCGAACTCGAAACCCTGCGGACGGGGGTGCAGGGCAAGGCATCACTCTGGCGCTCCCTGCTCTCCGCATCAGCGCGAGACTCCCGCCTGGACGCCGACTGGCTCGAACAGCTACTGGACCGGGCGGAGCAACAGATCCAGGCGCTGGACGTCCTGCACGCCAGGGCCGCGGAGGCACTGCTGTCCCCCGCCACCCCGTCGGACGCTGTCGCCGGAAAGCGCGCGCCGACGTGATCACGGCAGAACGGCGGGAGCGATCGGCCACCTGCGTCTGATGACCTCGTGCCTTCCTCCTCGCCTGCGGCGTCCCGCTACAGGTCGAGAGTGCCCAATACCGCTCTCGGGCCGCCCAGCGGAACCGAGAAGGCCGCTTCCGCCCTGGCTGCCTGGACGGCAAACAGCGGCCAACGGCGTGCGTCCGGGACACGCCGCAGAACGGCGGCGAACACCGGGCCCGCAACCGTGCGGCCTCCATACACGGGCCTTCACCCCAGGGTCTAACGGCTCTCCGCCAGCTGCGCCACCACACGGACTCGCGTACAGCACGACCCCCGTGTCCGGCTTACCCTTCCCCAGCAAACAGGGGTTATTTGTCATGAATTGCAGGCATGGCTGGTGCCCCGGCCGGATACCCGGGCGCAATGGTACGGACGTTGAAGGGGCATGGAAGGCACGGTGGACACGCTGCGGCCGGCCAGGAGGCCGATGTCGCGCGGGCCCGTGAGACCGGGCCGGATGAGCAGGTTGAGCGGCAGGCGCCGGACACTCCGACGGATCTGCCCAAGCGCTCCTGGGCGGCGGTGCTGAAGGGCGCCGTGAGGGAGTTCAAGAAGGACGAGTTGACCGACCGGGCGGCGGCGCTGACCTACTACGGGATCCTGGCGCTGTTCCCGGCCCTGCTGGCGCTGATTTCGCTGCTCGGCCTCGTCGGACAGTCGGCGACGCAGCAGGTGCTGGACAACATCCAAAAGCTCGCCCCGGGCGCGGCGCGGGACGTTCTTGGTAACGCAGTCACGCAACTGCAGCACAACGCCGGCCTCGGCTCCATCATGGCGATCGTGGGTCTGGTGCTCGCGGTGTGGTCGGCGTCCGGCTATGTCGCCGCGTTCATCCGCAGCGCGAACGCCGTCTACGACGTCCCGGAGGGCCGCCCGGTGTGGAAGGTGCTCCCGGTCCGCGTCGGTGTGACCGCGGTCCTGATGGTCCTGGCGGTGATCAGCGCGCTGATCGTGGTGTTCACCGGCAGCCTGGCCCGCCAGGCCGGCACTACGCTCGGGGTCGGGGACACGTTCTTGACGGTGTGGTCGATCGCGAAGTGGCCCGTGCTGATCCTCCTGGTCACGATCATGATCGCAATCCTGTACTGGGCGACACCGAACGCGCGCGTGCGCGGCTTCCGCTGGATCACGCCGGGCAGTTTCCTGGCGCTGGTGATCTGGATGGTCGCCTCGGCCGGGTTCGCTTTGTATGTGGCGAACTTCGCCTCCTACAACAAGACCTACGGCACCTTCGCCGGCGTGATCGTCTTTCTGGTGTGGCTGTGGATCACGAACCTGGCGATCCTGCTGGGCCTGGAGGTCGACGCGGAACTGGCCCGCCAGCGGGCCGTCGCGGGCGGCCATCCGGCCGAGGCGGAGCCGTACGTCGAGCCGCGCGACACCCGCACGTGGGACGAGGAGGACCGCCGTCGCCTTGAATTCTGAGGTGGTGGAGCATCGCCGCGGGCCTGTCCCAGTCCGGCGGGAGGGTGCACGCCCACGCGGTGCGGTCGTGGTGGTTGCCGGTGGAGTGCTCCAACTGGCCCAGCGACAGGTGGGTCTTGAGCCAGAAGCATCCCTTGCTCCGCAAGCGAGTTCCCCTCGTTGCCGCAGACCACCGACAACACAGAGTCGCAACAGCCTCATGACCCGTTTCACGGAAAATCTTGGATGAGCCAGAATTCGGCCGTCACCAAGAGACAAAGCCCAGCGCGTCGCAACGCCTGGCAGCCGAACCCCGCAAGCCTGTGGGATGAGCACCGCCGGAGGCCATGGACGCTACCGCACCGACGCGATGGCCCGGGCACCCCGAGAACGACACCTGTGACGGCGGCCAGCACTACCGCCCGAGGGGATCAAAGCACATCGATCTACCTGATAGCGGAGGAAGGGGACCGAGGGCTAGACTCGCGCAACCTACGCCATGGGGGTGGCCGGTATGCGACGGTGGGCCGAGTTCGTTCTGCGGCATCGCAAGGCGGTTGTGGGTTTTTGGGGCCTGGTGCTGATTGCAGGCGTGTTGCTGGCCGGCCGGACGACGGATCGGATGACGATCGACTTCTCGTTGCCTGGCCAACCTGGCACTGTGACGGCGCACAAGATCGAGCACGCCTTCGGCAGCGGCGGCGATACCAGTCCCTACCTGGTCTCGGTCACGCTCCCGGCCGGGCAAACGATCTCCGGCCACGAGGCCGACGTCGGCCGGGTGTTCACAGCAGTCGGCGACGCGGTCCCGAATGTGCGGGTGATCGACGAGGCGAACACCGGTGACAAGGCCTTCCGGACCAAAGACGACCGCACCGCCTATGCGCTGGTGTTCTACCGGTTCAACCCGTCGCCGAGTCAGAAGCTGTTGACCGATCCGATCCGCTCGGCGGCTGAGAAGGCCACGCCCTCCGGCGCCACGGTCGGAGTGACGGGTGAGGACGTTCTGGCCTCCGGAGGCGACGACAACGGAGGGCCGGGGGTGCTCGGAGAGACGCTCCTCGGCGCCGTCGGCGCCCTCGCCGTGCTCGCCTTCGTCTTCGCCTCCTTCCTCGCTCTGCTGCCGCTGCTGGTAGCAGCGGTGTCGATCCTTGCGACCTTCGTGATGCTGCTGCCGCTCACCTACGCCACCAATGTGTCGTTCATCGTGCAATTCCTGGTCGCCCTCATCGGACTGGGTGTGGCGATCGACTACTCGCTGCTGTTCGTCACCCGCTGGCGCGAGGAGCGCGACCACGGCCGGGACAACCACGAAGCGGTCGTGGTCGCGATGGAACGGGCCGGGCATGCGGTGGTGTTCAGCGGCGTGACGGTGGCCATCGGCCTGCTCGCCCTGGTCGTCCTCCCGGTGCCGTTCATGCGCAGCATGGGCTACGGCGGGGCGCTCATCCCGCTGGCGAGCGTGCTGACGACGCTGACCCTGACGCCGGCGATTCTGGGCGGCATCGGACCGCGGGTCGACTGGCCCAAGATCCGCCACGAGAACCGGGCAAGCCGCGCCTGGAGCCGGTGGACCGCCGCCGTGGTGCGGCACCGCTGGATCGCGGCCGGCGCCGCGCTCGCCGCGCTGGCGGCCCTGATCGGGGTCTTTTTCGGTGTCAAGATCGGCCTCGCCTCCTCGGAATCGCTGGCAAAGAACGGCCCGGCGTACGAGACCCTGACCACTTTGGAACGTGGCGGTGTCCCGACCGGCGTGCTGACCCCGATGGAGGTCCTGGTCCGCACCGACCGGGCCCAGCCGGTGGCCGCCGAGCTGGCCAAGGTCGACGGCGTGAAGCGGGCGCTCGTGCCCTCCGGGCCGGCCGGCAACCGGGGCGGACAGAGCATTGTCGTGGTCATCCCGGACGACGAGACGGTGAACTCGAAGAGCATTGGCGTGGTCAAGCGGGTCAAGCACGCCACGGACAACCTTCCCGGGGTCGTCGGCGTCGCCGGCATCGGGGCGGCCCAGATCGACTTCATGCACGCCGTCTACGGCAACTTCCCGCTGATGCTCACGATCATCGCGCTGCTGACGTACGTGCTGCTGGTGCGCGCCTTCCGCTCGCTGCTGCTGCCCCTCAAGGCGGTGCTCCTCAACCTGATCTCACTGGCCGCGACACTCGGCCTGATGGTGATCTTCTGGCAGTACGGTCACGGCTCCAACGCGATCTTCGGCATCGAGGCCACCGGCGCCATCACGTTCTGGATCCCCCTCATGGTCTTCGCATTCCTGTTCGGCCTGTCGATGGACTACGAGGTGTTCATCCTGTCCCGCATCCGCGAGGAGTACGACACCCCACGATCGACCAACGCCGCCGTCATCGAGGGTGTCGGCCGTACGGGCCGTCTCGTCACCAGCGCAGCGCTGATCCTCTTCCTCGCCTTCGCCGCACTCGCTTCCGGTCCCGGCACCGACCTCAAGACCCTGGCCACCGGCCTCGGCTTCGGCATCCTCCTGGACGCGACCATCGTGCGGATGCTGCTCGTACCCTCGCTCGTCTCGTTGTTCGGCTCGTGGAACTGGTACCTCCCGGGCTGGGCTGCCCGCCCCTTGCGCGTCCAACCGTCCTACCCCCACCCAGAAGAGGCACAGCCCGCATCGAAGACACCCGTGGGCTGACCCATCAGTCACCCCCGGTCGCCGGCCGGGCCTTGCCGTGCAACGGCGGATCGCGGCCATCCCGGGAGTACACCGTGCGCACTGCCCGCACGACACCCGCATCTCGCGTCTCCCGCTCGAAGACATCCGCAGAGGGGACGACCATCATCCTTGCCGCATTGCACCGGTGTGGTGATGTCCGCGGCCGTGAAGCCTGCCTCGCACGCACACACGGCGACAGCCCCCCGTCTAGTCCCGCACACCGTCAGTACCACAACGCAGACGGCTCACCCCCCGACCCGACCGGCCCAGGCAGCCCGCCACACCCCCTCCTCGCCGAACACCTGCCGCACCACACCGCAGCCAAGGACAGCATCAACCACCTTGGCAACTCGACAGTTGAGATCCTCGGCGTGAGCGAGGCCCCGTTGGGCCAGGTGCGGGCGCCGATCTCCTCCTTGAGCAGGGTCCAGAAGCTCTCCGCGGCGGCGTTGTCGAAGCATGATCCGGTGCATCCGCGGCTCTGCCGCAGGCCCAACTCCCTTATCCGTCCGAGGAATCGGGCCGAGGTATATGCGCTTCCGCGATCGCTGTGGATCACACAGCCGGGCTCCAGGTGGCCGCGGCCACAGGCCAAGTCCAGGGCGTCTAGAACGAGTTCGGCGCCGTGATGTCGGCCATGGCATAGCCGACGACCACGCCAGCGACCGGGTCCAGCCGGCAGACGAGTTAGACCCAGCCCTCGGCGGTGGGCAGGTAGGTGATGCCGCCGACCAGCAGGGTCGTCGCCGCGCGGCTTCGCCACCGCGGCCAACGATCTCTCCCCGGCCGGACTCGGTGTCCGGCGGATCGGACTGCAACGCGTTGGAAAGCCCGGGAAGGCGCGGGGTTTGTACGAGCAGAGCCGCCGATTCCGGCGGATGCGCAATTGGAGGGTCGGCGTCGAGGGAATCAGTCACCTCAATCGCAGCTTCGGCCTTCGCCGCACTCGCCTGCCACGCCTGGCCGGCGCCCAGACGGGGACCGGACTGGGGATCTTCGCCTGCAACCTCCTGGAGTCGCGTTCGGACTCCGGTGCGGACTCGACGGCCGGCCTCGCTATCCCGCATCACCGTGTAGCCGCCAGCGATTTACCCACGTGCTGGCGCATGCGCGAGAGATGCCCATCTCAGCGGCGACGTGGGCGATGGCACGTGTCTGGCACCGCTTCACGAGCCGCCTACGGCCCTCGACGCTCAGGGGCGCATTCGCGTGGGGCACTCGTCGTCCTCTCGAAGTCAGACGACGGCAGGCGCGACACCTATGGTGCGCGCCTGCCGCATTGCGGCCTTTCAGCCCCGCGGTGCGACGCGGATACGGTTCCCGTCAGGATCGGCTGCGAGGAAGGTCAGCCCGAACCCCGCATCATGAGGCTCGCGCAGGATCGTGACCGCCTTGGAATTCCACTGCTCAAAGATCGCGTTGAGCTCGTCGGGTCCACCGTCGATGGCCAGGCACACCTCACTGGTGCGCGGGACGTCCGGTGACAGATCCTCGAACTGGCCAGACCACAGACCGAGATCAGCGCCTGGCCCGAGGTCGAAGGTGATGTATCCCGAAGTCTCGAACGAGGGGCTCATGCCGAGGAGGTCGCCGTAGAAACGCGCTGCGGCGGGAGCGTCGTTCACGTAGACGATGGACACGACAGATCGGGTCATGGTTGTTCCTTCTCACAGGTCGTAGGTACGCATCCACCAGCCTGACCGGGATATGCGCCGCATCATGTCGCAATTCCTGAAAAAGTTGGCGTGTGACCCCAGATCGCTTCTTCACCCTGATGCTGCTCCTCACATCGAGGGATGCCGTGACCACACAGGAACTTGCCTCAGCGCTCGGAGTGTCCCTTCGAACCATCACCCGAGACCTGAACTGGCTCCGCGACGCCGGTCTGCCGGTGACCGCACACCGGGGCCGCCTCGGAGGCGTGACCATGCCGCCCGGGTCCGGGCTCGACCTCACGCGACTCACACCGGACGAGCGTGATCATCTGTCGCTCACCGGGCTGGATGAGAAGCAACGAGCGGAGCTCAACGCATCGGCCGAAAGCCAGCGTGCACTCTCCAAGATCGTCGCTACACAGCCACGTCGAGTTCATGAGCTCCTGCCGCTCACCGACGTAGTGCACGTGGACAGCCGTCCCTGGCGTCAGGCACAAGCTTCCGGCACGACTCCGGCTTCGCTGATCGGCGCAGTGCGGCGAGGCCGCCGGCTACGGATCGCGTACGACAGCCCACGCGAGTCATGCCCACGCGACCTGGTCGTGGATCCCTACGGGCTGTTCGCCAAGGCCGGCATCTGGTACCTCGTCGCCGACTGTGCCCGAGAGCCACGGATGTACCGACTCGAACGGATCACGACGTGGAAAGAAGTCGACCAGCCACGACGGATCCGCGAGAGCCAGACCCTGGCCACCGTCGCTGCAGCGCTCATTGATCAGTGGGAGCACAACCACGCGATAGAGGTCAGCGCCACCATCGACCACACCCAGATCGAGCGAGCGCAACGGATCTTCGGCCTACGACTCGCCCCGGACGACCAGGAAGAATCTGCCACTGGCCGCAAGGTAACGATCCGCTTCCTGCAGCTGGAGGACGTGCGAGCACTCCTGCCGTTCGGGAGCGCCATCACTGTGCACGGCCCCACCGAAGCCAGGGCTCACCTCCGCGACCTCGCCACCAATCTTGCCCACCACTATGCGCCGTCACCAACGTCCTGACCCGCAACAACTAGGGCGTTTCGTTTAGATCATCGGATCGTTGGTCTGGTGTGTCGTTGAGTGATGCGCAGTGGGCGCGGATCGAGCCGTTGCTCCCGGACCGGA
>NZ_JBEYVO010000057.1:0-41307 GCF_040644055.1 Streptomyces sp. NPDC047043
TACTGCAGGGGGGACCCTGTGGGAGAGTAGGACGCCGCCGAACAAATCGTGAGAAAACCCCCGTACCAATAATCGGTACGGGGGTTTTCTGCGTTTAGGGTGGTGTCATGCCAATGCGCTACGACCTCGTCATCTTCGACAACGACGGCGTCCTCGTCGACAGTGAGCCCATCTCCAACCGGCTCCTGGCCGCCTATCTCACCGAGCTGGGGCACCCGACGTCGTACGAGGACTCCCTGCGGGACTACATGGGTTCTGCCATGCACCGCGTACATGATCTGGTCGAGGAGCGGAGTGGGCAGCGGTTGCCGACGGACTTCGACGACGTATTCCACGCGCGTGTGTTCGCCGCGTTCGAGCGGGAGTTGAAGCCGGTGGCCGGCGCCGCGGACGTGCTCGAGGAGCTGGCGGCCGACGGGGTGCCGTGCTGTGTGGCGTCCTCCGGGAGTCATGAGCGGATCCGGGTGGGGCATCGGACGACCGGGCTGGATCGGTGGTTCGACGACTCGCGCATCTTCAGTGCCGAGGACGTGGGGCGGGGGAAGCCCGCGCCGGATCTCTTTCTGCACGCGGCCGAGCGGATGGGGGTCGCGCCGGAGCGGTGTGTGGTGGTGGAGGACTCGCCGTTGGGGGTGCAGGCGGCTGTTGCGGCGGGGATGGACGTGTACGGGTTCACGGCCATGACGCCTGCTGAGCGGCTCACCGGGGCCACTCAACTCTTCTCCGGCATGGGGGAGTTGTCAGGGCTGCTGCACTGACATTTGTCACGCCGAGCTCCGGACGATCGTTTCTACTGGCGCTCAGGTGCCGGACGCCAAGCTGAGAGCATGACGACGAACGCGGTTCCTCAGGGTCAGTCCAGCAGCCAGAGCCTCCTCACCAACCTCAAGCCGCTGCTCGTGGATGTGGCGGTGCCCCTCGGGTCGTACTACCTGCTCAAGGGCGGCTTCGGGATGAGCACCTTCGCGGCGCTCGCCTGGAGCAGTGTGGTGCCGGCGCTGCGGACCGTGTGGAGCGCGGTCAGGGAGCGGCAGGCCAACGGGCTCGCCGCCCTCATCCTCGTCGTGAACGTCGTCGGGCTGGTGCTGAGCTTCGTCTCCGGTGACCCTCGGCTGATGCTCGCCAAGGACGGCGCGGTCAGCAGCACCGTCGGTATCGGGATCCTGGTCTCAGTGGCGCTGGGCAAGCCGATGATGACCGCGGGGCTCAAGCCCTTCCTGGTGAAGGGGAACGTCGCCAAGGAGGCCGCCTGGGAGCGGTTGGCGGCCGGCTCCGCGGCCGGGTCGGTGACCTTCCGGCGGCACGAGCGGGCGTACTCCGTGGTCTGGGGTGTGGCGCTGCTCGCGGAGTGCGTCGCGCGGGTCGTGGGGGCGTACACGATCCCGGTGGACACGATGGTCTGGCTCGGTACCGTCTTCCTGATCAGTGCCATCGTGATCGGCATGGTCGTGGGCGGTGGTCTTGCCGCCGAGCCGATGGAGAGGCTGCTCTCCGAGGAGGCGAAGGGTGCCGTCGAGGGCGCCGAGCCTGCGGTCGCCCTCGCCAAGTGATCCGAGTGACGACAAAGGTAAAGCTGAAGGAAATTCATCTTTGGCTGGATCTACCCACAGGTAGTCAGGGGCCCTACGCTCGCCGCCATGACAGATGTGCTGCGGCGCGGTAGGGCCTCTTTGGCGTTCAGCTTCTTCGCTCAGGGCGCCACCTTCGCCCTGCTGGTGACCCGTATTCCGGCCATCCAGGACCGGTACGGGGTCTCCGACGCGCTGCTGCCCGTCTTCCTGGCCGCCGTACCCATACTCGCCGGCGTCGGCAGTGTGACGACCGAGCAGCTGGTGAAGCGGATACGGCCGAGTCTGCTGCTGCGGTGTCTGCAGCCGGTGGTGATGCTGGCGCTGCTCGGGGTCGGGGCGGGGGACCAGCTGACCGAGCTGGGGATTGCGCTCGCCGCCTTCGGGCTTGCCGTGGGCGGGCTGGACGCGTCGATGAACATGCTCGGGGTGAGCCTGCAGCGGGCGTACGGGCGCAGCATCATGCTCAGCTTCCATGCCGCGTTCAGCCTCGGCGGGATCGTGGGGGCCTCGCTGGCGTGGGCGGGGGCGCACTGGCATCTCGCGCTGTGGGTGTCGTATCTGCCGGTCGTGGCCGCGCTGCTGCCGGCCGCGCTGGTGGGGAGCCTCTGGTACGTCGACGGAGAGGCCTCCGCGGCCGTACAGGACGAGCAGGCGAAGGGGGAGGGGCAGCCCGTCGTCTTCAAGTTGCTGCTGCCGCTGTGTCTGGTGATGACCTTCGCGTACATCGGGGACTCGACCGTCTCCAACTGGAGCGCCAAGTATCTGAAGGACGTGCTCGGGAGCTCGGAGCAGCTGTCGACGGTGCCGTACAACGTCTACATGGTGACCACGCTGCTGGGGCGGTCGCTGGGGGACTCCGGTGTACGGCGGTTCGGGGCCGTGGCGGTCGTACGGATCGGGGCGCTGGTGGCGGCGCTGGGGTTCGCGGTGGTGGCCGTGGCGCCGGGGGCGTGGGTCGGGATGCTCGGGTTCACGTTGCTGGGGCTGGGGTTGTGCGTGTTGGTGCCGCAGACGTTCGCGGCGGCGGGGCGGCTGTTCCCGCATGCCTCCGATGCGGCCGTCGCGCGGCTCAATGTCTTCAACTACGTCGGCTTTCTGATCGGCTCGCCGTTGGTGGGTGCGCTGGGGGACGCGTGGAGTTATCGCTGGGCCATGCTCGTGCCCATGGTGTTGGTGCTGGTGACCCTCGTGTACGCCAGGTCGTTCGCGGCTCAACCGGACCGATACGGTGGCGAGCATGAGCGGCCGCGCACAGCTGATGTGGGACGAGGCAGTAACGGGCTATGACTTCGGTCCGGACCATCCGATGGATCCGGTCCGGCTCGCCCTGACCAGGCGTCTTGTCGATGCCTTCGGGCTGGACAAGGACGTCGACGTGGTGGCGGCGAAGCCCGCCGGGGAGTCGACGCTGCGGCTCGTCCACCGGGAGGACTACGTCGAGGCCGTGAAGGCGGCCTCGGCCGATCCGGAGGGGGCCGACCCGTCGTACGGGATCGGGACGATGGACGATCCCGCCTTCGCCGGGATGCACGAGGTCTCCGCGATGATCGCCGGGCAGTCGGTGGGAGCCGCCGAGGCGGTGTGGCGCGGGGAGGCGCTGCATGCCGTGAACTTCGCGGGCGGGCTGCACCATGCGATGCCCGGGAGTGCCTCGGGGTTCTGCATCTACAACGACGCCTCGCTGGCGATCGCGCGGCTGCTTGAGCTGGGGGCCGAGCGGGTCGCGTACATCGATGTGGACGTGCACCACGGGGACGGGGTGCAGGCGGCGTTCTGGGAGGATCCGCGGGTTCTGACGATCTCGATGCACGAGCATCCGCGGACGCTGTTTCCGCAGACCGGGTGGCCCGAGGAGACGGGGGCGGACTCGGCGGAGGGTTCGGCCGTGAACGTCGCGCTGCCCGCCGGGACCGGGGACGCGGGATGGCTGCGGGCCTTCCATTCCGTCGTACCGGAACTGATCGCCGATTTCCGGCCGCAGGTGCTGGTGACGCAGCACGGGGCCGACACGCACTTCGAGGACCCGCTCGCGCACCTGGCGGTGTCGCTGGACGCGCAGCGGGCCGTGCAGGTCGCCTGCCATGAGCTCGCGCACGAGTACGCCGACGGGAAGTGGGTCGCGCTCGGCGGGGGCGGATACGCGGTCGTCGAGGTCGTGCCGCGGTCGTGGACGCATCTCGTGGCGATCGCGGCGGGACGGGAGATCGCGCCGGAGGCGATGATCCCGGAGGACTGGCGGCAGGAAGTGTTCGCGCGGACGCGGCAGTTGGCGCCGGCGCGGATGACGGACGGGCGGTGGCCCGTGTCGTACGCCGAGTGGGAGGCGGGGTACGACCCGGCGGACCGGCTGGACCAGGCGGTGCTGGCCACTCGGCGGGCGGTGTTTCCGCTGCGGGGGCTGTTGGCGTAGGGGGTGTTGCCGGGGGCGGGTGGTCGGCCCGCCCCGCCCCGGGTCGGCGTCAGCTGCAGTGACCCGAGTCGTCGGCCGACGCGGTGCCGATGGTGCCGCCTCAGACGAGGCAGTGGCCACGGCCGTTGACGTAGACCGGCTCGGCGTAGCTCGTGTACTGGCCGGAGTCCACAGCGGTGTCCTGGCCGCTGTCGAGGGCCAGGATGGTGAGCGCGGCGGCGGTCGTGGCGCTTCGGGACAGCTTGTTCATGATGTTCCCCCTGTTGTGTTGGTCAACTGAAGTCGGTCAGCGTGCTCGGGACAGCTGGTCGTTGCCGTCCACGCAGGGTGCCGTTACGCCAACTGTGCGGTGTTTGCCCGTTCGCATGGCTGCGTTCAGCCCCCTCCGCCACCATCGAGACGTGTTGAGCACCGGAGCCCTGCGCGCCCATCTGCTGGCTGCCCGTCTCGCCGGGCCGGTGGCCACCTCGCGTGAGGAGAGCCTCCGTAGCTACCGGCTCTTCGCCGCTCGGGATCCTCGCGTGCTGATCGGCCTTGATCCTGAATGGACGTGGCGGCAGCGGGATTTGATCGAGTTGATGGCGGACAAGTGCGGAGTTTCGGCCGATCCGCAGTATGTCTCCGGCCATGATGTGATCGATCCGGAGCGGACTCTGAGTGCTCTGGATGCCTTCGCCGAGCGTCTCGCCGCTGCGGCCCAGCGCAGCGCCCCCGTACTCCTCGGCACCGGCCACCCGCACCGCCTGCTCGGCTTCTACGCCGCCTTGGCGGACGCGTTGTCGGCGGCTGGATGTAGCGTCCTCACACCGGCGCATGGTCACTGTGTCGACATAACGACCCGGTTCGGCCTACGCACGTACAACCTTGACTACGTACAAGGAGTCGCGCTGGTGCGGGAACCCGGCGCCTCTCGCCCCGGTTGTGCGACCGGCGCACACACGCACTCACCGCTCCCGGTTCGTACCGCGCTGGCCGTGGCGGCCGAGGCCGGCGGGCCGCTTCCCGAGCTGGTGGTCGGGGACCATGGCTGGGTCTGCGGGGCAGGTCAGCTGGGGTTCGAGGCCATTGGTCTTGCCGATACGGACGACCCCGCGCTCTTCGTGGGGGAGGCGGAGGGGTCCGTGTCCGTCGTCGTTCCACTTGATGACGCTGTGCGGTCTGATTACTACCGGCCGCTTACCCGCTACGTACTCAATCGAGCGTGTCTGTCACAGTAGGCCGCCGATGGGTGCACCTCTTCCCCACTCGCATCACCCGCCCCTACATTGGGGAGTGAGCACGCAGCGACGAAGAGTCACCGGAAGGGGAAGCCGGTGGCCGTCGAGTGCGGAAGGTTCAGGTGTGTCATGGCTGCTGAGCAGAGGCCTCTGAGCGAGGTTCAGTTCCTTACCGTGGCGGAGGTCGCCTCGGTGATGCGAGTGTCGAAGATGACCGTGTACCGGTTGGTGCACAGCGGTCATCTGCCCGCGATCAGGGTGGGGCGGTCCTTCCGCGTCCCCGAGAACGCGGTTCACGAGTACCTTCGCGAGAGCTATGTGGGGGTGGAAACCGCCTGACGGCGTCCCGGGGGGATCCTCAGGGCACTTCGGGATCTCCCCCGGCTCTCCCTCGATTACGACCTCAGCGCTCGGACGGGTAGGCTGGCCCCTCGTAGGTCGTATGGGCCCCGGCGCCCAGCACCGAGTGATGAGAAGTGAGCGAGGGTAGTCGTGGGCTCTGTTATCAAGAAGCGGCGCAAGCGGATGGCGAAGAAGAAGCACCGCAAGCTGCTCAAGCGCACGCGCGTTCAGCGTCGCAACAAGAAGTAAGCGACGCCGTAAGAGCGTGTTTGTGGCCCCCCACCGCAATTGGTGGGGGGCCACACGCGTCTGCGGTTCACAGAAGCTCCCAGAAGCGCACGGGACCTCGCACAAGCCCTGAGCCTACGCACGTCTTTCACATGGCTTGGTCTGTTCGTAGGCCTGTGGATGTCGTCACTTCGTGCATTGGGTGGTCATCACAGCGCAACATCGACCCGCTAAGTTGGCCACACACGGGGAACGCGGCACGCTACGAATACCGGAATGGGCTGGAAGGAAGGCGCAGATCTTGGGCAAGGTCGTGCTCGTGACCGGAGTGGCCCGCAGGTTGGGGGGCCGGTTCGTACGACGGATCCAGCGTGACCCGCAGGTGGACCGGGTTGTCGCCGTGGACGCGGTCCCACCCGAGCATCATCTCGGTGGCGCCGACTTCATCCAGGCCGACATCCGCCAGCCCACCATCGCGCGTGTGCTCGCCGAGACGGGTGCGGACACGGTCGTACACATGGATGTGAGCGCGACCGGGCTGGGCAGTGGCAGCCGGACCGCGATCAAGGAGACCAACGTCATCGGCACCATGCAGCTGCTCGGTGCCTGCCAGAAGTCGCCGGCCGTGAAGCGGCTTGTGATCAAGTCCAGTACGAACGTGTACGGGTCCGCGCCCCGCGATCCCGCGGTGTTCACGGAGACCACCCCGCCCAAGTCCCTGCCCAGCGGCGGCTTCGCCAAGGACACGGTCGAGGTCGAGGGGTATGTGCGCGGCTTCGCGCGGCGGCGGCCGGATGTCGCCGTGTGCGTGCTGCGGTTCGCCAACATCCTGGGGCCCACGGCGGACACGCCGCTCGCCTCCTACTTCTCGCTGCCGGTACTGCCGACCGTGTTCGGCTACGACCCGCGGCTGCAGTTCGTCCACGAGGACGACGTGATCGAGGTGCTGCGCATCGCCTCGCACGAACCGGAGCGGGGCACGCTCAACAGCGGCACGTTCAACATCGCCGGCGACGGTGTCCTGCTGCTGTCGCAGTGTTCCCGGCGGCTCGGCAAGCCCACCGTGCCCCTGCTGCTGCCGGCCGTCACCTGGGCCGGCTCGCTGGTCCGTACGCTGGGAGTGACCGATTTCTCGCCCGAGCAGATCCGGCTGCTGACGCACGGCCGGGTCGTGTCGACGGACCAGATGCGGGAGACGCTCGGATTCCGGCCGAAGTACACGACGGCCGAAACCTTCGCGGACTTCGCGCGCAGCCGTGGGCCCGGACTCCTGCCGCCGGAGGCCCTTGCGGGGGCCGTCGACCGGATCGCCGCGCTGCCCCTGCCGGGCAGCGGCCACCCCCCGACGCAGAGCGCCAACTGAGGAGCGCATCAACGATGGCGGATGCCAAGGTCATTCCGTTCGACGACGACCGGTCCCGCGGGAGCGCCGTACAGCGGCCGTCGCGGCGCCGGGGCGCGGGGAGCCGACGCAAGGCCACGGAACCCGCGCTGGTCGGCGACGTCCAGCCCCTGCCCAGCAGGGCGCCCGCGCAGGATGATGTTCCCGTGACGCATGAGGAACAGTCGCCCCAGCGGCCGCAGGACGGCGGCGGCCTGGAGCGGCGTGTCGCGAGCGGCCTGAACTTCCTGCGCCGCCGCCTCACGGGCGACTACGAGGTCGACGACTTCGGCTACGACGAGGAGTTGACCGACCAGGTCCTGATGTCCCTGCTGCGGCCGGTGTACGAGAAGTACTTCCGGGTCGAGGTGAAGGGCGTCGAGAACATCCCGTCCGAGGGCGGCGCGCTGATCGTCGCCAACCACTCCGGCACGCTGCCGCTGGACGGCCTGATGATGCAGGTCGCCGTCCACGACAACCATCCGGCGGGCCGGCATCTGCGGCTGCTCGCCGCCGACCTGGTCTTCATGCTGCCGGTGGTCAACGAGCTCGCCCGCAAGCTCGGCCACACCCTGGCCTGCGCGGAGGACGCAGAACGGCTGCTGGCGCAGGGCGAGGTCGTCGGGGTGATGCCGGAGGGCTTCAAGGGCATCGGCAAGCCCTTCAGCGAGCGCTACAAGCTGCAGCGCTTCGGCCGGGGCGGCTTCGTCTCCACCGCCCTGCGCAAGGGCACGCCGATCATCCCGTGCTCGATCGTCGGGGCCGAGGAGATCTATCCCATGATCGGCAACGCGAAGACGCTGGCCCGCGTCCTGGGTTTCCCGTACTTCCCGCTCACGCCGACGTTCCCGTGGCTGGGCCCCCTCGGCGCGATCCCCCTCCCCACCAAGTGGACGATCCAGTTCGGCGAGCCGATCCTGACGGACGGCTATCCGCCGGAGGCGGCCGAGGACCCGATGCTGATGTTCAACCTGACGGACCAGGTCAGGGAACAGATCCAGCACACGTTGTACAAGCTGTTGGTGCAGCGGCGGTCGGTGTTCTTCTGAGGGGGCCTGCAGGCTTTTCTGTACGACGACGGGGGCGCCCCTCCTGAGAGGGGCGCCCCCGTTGCCGGACGGGCTACTGGTCTGTGTCCTCGCCGTTGATGCCGAGGCCCGGTAGCAGGCCCGGGAGGAGGGGCGGGATCGTCACCTGTGGTTCGGTGGACGGTGTCTTGCTCGCCGACGGGGAGGCGCTGCCGGTGTCCTTGGGCGGGTCGAGGAGGCCGCCGGTGCTGCCGCCGATGAGGCCGCCGCCGGTGGACTCGGCCGACTTGCTCGGGCTGCTGGAGTGGTTGCCGACGGAGGAGCCGTCGCCGGTGCTGGGGGCCGTCGAGCCCCGGCCGGAGCCGGACGTGCCCGTGGACGCCGTGCCCGAGCCGTGTCGCTTGCCGTCTCCGCCGCCCTTGGCCGGGGCCTGCGGCAGCAGGGACTGCAGCGGGGCGACCTCTTCGTCTATGGCGGCGAACACCGACGTCACCTGCTGGCTGACGTCCACGAGTTGGACGGGGAGCCGGTCGCGCAGGGCACCCCAGGCCTCGCGGTGGGCGAGCGAGAAGGTGGACAGGGCCTGGATGGGGCTCAGGGACCTGGGGTCGCGCTCGTACGCCTCGTGCAGCAGGCGGTGGCCCTCGGAGGCATCGTGGGTCATGCCGGACAGGGTGCGGCGGATCTCGCCGAGGGACTCGTGGTCGAGGTGGCCGCTGCGGCCGCGCTCCATGAGGCGACGGGCCTCGCTCAGGCGGGTGGAGGCCTGGTCGAGGTAGGCCACGCCGCGCTCGTCGTCCCCGTCGGACATGTAGTTGAGCTTGAAGTCCTCGATGCCGCGCTTGAGGCCGTAGAGCGAGTCTCCGGGCAGCGCGTCCGAGCTGGCTGCTGCGACTCCGCCGAAGGCCCCTGCGGCAACACCCACGCTGAGGCCGCCCGCGGCGAGCCCCTTGGTGAGCCGGGAACGGGGTCGCAGCTTGCCCAGCGGGCTCGCCCGGTGCGCGCCCCTGGAGCGCTGCCCCGGTACCGACGGGTCTGTCGCCTCGCCGCCGGCGCCCTCCTGCAGCATGGCCTCGAAGGCGGCCACCAGCTGGGCACGCTGAACGACCTTGACCTCGGGGTCCAGCTCCGGTCTGGGCAGTTCGTCGAGACGATCCGCGAGGGCCAACAGGCGGCCCTGCTCGGTCTGTTCCGCAGCAGCCGGGGCCGGGGCCGGTCCTTCGGACTGCTCGGCCGCCGTGTCCCGGTCGGACTGCTCCTCCAGGGCCTGGGCGAAGGCGTTCGCCCGCCGGTGTGCCGATACGTTCGCGATCACTGGCGGCACCTCCTCTCGTGATGACGGTCGACTCCCCAGGGGGTCCTGAGGGTTGCACACCCTGACCACAACCACACGATCGAGTGATCGGAGTCGGCCAGGGAGTGACCACAGGGAGCCTGCATCCCGCACAACGAGCGGCGCGGCACTTGGGTTACGGACGACGGATGGCCGGATCGGGAAGTCAACGGACTTTCACAGACAGCGAGTTGGGCGTCACGGAGTGTGTCGCTCCGGCAACCGCCGGGTCCGCTGCCGGATCCGTGTCTTCCGTCAGCGGGCGTCGTCCGGGAGGAGGCGGGCGAGGGTGCGTACGGCTCGGTACTGGAGGGTCTTGATGGCGCCCTCGTTCTTGCCCATCACGCGGGCGGTCTCGGCGACCGAGAGGCCCTGGAGGAAGCGGAGCGTCACGCACTCCTGCTGCTGGGGGTTGAGGCGTCGTACGGCGTCGAGCAGTGCGGCGTTGGAGAGGGACTCCAGGACGGAGTCCTCGGGGGAGCGCTCGACCTCGTTGGCGTCGAGCATCTCGCCGGTGGTCACCTCGAGGCGGAAGCGGCTCGACTTGAAGTGGTCGGCGACGAGGTTGCGGGCGATGGTGACGAGCCAGGCGCCGAAGTCACGGCCCTGCCAGGTGAACGTGCCGATGCGGCGCAGTGCGCGCAGGAACGTCTCACTGGTGAGGTCCTCGGCGGTGGCCTTTCCGCCCACCCGGTAATAGATGTAGCGGTACACGGTGTCGCTGTACTGGTCGTAGAGCCGGCCGAAGGCGTCGGCCTCGCCGGCCTGGGCGCGTTCGACGAGGTCCATCATCCGGGCGCTGTCGCTGTCCGCGGCCGGGCGGCGGGTGGTGGTGGCACCGCCCGCACGGCCGCGTCTCCCGGCGACGGCGCCGCCGTCGGCGAGCGCGTAGCACGGGCCGACGGGGGTGGTGGCTGCGGCGAAGGCAGGGACGGCGTACGCGGTGGGGACGAAGCCGCGCAACAGGTTGTGGACCGTTGCGCGCAGCGTAGCCAGGCCCGAGGCGTCAACCCCGACGTGTGGGTACACGGGACTCCCAGAGGCAGAGCTTCCATCACGTGCAGTGCGGGACCGTTCACCCGTCGTAGCGACGGAGGGGTACCGGTTTGCGTCTGAGGAGAATAACGCTTCGTGCAGGCGCTGCTACACCCAGTTGCTCAAATCATCGATTACGTCGCTTCTGTAACCGATTGACGCACGATCAAGTGCCGTAGCGTGACCGGTTGTTGATCGATTGAGTTCGGGTTCCGGTTGGGAACAGGGCGTGTTGTGGCCGTGTGCAGCCAATGCGACTGGACAGGGCGGGTGTGCGGTCGGCTCGTACGGATTGGCGTGTTTGCGGCGGAGGGGTCCGAGAACGAAAGAGGGGCGTCGCGGTGCGACGCCCCTGCTCGAGTGGGTGGTGAGGTCCTAACGGCGCCTGCGGTGCAGGGCGATGGCCGCAGCCGTGCCGCCGGCCACCGCGCCGACGCCGGCCGCTGCCGGGATGCCGACCTTGGCGGCCTTGCGGCCCGTGCGGTAGTCGCGCAGACGCCAGTCCAGGGTGCGGGCGTGTTTGCGGAGTTTGGTGTCCGGGTTGATGGCGTAGGGGTGGCCGACGAGCGAGAGCATCGGGATGTCGTTGTGGGAGTCGCTGTAGGCGGCGCAGCGGGAGAGGTCCAGGCCCTCCGCGGCGGCCAACGCCCGCACCGCTTCGGCCTTTGCCGGGCCGTGCAGGGGCTCGCCCACCAACTTGCCCGTGTAGACGCCGTCCACGGACTCGGCGACCGTGCCGAGGGCGCCGGTGAGGCCCAGGCGGCGGGCGATCACCGTGGCGATCTCGACCGGTGCCGCCGTGACCAGCCACACCTTCTGGCCTGCGTCCAGGTGGGCCTGGGCGAGGGCGCGGGTGCCCGGCCAGATGCGCTCGGCCATGTACTCGTCGTAGATCTCCTCGCCTATCGACTGGAGTTCGGCGACGCGGTGACCCTTCACGATGGACAGGGCCGAGTCGCGGGCCTCCTGCATGTGTTCCGGGTCCTCGACGCCGGCGAGGCGGAACCATGCCTGCTGCCAGGCGAACTTGGCGAGGTCGCGGGTCTCGAAGAACTTCCGCTTGTACAGACCCCGCCCGAAGTGGAAGAGGGCGGCACCTTGCATCACGGTGTTGTCGAGGTCGAAGAATGCGGCAGCCTTGTCGTCGCCGAGTACCGGGAACTCCGGTTCCTCTTCTGTGCCGTCCTGGGCGTCGTGGACGTCCTGGACTTCCTGCGAGGACTTGCGCGCAGCCTCCGCCGAGGCCTCGCCTGCCAACACGCTCCGCGCCGTGGCGGAGCGCCTACGGGGAGTGAGCCATCCGAGAGCGGCCATGCCCGTGAGCATAGCCAGTTTGTTCGGTGCCTCCAGACGCGAGAGGTTTGAAGGCTGTGAACTCTCCGCGACTGTGTCGTTAAACAAGCGCGACAATGGCCGACATGGCTCCCATCTTCCGGCGTAAACCCGCCCCCCACGAGCGGTTGGTCACTCTCATCGGCAAACCCGACTGCCATCTGTGCGAGGACGCGCAGCTGGTCGTCGAGAAGGTCTGCGGCGAACTCGGCGTTCCCTGGGAGAAGAAGGACATCACCCAGGACCGGGCACTCCACGACCAGTACTGGGAGCAGATCCCCGTGGTACTCGTCGACGGCAGGCAGCACACCTTCTGGCGGGTGGACGAGAGTCGCCTCCGCAAAGAACTGACCGAGTAGTACAAGGCCGTGCCGAACGTCGCTTAGGATCGGGACGGTCTGGTCCGGGGGGCGGGATTCACGAGGAGTGTGTCGGTTTTGCCCCCTGGGATGCGCCTGGGACGCGTGTGCGTGACCCCGGTCACGTTGGCCGGGCAAATCGGACACCATCTTTGTGCACGCGTTCACAAAGACATAGCCTGCTGTCGACGGGGCGGTCTGGGTACGTGTGACCGCCTGCAGCCCCGCTCTACCCGCAGGAGCACCGTGGCAACTGGCCGAACTCACCGACCGGCGACCCGAAGCCGAGGGATTCCCGAGGCCACCGTCGCCCGGCTTCCGCTGTACCTCCGAGCCCTGACCGCACTGTCGGAGCGCTCGGTACCCACGGTCTCCTCGGAGGAGCTCGCGGCCGCGGCGGGGGTCAATTCCGCCAAGCTGCGCAAGGATTTCTCGTACCTGGGTTCGTACGGCACGCGCGGTGTCGGCTACGACGTCGAGTATCTCGTCTACCAGATCTCCCGTGAGCTGGGCCTGACCCAGGACTGGCCGGTTGTCATCGTCGGTATCGGAAACCTCGGTGCCGCCCTGGCCAACTACGGCGGGTTCGCCTCGCGTGGTTTCCGGGTCGCGGCCCTCATCGACGCCGATCCCGCAATGGCCGGAAAGCCCGTGGCCGGGATCCCGGTGCAGCACTCCGACGACCTGGAAAAGATCATCGAGGACAACGGGGTGTCCATCGGCGTGATCGCCACCCCCGCCGGTGCCGCCCAGCCCGTGTGCGACCGGCTCGTGGCCGCCGGGGTCACCTCCATCCTGAACTTCGCGCCGACCGTGCTGTCCGTCCCGGACGGCGTCGACGTACGCAAGGTGGATCTCTCCATCGAGCTGCAGATCCTCGCCTTCCACGAGCAGCGCAAGGCCGGTGAGGAGGCCGCGTCGACCGACGGCACCGCCCCGGTCGCCGCCACCCGCAAGGAGTCCGCCGAGCAGGGGCCCGACGGGGACGTACCCGCCGTGATGCCGGCATGAGTCTCCTCGTCGTCGGGCTGAGCCACCGCAGCGCCCCGGTCAGCGTCCTGGAGCGGGCCGCGCTGAACGCGGACGCCCAGATCAAGCTGCTGCAGGACACGGTCGCCGCGGAGCCCGCCACCGAGGCCGCGGTGCTCGCGACCTGCAACCGCATCGAGCTGTACGCCGACGTCGACAAGTTCCACGCCGGTGTCGCCGAGCTGTCCACGCTGCTCGCCCAGCACAGCGGGGTGGGCCTCGAGGAGCTCACGCCCTATCTGTACGTCCACTACGAGGACCGGGCGGTTCACCACCTGTTCTCGGTGGCCTGCGGGCTCGACTCCATGGTCGTCGGCGAGGGGCAGATCCTCGGCCAGATCAAGGACTCCCTCGCCAAGGCGCAGGACCTGCACACCGCAGGGCGGCTGCTGAACGACCTGTTCCAGCAGGCGCTGCGGGTCGGCAAGCGCGCCCACTCCGAGACCGGCATCGACCGCGCCGGGCAGTCCCTGGTCACCTTCGGCCTGGAGCAGCTGTCCGCCGGGGCCGACGTCCTGGACTGGGCCCGCGGCAAGAAGGCACTGGTCATCGGCGCCGGTTCGATGTCCTCCCTGGCCGCGGCGACACTCGCGCGGGCCGGGGTCGCGGAGATAGTGATCGCCAACCGGACCGCCGACCGCGCCGAGCGCCTCGCACAGATCCTCACCGAGGGCGACGACACGGACGTGCTGGCCCGCGCGGTACCGATGGATGCGGTGCCGGCCGAGCTGACACGTGCCGACGTTGCGGTGTCCTGTACCGGGGCGACGGGCCTGGTTCTCACGGCGGAGGCGATCGCGGGGGCGGTCGAGGGCCGCACCGGTGCGCCCGTCGCCGAACTCGACGGCAGTGGTCGTACGGCCGAAAAGGCGGACATACGGCCGGGGGCGCTGCCGCCCACCAGCGTCGGCGCCGACGAGAACTGTCCGCTCGACCTGTCCGCTGTGCAGCAGGGTTTCTCCGTGATGGGCGAGGCCGCCGTCGCCGGGATGGACGCGGCGACGCTGGAGCAGCACGCCGCCTGGGTGGACAACGGCACCGTCGACCGCCGTGAGGCCGCCCGCCGGGCGCTCGAGGCCGATGCCGAACTGATCACCGCGCTCGCCGCGACCGTGGCGGCCGGCGGCCGGATCCCCGAACGCCGCAAGCCCGAACCGGTCGCCGAACCGCCGCGCCCGACGCCGGTGCTCTTCCTTCTCGACCTCGCGATGCCCCGTGACATCGACGCGGCCGTGCACCGGCTCGCCGGAGTCAGGCTCGTCGACATCGAGTCGCTCGCCGAGGCCTCCGCCGGTGCGCCGATGGCGGCCGACGTCGACCAGGTGCGCCGTATCGTCTCCGACGAGGTCGCCGCCTTCGGGGCGGCGCTGCGGGCCGCGCACATCACGCCCACCGTCGTGGCCCTGCGCACCATGGCCGCCGACGTGGTCGCCACTGAGATCGCGCGGCTCGAGGGACGGCTGCCCGAGCTCGACGACAAGCACCGCAGCGAGATCACACAGACCGTCAAGCGCGTCGTCGACAAGCTGCTGCACGCGCCGACCGTACGGGTCAAGCAGCTCGCCGCAGAGCCGGGCGGCGCCGGATACGCGGACGCGCTGCGCACCCTGTTCGACCTCGACCAGGAGGCGGTCGCCGCCGTCTCCCGGGCCGATCGCGCCGACGACGAACCTGAGAACAGCAAGAACCGAGGGCCCGCATGAGTAGCAAGGCATTGAGACTGGGGACGAGGCGAAGCAGACTCGCCATGGCCCAGTCCGGGCAAGTGGCGGACGCCGTGAGCCAGGTGACCGGACGGGCCGTCGAGCTCGTCGAGATCACCACGTACGGCGACACCTCGCGTGAGCACCTCGCGCAGATCGGCGGCACGGGAGTGTTCGTCACGGCGCTGCGCGACGCGCTGCTGAAGGGCGAGGTCGACTTCGCGGTTCATTCGCTCAAGGACCTGCCCACCGCGCAGCCCGAGGAGCTGGCGCTCGCCGCCGTCCCGCTGCGCGAGGACCCGCGTGACGTGATCGTCGCCCGGGACGCGCTGAAGTTCACCGACCTGCCCCGCGGGGCGCGGATCGGCACCGGCTCGCCGCGCCGCATGGCGCAGCTGAACGCATACGCGCGCAGCCACGGGCTGGACATCGAGACCGTGCCGATCCGGGGCAACGTAGACACCCGGATCGGGTACGTGCACGACGGCGAGCTGGACGCCGTCGTCCTGGCCGCCGCCGGCCTCAGCCGGATCGGCCGCATCGACGAGGTCACCGACTTCCTGTCGATAGACACGGTTCTGCCCGCCCCCGGCCAGGGGGCACTGGCGATCGAGTGTGCCGCGGACAACGCGGAACTGATCGCAGCGCTCGGAGAGCTCGACGACCCGTTCACCCGGGTCGCCGTGACCGCCGAGCGGTCACTGCTCGCCGCCCTGGAGGCCGGTTGCAGCGCCCCTGTGGGCGCGCTGGCCGACCTGCTGGCCGACGGGCAGATTGTCAAGGAAATGCGCCTGCGCGGCGTCGTCGGCACGACCGACGGCGCGCGCATGGTGCAGCTGTCCACCACCGGTCCCGTGCCCGAGACAAACGACCAGGCGATGGCGCTCGGTCGCGAACTCGCTGCCGAGATGCTTGCCCAGGGCGCGGCCGGTCTGATGGGGGAGCGAGCACATTGAGCCCCACCACCCTTCCCGCCGGCCTCGATCACGGGCACGTCACCTTCCTGGGTGCCGGACCCGGGGATCCGGGACTGCTGACTCTGCGCGCCGTTGAGGCGCTGGCGAACGCGGACGTCCTCGTCGCCGAGCACGACGTGCTCGACGTGGTGCGCCAGCACGCCAGGCAAGGCGTGGCCGAAGTGCACACGGACACGGGTCCTTCGTCGGACCCGCTTCCGGGCACGGGCACACCTCAGCTTGCGGTTGTTGACGGTTCGTCAACAACCGCTGGGGTCCCCGCGGTACGGGATGCCGCACATCTTGTCATGGAGGCCGCGCGGGGCGGCAGGCGGGTCGTGCGTGCGGTGTCCGGGGACCCCGGACTCGACGCGTACGCCGCCGAGGAGATGCTCGCCTGCGCCGCCGCGGGCGTGCCCTTCGAAGTCGTGCCGGGCGTCGCGGCGGCCGTCGGCGTGCCCGCGTACGCCGGTGTTCCGCTGCGGGACGCGCAGGGCGCGGACGTGCGGTTCGTCGACGCCCGTACCGCCTCCGACCGGTGCTGGACCGAGGTCGGCGCCTCCGACGGGACGGTGGTCGTGTCGACGACGCTCGACTCCGTCGGCTCCGCCGCCGGTGAGCTGGTGTCGGCCGGACGCAAGCCCGATACGCCGATGACCGTCACGGTGGCTGGTACGACCACTCGTCAGCGGACCTGGACGGCCACCCTCGGCACCATCGCCCAGACGCTGAAGCAGGCCAAGGTGCTGCCCTCGCCGGAGGGCGGGCGGCCGGTGATAGCCGTGGTCGGTGAGCGTTCCGCCGCCGCCCAGCGCGACCAGCTGTCGTGGTTCGAGTCCAAGCCGCTGTTCGGCTGGAAGGTCCTCGTGCCGCGTACGAAGGAGCAGGCGGCTTCGCTCTCCGACCAGCTGCGGTCCTACGGGGCCGTGCCGCACGAGGTGCCGACCATCGCCGTCGAGCCGCCGCGGACGCCTCAGCAGATGGAGCGGGCCGTGAAGGGGCTCGTCACCGGGCGGTACGAGTGGATCGCGTTCACGTCGGTCAACGCCGTGAAGGCGGTCCGGGAGAAGTTCGAGGAGTACGGGCTCGATGCGCGGGCCTTCGCGGGGATCAAGGTCGCCGCGGTGGGGGAGCAGACCGCCAAGGCGCTGGTGGCGTTCGGTGTGAAGCCGGATCTGGTGCCGAGTGGGGAGCAGTCGGCGGCGGGCCTGTTGGAGGACTGGCCGCCGTACGACCCCGTGTTCGACCCGATCGACCGGGTGTTCCTGCCTCGGGCGGACATCGCCACGGAGACTCTTGTCGCCGGGCTCATCGAGCTGGGCTGGGAGGTCGACGACGTCACGGCCTACCGGACCGTGCGGGCCTCGCCGCCGCCGGCGGAGACCCGGGAGGCGATCAAGGGGGGTGGCTTCGACGCCGTTCTCTTCACCTCGTCGTCGACCGTGCGGAACCTGGTGGGGATTGCCGGGAAGCCGCACAACGTGACCGTGATCGCTTGTATCGGGCCGGCCACCGCGAAGACTGCCGAGGAGCATGGGCTGCGGGTGGATGTGATGGCCCCGGAGCCGTCCGTGCACAAGCTGGCGGAGGCTCTCGCCGACTTCGGGTTGCGGCGGCGGGCTGCCGCGCTCGAGGCCGGGGACGCGGTGACCCGGCCCAGTGAGCGGCGGCCGGGGGCTCGGCGGCGTCGTACGACCTGAGGTGGGTGGGGGTGCGCGTCCCTGGGACGCTGCGCCCCCCCCCGACGGGCTGGGTGACGCCGGTCAGGCCGCGTGCGGTGTGACCGTGTGCCCGTAGCGCAGCAGGTTGTTCGGGTCGTACGTCTCCTTCGTGTGCGCGAGACGGTCGTAGACCTCCTCGGTCCACGCTCGGGCGCGGTCCTTCTCGTCGCCCGGGGTGCCGTGGAGGTTGACCATCGTGTGGCCCGTGCCGTACGGGGCCATCGCGGTGTGCAGGGCTGTCGTGGCTGCTTCCACGGCCGCCGCGAACTCCGGGCCGGGCAGGACGCCTACCGTTTCCAGGATGTAGCTGGCGTCGCGGGCGCAGATGGCGTCCTCGATGTCGGCGGGGCGGGAGAGTTCGCCGCCCATGTGGCGGATTTCGACCAGCAGGAGCGGGAGGTCGGGGACCGCCGGGCCCGCCTGGGCCAGGAACGTCGTCACGGCCTCCGCGGGCAGGGCCCTCAGCAGACTGCAGGCTTCGCGGGCGGGGAGCGGGTCCTGCGGGTCCATGTAGATGCGGTCCATGGCGGCCCACGGCATCTGCTCCACCGTGTCGATGACGACCGGTGCGGCCTCGCGGATGGGCGCCAGCAGGTTCTCGCCCTCCTGTACGTCGCCGGTCCAGGCGAGGGCGACCCGTGCCCAGAAGCCGCCGCGCAGGGGCTCGGGGATCTCCGGGATCGGGGGCAGGCGCAGGAGCGTGTAGGCGCTGCACATCTGGGTGGGGAGGGTGGTCGTCCAGTCGGCCCAGGTGCGCAGGACCGCCTCAGCCTGTTCGCCGGGGAAGTAGATGCCGCCGCCCAGCACGGTGGGGAGTTCCAGCAGGTCGAAGGTCAGCTCGGTGACCACTCCTACGTTGCCCTTGCCGCCGCGCAGGGCCCAGAACAGGTCGGGTTCGGTGTCCGGGTCCGTGGTGCGCAGTGTGCCGTCGCAGGTGACGACCTGGAGGGAGCGGACGCGGTCGGCCGCGTAGCCGTATGCCCGGCCCAGGACGGGCAGGCCGCCGCCGAGGGTGTAGCCGACGACGCCGGCGTCCGTGGACGAGCCGTTGAGTGCGGCCAGGCCGTGCGGGGTGGCCGCGTCCAGGACGTGGCGCCACCTCGCGCCGGCCGCGACGGTCGCGGTGCGTTCGGTGGGGTCTATGCGTACGTCCGTCATGCGGGTGGTGCTGATCAGGAGGCCGCCGTCGATGGGGAAGTTGGCGCCGTGGCCGGTGGCCTGGACGGCGACAGGGGTGCCGGTGGCCGCGGCCCAGCGCATCGCGGTCACGATGTCGTCGGTGCCGGTCGCGCCGACGACGACGTCGGGGTTGTGGCGGGCGGACAGGTTGAAGCCGGTGACCTCGGCGACGTAGGCGTCGTCGCCGGGGCGCAGGACGGGGCCGTGGATCTCGGACAGGGCGAACAGGTCGGGGGTGTGGTGGATGGCTGTCATCGCGTCCTCCGCGGTGCGTGACGGAGGGACGGCGGCGGCGGGGCGGGGGCGGCCGTCGGGGTCCTTGTCCTGTGCGGTTCTGTTCTGTGCGGGGTTTTCAGGGCGTTCTTTCAGGATGGACCTGGGGTGTGGGGGGCGCATGTGCGGCCTTGCCGCGCCGACGTTCCGTCGGCAAAGGCGCCTCCGGGGCGGGCGTAGCGTAGGTGGCATGACGAAGTACGGATCCTTTCCCGGCACGCGGCCGCGGCGGCTGCGGACCTCTCCCGTCATGCGGCGCATGGTCGCCGAGACCCGGCTGCACCCGGCGGACTTCATCCTTCCGGCGTTCGTGCGCGAGGGTGTCAGCGAGCCCGTGCCGATCGGGGCGATGCCCGGTGTCGTGCAGCACACGCGTGACAGCCTGAAGAAGGCGGCGGCGGAGGCGGTGGCGGCCGGGGTCTCCGGGATCATGCTGTTCGGTGTGCCGGAGGAGTCGAAGAAGGACGCGGTGGGGACGCCGGGGACCGATCCGGACGGGATTCTGCAGGTCGCGATCCGTGATGTGCGGGCCGAGGTGGGAGACGAGTTGCTCGTCATGTCCGACCTGTGTCTCGACGAGACCACGGACCACGGGCACTGTGGGGTGCTGGACTCGGAGGGGCGTGTCGACAACGACGCCACGCTTGAGCGGTATGCCGAGATGGCGCAGGTTCAGGCCGATGCCGGGGCCCATGTGGTGGGGCCCAGCGGGATGATGGACGGGCAGATCGGGGTCGTCCGCGATGCGCTTGACCAGATCGGGCGGGAGGATGTTGCGATCCTTGCCTACACCGCGAAGTACGCGTCCGCTTTCTACGGGCCGTTCCGGGAGGCTGTCGGGTCGTCCTTGAAGGGGGACCGGAAGACGTATCAGCAGGACCCGGCGAATGTTCGGGAGTCGCTGCGGGAGTTGGCGCTGGATCTTGAAGAGGGCGCCGATCTGGTGATGGTGAAGCCTGCGGGGCCGTATCTGGACATCCTGGCCCGGGTAGCGGATGCGGTGGATGTGCCGGTCGTCGCGTATCAGATCTCCGGGGAGTACTCGATGATCGAGGCTGCTGCGGAGAAGGGGTGGATCGATCGGGATCGGGCGATCCTGGAGGCGTTGACCGGGATCAAGCGGGCGGGGGCGCGGAGCATTCTGACGTACTGGGCTGTGGAGGCTGCGCAGAAGTTGGGCTGAGGGGTGTTGGGGGATGCCTGCGGCGCATCTGCGGGTTTTGGGGGGGGCGGTTCGGTTGTGGGTCGGGGCCGCGCCGGGGGGTGTCCGTCCTCGGTCGGGCGGTTGCTGTCTTGTGGGGGCTGTGCTCGGCGGTGACGCCCGCCGCTGCGGGCGGACACCCCCCGGTACGGCCCCTTTTCGCCGTGGGCGCGTGCGGGTGCCCGTTCACCTTTTCGCCGTGGGCGAGTGCGGTCCGTCAGCCAGCCTGCCACCGCTGCCGGTTCGGGTGTCCGTGGCGCCGTCTCAGCGGGCGGTCGGTGACGGTGTCTGTGCCGGTGCCGAGTGTGTGGTGGGGGTGGTCATCGAGGAGGGGCCCTCGTCCCGGAGGCCTTCTCCGTCCCTGCATGCCGTGAGGATCAGTGCGGCGAGTGCGGCCGTTGCGGCGAGGAGGAGCCGGGAACGGCGGGTGGGGGGCTTGGACGCGGACATGGGGTGGCCCTCTCGATGGTGAACTGGGGGTCGGGGCACAGCCTGCTCGGTGATGCGGTCGGGTCGCCACAGTTCGCGCGCCATTCGGGACGCCGGGGTGGTGGGACGGGCTCTGAACTGCAGGGATGTCGTGTCCCGGGGGGTGGATCCGGGACGTCCGGTGGGGTGTGGAGGCGCTTGGAGCTGTGAGATTTCGGCGTGGGCACCATCAACTTCCGTCGGGAGTTAGGTTGTTGGCGACTGGTTCGTTGTCTTTTGAATGACCGCCTCGACTCTCCAGGGAGACGCCCATGCCCGGTGACGCCCTCAGCCAGGATCCCGCCGAGCTGAGAAGGAGGATCGACACCACCAAGGCGCATCCGGCCCGCGTCTACGACGTCTTCCTCGGCGGCAAGGACAACTACCCCGTCGACCGTGCCGCGGCCGCCGCCGCGCTCGCCGCCAATCCGCGCGGCTACCTCGACGTGCGGCACAACCGGGACTTCCTGCGCCGGGCGGTCGGGACGCTGGCCCGGGAGGACGGCATTCGGCAGTTCCTCGACATCGGTACGGGGCTGCCCACCGCGGAGAACGTCCATCAGATCGCCCAGCGGGTCATTCCCGACTCGCGGGTCGTGTACGTCGACAACGATCCCGTGGTGCTGGCGCATGCACGGGCTCTGCTCACCAGCGGGCCCGAAGGCCGTACGGACTACATCGACGCCGACTTCAAGAATCCGGCGCACATCCTCGAACAGGCCGCCAAGACGCTGGACTTCGACCAGCCGGTTGCGCTCTGCCTCGTTGCGATCCTGCACTTCGTGGAGGACGACGAGGCTTATCCCATCGTGCGTGAGCTCGTCGATGCGCTGCCGGCGGGCAGTCGGCTGGTGCTCAGTCATCTGACCGAGGACCTCAATCCCGAGAACATCCGCGCTGTTCAGCGGACTTATACCGAGCGGGGGTTCACCTTCGTGCTGCGGTCCCGGGAGGAAGTCGAGCGATTCTTTGTGCAGAGTGCGCTGGAGTTGGCGGAGCCCGGTGTGGTGCCCGCGCATCACTGGCGTGCCGACGACGCTGCTCCTGTTCCGGAGCAGCCGGAGGCGTCCTTTCTGGCGACACTCGACGACATCGAGAAGGTGCGGTACGCCGACATCAACGACGTGACCGACGCCGACATCAATGTCTATGCGGGGGTTGGCAACAAGGCCTGAGGGGGCCGGGGCCGTAACGCGGGCGGGCATGGGGCGTTATCGAGGGCGGTAGAAACGTCACATTTCGTTCCTGGAGGTCTCACATGCTCGGCATCCTCGTCGGCGGCCTGCTCTTTTCTGTCAGTGCTCTTCTGCACGGGCTTCTCGGCGCTCTCTGACCGCGCTCCTCGGCCGCACTGAGCGGCATCTGCTTTTGCACGGGCGGGTGTTGGCCGAGACGCGGGTCGAGGGGGCCGTACGGTCGTAGGGGAGCGGGAGTTGGTGGACGAGGGGAGGCTCGGTGGGTGCCCGTCAGCTTCACATCCTTTCGATCAGTCCCACCAGAAGTGCCATGCCGGTTGGTTGAGGAGCTGGTTCTCGGCGTATGCGGTGAGTGTGGTGTCGCTGCCCTGGAGGATGTTGTCCGGGCAGAACGCGAAGTGCTCGGCGGCCACGGCCTCCGCCTCGGCGAGGGTCCTGGGCGGGGCGGCGACGGACACCAGCAGGTCGGCGTAGCCGAGGGCGATGACTCGTATGCCGAAGCGGTCCTCCCAGGAGCGGAGTACTGCCGACAGGCGGGCGGTGTCGTTCGTGTGGTTCGCCGGGCCGAACCAGCCGATCGCCGTGGGGATGTCGGCGCTACGGCGGGCCGGGACGAGGGCGAGGTGCGGGTCCCTGAGCGGGCGGCCGCCGGCGAGGAGCGAGTCCACCACGTCGGCGGCGTTGGCGTCGGGGTCGGCGGTGTCGGGCAGGGCGTCGGCGAGGCCGGGCCATTCGTCGTCCTCCGCCGCGTACGACTCCCAGAACTCGGCCAGTACTTCCTCCGCGTCGTGGTCCCCGGGGTACGACATCTCCCCGGGCATCAACTCCCACTTCTCGGGCTCGCCGAGGCCGCCGCCCACGTCCACGACGAGCGGGAGCAGCCCTACCGCCCGCGCAGCAGTTTGCAGCGCGGACCAGGCACCGGGCGCAGGCTGCTCGTCCGCCAGCCACAGCAGCGGTTCGTGCCAGGGGCCCTCGTCGGTCTCGTCGATCAGCCGGCCGGGCGGGAGGTCGAGCCCGAGGGACGCGAGTCTCGGCAGGGGGTTGGGAAGAGTCGCCATGTCAGTGACTGTAGGGGCAGCCACTGACAGCGGACGTATCCCGGCGGGCCGGTACTGCGCCGACTCGTGCACCGGCCTGCCGGGATCCCGCCTCCCCCGGGCGACCGGACCGGTTCCCCCCTTATGGCAACCCGGACGCCTCCCCCATAATCCGTGGGTCGAGCGGGGACCGCGATGGTTTCGGTTCTGGCCGAAACGTGGGGGATGTGGGTGAGCGGATGCTGCGGCTGAGCTTCACGGCGGAGGACCTGCTCGCGGTGACCTTCGCCCCGGAACCCGCGCCCCTGATGGAGCTGGGACTGGCCGTGGCCGTGCTCCAACGGCAGCCTCCGACCCCGGCGTTGAGCCGGTGGCGGCGCACAGCCCGCGGCGCGTTTCCGGCCGAGGCCCGTCCCCTGCTCCAGCTGATCCCGCCCACGGCCAGGGGTCCCATGTTCCTCGACCCGCTCAGCCGGGGGTTCGAGGCCGGGCTCGACACCGTCCTGTCGACCCCGCCCGCCCGGGTCCGCGCCGAGCTGGACGGCCGGATCCCCGAAGTGCTGCGGCCCACACCCTGGCTGCGGCGCATCGCCGGCAAGGACCGGGAGGCGTGGGAGGAGCTGGAACGAGCCCTGCGCGCCGCGTACGGCGGTCTGCTGTCGGCCTGCTGGCCCGACATCCAGTCCGCCTTCGACGCCGAACGGGCCTGGCGCACCCGCCTGTTGGCGCAGCACGGCATCCGCACCGCCCTGGCCGGACTCGGCCCCGGCGGACGCTGGGAGGGTACGACGCTCGTCTTCGACGACCCGGCCGACCGGGAGGTGTCGCTGACGGGACACGGAGTGATCCTCCTGCCGTCCACCCTCTGGACCGGGCGCCCGCTGGTGGCCCTTCACGACGACGCGCCGAGCATCCTGATCTACGGGGGCGCGGCGCCGCTGCCGCTGCTCGGCGAGCGCACGCCCGGTCGCCCGAGTCCGCTGGCGGCCCTGCTCGGCCGTACCCGGGCAGCCGCGCTGGAACTCCTCACCCGGGAGCACACCACCAGCGAGGTCGCCCGCGAGCTCGACATCAGCAGGTCCTCGGCGTCCGAACACACCAAGGCGCTGCGCGACGCCCGGCTGATCACGACGAGCCGCGACGGCAAGGCGGTCTGGCACATCTGCACCCCCCTCGGCCTTGAACTGCTCGCGGCGACCTGAGTCTTCGTATGCGAATCGACGCGACCATGGTTCATGAGCTGGGCCGGCGGGAGAGCGCGCGGAGGCCGAGTGGATCCGCAGCGAGGCGTGGGCCGCGGCCCGCTGGGTGCGCGGGCAGGCGGAGCACGAGGTCGAATGGGCGCGTACGGCGGCTGCGTGCTGGCGCGGTCGCCGAGGGGCAGCGGGTCGATCCGGGCGGAGTCCCGGATCGGACTGACTGGATGTCAGCCGGTCCTCGGCACCGCACCGGCGACGACCGTGGTCACCATGCTCCGCACCGCCTCCGCGTCCGGCCGCCCCGCCTCCCGGTCCGCATAGAGCAGATGCGCGGCTCCCAGGAGGGTGGGGGCCAGGACGTCCACGTCGGTGTCGGGCTTCAGGCGGCCCAGGTCTCGCTCCGCCGCGAGGTAGGACGCCAGCATCGTCGCCGCCTCGCCCATGAGGGGGATGCCCGTCGAGCCCGCCGCGCGCAGGCGGGTGCGTAGTTCGTTCCGGGAGATGACCAGGCTTACGACGGCGGTCGCGACCGGGTCGAACAGGTCCGTCAGTGCGGCCGTGAGGTTGCCGGGGACCGTGCCGGTTCCGGCCGATGCGCGCAGTGCGGCGGAGCGGTCCTCGAGCCGGTGGATGCGGCCCAGCACCAGTTCCGCCAGGAACGCGTCGAAGTCCGCGAAGTGCCGGTGCAGGACGCCCTTTGCGCAACCCGCCTCCGTCGTCACCGCCCTGCTGGTCAGCGCGTTCGGGCCGTCCCGGAGCAGGATGCGCTCGGCGGCGTCGAAGAGCTGCGTGCGCGGGTCGCGCATGGCCACACCTGTTGGCATGCCGGGTGTCTCTCCTCGCTGCGAGTGGGCGCTTGCCCATTGACCGGTGGGTGCCGGCCATCCATAGTGGGCGCATGCCCACTTTACCGTCTCAGCCGCAACCACCGGGTGCCGAGAGCGAACCCCATCGGCGCCGGGACATCGCCGAGTCCTTCGGCACGGATCCCGAGCGCTACGACCGGGCCCGGCCCCGCTACCCCGACGCCCTGCTGCAGCGCATCGTCGCCGGAATCCCGGGCACGGACGTCCTCGACGTCGGCTGCGGTACGGGGATCGTCGCGCGGCAGTTCCGGGCCGCCGGGTGCCGGGTGCTCGGGGTCGAGCCCGACGCACGTATGGCCGAAGTGGCGCGGATGCTCGACGTGGACGTGGAAGTGGCGACGATCGAGCAATGGGAGCCCGGCGGGCGGCAGTTCGACGCCGTCGTCGCCGGGACCGCCTGGCACTGGGTCGATCCCGTCGTGGGCGCGGCGAAGGCGGCTCGCGTGCTTCGGCCCGGCGGCCTGCTGGTCCCTTTCTGGAACGTGGCCCAGCTGCCGTCCGAGCTCGGCGAAGCCTTCGCCGACGTCATCGAGCGCGAAGTCACCGGCCTGCCCTTCGACTTCCGCGCGGCCCTGACGCGACCCGCGCTGCAGACGTATCAGTCGGGGTTCGACAAGGCCGCCGACGGCATGCGGGCCGCCCGTGCCTTCGGCGAGCCCGAACAGTGGCGCTACGACTGGGAGTTCACGTACACCCGCGACGCCTGGCTGGACGTCATGCCCACCCAGGGCGCCTTCACCCGGCTTCCCGCGGACCGGCTCGCGCGGATGCTGGAGGGGGTTGGGGCCGCCATCGACGCACACGGCGGCCGCTTCACCATGACGTACGCGACCGTGGCGGTCACCGCGCGACGGCCCCGGTCCGCCGCCGCGGTCAGAGCCGCTCGGGTGTCCTGATGCCCAGCAGTGCCATGCCCCGGTGCAGGGTGCGGGCCGTCATGTCGCACAGGAACAGACGGTTCTCCACCTGGGCCGGGGTGTCGGCCTTGAGGACCGGGCACTTGTCGTAGAACGACGTGTACAGCGACGCCAGTTGGTACAGGTACGCGGCCAGCTTGTGCGGTGCGTACTCCGCGGCAGCCTCGAAGACCGTGTCACCGAACGCGTCCACGTGCAGGCCCAACGCGCGCTCCGCCGGGGCGAGTTCGAGCTCCGGGTGGGCGGCCGGCTTCGTCTCCCCGGCCTTGCGCAGGATCGACTGGATCCGGGCGTACGCGTACTGCAGGTACACGCTCGTGTCGCCGTTCAGCGACACCATCTGGTCCAGGTCGAACTTGTAGTCGCGGTTGGGAGATGTGGACAGGTCGGCGTACTTCACCGCGCCGATGCCCACCTGCGCGGCCCGCTCCTGGATCTCGTCCTCGGTGAGGTCCAGGGCCTTCTCCCGTACGACCTCGGCGGCCCGCTGCACCGCCTCGTCCAGCAGATCCTCCAGCCGTACCGTCTCGCCCTCACGCGTCTTGAACGGCTTGCCGTCCGCGCCCAGCACCGTGCCGTAGCCCATGTTGTGCGCGGTGACGTCGTCGGCGAGCCAGCCGGCGCGGCGGGCTGCCTCGAAGACCATCTTGAAGTGCAGCGACTGGCGCACGTCCACGACGTACAGCAGCGTCGTCGCGTGCAGGTCGAAGACGCGGTTGCGGATCGCGGTCAGGTCGGAGGCGGCGTAACCGAAGCCGCCGTCGGCCTTCTGCACGATCAGCGGGACCGGCTGGTCGTCCTTGCCGCGGATGTCGTCGAAGAACACGACCAGCGCGCCCTCGGAGCGGACCGCGACGCCCATCTCCTCCAGGAGGCGGGCCGTCTCGGGCATGCCCTCGTTGTACGCGGACTCGCCGACGATCTCCTCGTCGCGGATCTCCATGTCCAGCTTCTCGAAGACCGAGTAGAAGTAGACCTTCGACTCGTCCACGAACTGCTGCCAGAGTTCCAGGGTCTCCTTGTCGCCGGACTGCAGGGCCACGACCCGCTTCCGGGCGCGCTCCTTGAACTCCTCGTCCGCGTCGAACACCGCACGCGAGGCCTTGTACACCCGGTTCAGGTTCGACATGGCCTGCTCGCCGTCGACGTCCGTCGCCGGGGCCAGCTCGCCGGGGTGCTCGAACAGGTACTGGATGAGCATGCCGAACTGGGTGCCCCAGTCGCCGATGTGGTGCCGGCCGATCGTCTTCTCGCCCGTGAAGTCGAGCATCCCGCGCAGGGCGTCGCCGATCACCGCCGAGCGGAGGTGACCGACGTGCATCTCCTTCGCCACGTTCGGCTGGGCGTAGTCCACGACCGTGATGCCGGGGGCCGGGGCGAGGGGGACACCGAGGCGGCCGGTGTCGTCCGCGTAGCGCTCCGCGAGGGTCTGCGTGATCGCCCTGTCGGAGATCGTGACGTTCAGGAAGCCGGGGCCGGAGACCTCGACCTCCTTGATCAGTTCCTCACCCGTGACGACCTGGGAGACCACCTGCGTCGCCAGCTCCCGCGGGTTCGCCTTCGCCTTCTTGGCCAGCGCCAGAATGCCGTTGGCCTGGAAGTCGGCCCGGTCGCTACGTCGCAGCAGCGGGTCTGCGCCCGACGCCTCCGGCAGGGTGGCCGAGAGGGCGGAAGCGAGGTGCTGCTGGACGGAGTCGCTGAGGGACGTGACCGAGGCCATAGGAAGGGGTGCCGTTCTCCTCGTGGGGATCGATAGACCCAACCAGTATCCCATGGGGGGTAAAGCCGTTTTCCCGGGCGCGAGGCGGTCTGGGAGAATGGGGCGTCAGCCGTTGACCGTACTGGCTGCCCCGGAGAAAGAAGGACGTGCCGATCGTGGCTCAGAGCACCGAGACCGCCGACTGGGTCTCCCGTTTCGCGGATGACGTCATCGAGGAGTCGGAGCGTCGGGCCCCCGGCAAACCTGTCGTCGTCGCGTCCGGCCTGTCGCCCTCCGGACCGATCCACCTCGGCAACCTCCGCGAGGTCATGACCCCGCACCTCGTCGCCGACGAGATCCGCCGCCGCGGCCACCAGGTCCGGCACCTGATCTCCTGGGACGACTACGACCGCTACCGCAAGGTGCCGGCCGGCATCGCCGGGATCGACGAGACCTGGGCCGAGCACATCGGCAAGCCGCTGACCTCCGTGCCCGCCCCGAAGGGGTCCGCGCACCCCAACTGGGCCGAGCACTTCAAGGCCGCCATGATCGAGTCGCTCGCCGAGCTGGGCGTCGAGTTCGACGGGATCAGCCAGACCGCGCAGTACACCTCCGGCGTGTACCGCGAGCAGATCCTGCACGCCATCGCCCACCGCGCCGACATCGACGCGATCCTCGACCAGTACCGCACCAAGAAGGCCCCGGCGAAGCAGAAGCAGGGCCAGAAGCCGGTGGACGAGGCCGAGCTCGAGGCCGCCGAGGGCTCGGGCGCGGCCGGCGAGGACGACGGCAGCAGCGGCTCCGCCGGATACTTCCCGTACAAGCCCTACTGCGGCAACTGCGAGAAGGACCTCACGACGGTCACCTCCTACGACGACGAGACCACCGAGCTGACGTACGCCTGCACGTCGTGCGGCTTCTCCGAGACCGTCCGGCTGAACGAGTTCAACCGCGGCAAGCTCGTCTGGAAGGTCGACTGGCCGATGCGCTGGGCCTACGAGGGTGTCATCTTCGAGCCGAGCGGTGTCGACCACTCGTCCCCGGGGTCGAGCTTCCAGGTGGGTGGCCAGATCGTCGGGATCTTCGGCGGCAAGCAGCCCATCGGGCCGATGTACGCCTTCGTCGGCATCAGCGGCATGGCCAAGATGTCGTCCTCGCGAGGCGGGGTCCCCACCCCCGCCGACGCCCTGAAGATCATGGAGCCGCAGCTCCTGCGCTGGCTCTACGCCCGCCGCCGCCCCAACCAGTCCTTCAAGATCGCCTTCGACCAGGAGATCCAGCGCCTCTACGACGAGTGGGACAAGCTCGACGCCAAGGTCGCCGACGCCTCCGCCCTCCCGGCCGACATCGCCGCGCACTCACGCGCGGTACGCACGGCCGGCGGCGAACTGCCCAAGACGCCCCGCCCGCTGCCGTACCGGACCCTCGCCTCGGTCGCGGACATCACCGCCGGGCACACGGACCAGGCGCTGCGGATCCTCAGCGAACTCGACCCCGCGGACCCGCTCGGCTCCCTGGACGAGGCACGCCCGCGCTACGACAAGGCCGAAGCCTGGATCAACACGCACGTCCCCGCCGACCAGCGGACCATCGTGCGCGACGAACCCGACGCGGACCTGCTGAAGTCCCTCGACGAGGCCTCCCAGCAGTCACTGCGGCTGCTGCTCGACGGCCTCGAGTCGCACTGGTCGCTCGACGGACTCACACACCTCGTGTACGGCGTCCCCAAGGTCCAGGCCGGGTTCCCGGCCGACGCCACGCCCAAGGAGCTGCCGGCCGAGATCAAGACCGCCCAGCGGACCTTCTTCGCGCTGCTCTACCACCTGCTGGTCGGCCGCGACACCGGTCCCCGACTGCCCACGCTGCTGCTGGCCGTGGGGCAGGAGCGGGTCCGGGCCCTGCTCGGGGAGTGACACCGTGAGGAAAGCGCCCGGTGCCGTGCGGCACCGGGCGCTTTCTCATGCGATGTGCTCTTCCGCCAGCTCCGCGTTGAGCCGGTTGGAGAAGCGGTTCACCATCTGCTCGGCCTCGCGTTGCGGAAGCGTGACGCCGTACGTCGCCTCGACATCGGCGATGAACCCCTTGGGGGTCGGCGCTCCGTTCCCGGTCTTTATCGACTCACGGAAGACCTGGTAGTACGCGTCCTCGTCCGGCTCCGGGGGACCTCCGCCCTCACCGAGCTCGCGCGTACGGCCCGGACTGACCGGAATGGGGAAGCTGCCGGTCTCCTCCGAAGAGGGCTCCTCCGGGAACTGCTCCTGCGGGAACTGCTCCTGCGGGTACTGGTCCTGCGGGTACTGGTCCTGCGGGAACTGCTCCTGCTGGTACAGCTCGGCCTGCTGCTGCTCCGCGAACCACTGCGCGTACTGCTCCGGGTCGTACGCGGGGTCGTAGTCGCCGTGGTACTCGACCTGCTGCGGGACGTTGAACCAGGGGCTCTGATCCGGTCCCTGCTGGTACTGCTCCTCGACGGGCGCCGGCGGCTGCTGCGGAACGTGCGCCGCCTCGACGGCCCGCGGAGGCGCAGACGCCTCGACCCGCGGCGCCGGCGGAAGCAGCGCCGGCTCGATGCCCGCCGCCGCCAGACCCGACGGAGCCGTCTCCGCCAGCGGCACCCCGTACCGGGCCAGCCGCAGCGGCATCAACGACTCCACCGGAGCCTTACGACGCCACGCACGCCCGAACCGCGAACGCAGCCGCGCCTGGTACACCAGACGCTCCTGCTCCAGCTTGATGACCTGCTCGTAGGAGCGCAGCTCCCACAGCTTCATCCGGCGCCAGAGAAGGAACGTCGGGACCGGGGAGAGCAGCCAGCGCGTGAGGCGCACGCCCTCCATGTGCTTGTCCGCCGTGATGTCCGCGATACGGCCGATCGCATGCCGGGCCGCCTCGACGGACACCACGAACAGCACCGGGATCACCGCGTGCATACCCACACCCAGCGGATCCGGCCACGCCGCCGCGCCGTTGAACGCGATCGTCGCCGCCGTCAGCAGCCAGGCCGTCTGCCGCAGCAGCGGGAACGGTATGCGTATCCAGGTGAGGAGAAGGTCCAGCGCGAGCAGCACACAGATGCCCGCGTCGATGCCGATCGGGAACACATAGGAGAAGTTCCCGAAGCCCTTCTTGATGGCCAACTCGCGGACCGCCGCATACGAACCGGCGAAGCCGATGCCGGCGATGATCACGGCGCCGGTCACGACCACGCCGATGAGAATCCGGTGCATCCGAGTCAGCTGCAGTGGCGCGGCCACCCGTACTCCCCTCCCATTGCGTGCTGTTGCGCGCAACAGAGTGGCACATGTGTGCGCCCGACGAGGTAACGGAACGGGTGGAGCCCGGTCCCCACAGGGGGCCGGACTCCGTCAAAAAGCGGTGCTGAGCTGCGAGTTGCCGTCCAGATGTGACAGTCAGCTCTTCTTGGACGCTGAGGAGGACGGAGACGCCGAAGAGGACTTCGAGGCCTTCGACGGAGACGCCGACGGGGACTTCGACGCCGACTTCGAAGGCGAGGGCTTCGCCGTGCCCGAACCCGAACCGGAGCCCGTGCTCCCGCTGCCGTCGCCGTTCGCCGCCGCCACCGAGGCGACCGCCTCCTTCGCCGCCTTCTCCGCGACCTTCGCCAGGGTGTCCGCGCTCGGCGTCTTCTCACCGGCCAGGCCCGCGCCGTTGTAGTCCAGCGTGATGACGACGTTCTCGACGCGCGTCACGACCGTCTGCTGCTTGAAGGAACCCTCCTTCTTCTTCAGGTCGTAACGCACCAGCGTCGCCTCGTCGCCCGTCCCGGCGACCGGCTCCGACTTCGTGTTCTTCGCGCCCTGAACCGCCTGGGCGTCCTTGACCTGCTTCTCGTAGTACGCGTGCGCCAGTTGGTTGCCCTCGCCGCGCGTAGCGTCCGACTCGAAACGCAGCAGCGAGACGTTCAGCCAGCGGAACTGCGAGCCCTTCACACCGTTGTTGTCCAGGCTGCTCCACGAGCAACTCGCCCGCGTCGCCGCATCGCCCGACTTGCCCTCCTTGCCGGACTTCGCACCCTTCGGCACCAGCGAGGTCAGCGTCTTCTTCGACAACACCCCACACGAATCCGGCAACTTCTTGTACGCCGCCGCCTGCACCGTCGGCGACGCGCTCGCACCGGACGCGGACGACGACGAGTCACCGCCCGCACCCTTGCTGCCTCCGTCGTCGGAGCCGGAGTCCGAGGAGCAGCCGGCGGCGAGCACCATCACGGGCACTGCGACCGCGCAGACAAGGAAGCGGCTTGAACGCTTCGCTGGCCGGTCTCGCTGGGTCCGCTGGTCTCGCTCTGCTGCTCGCTGCATGGTTCCTTCACTCATGACGCTGTGGTTCCTGCGGTCGGCGGGTTCGGGTCCGAGGGGCCACGGTACGCGGTGAGGAAACTGTGTGCTTCTGCTTCGCAAGCTTTGCGGACGGACGCGAGACAGGGCCGAACGCCCGCTAACCGGCCAGCGTGTCCGCCAGCGAGGCGGCCAGTTTCCGGGCCCTGTCCTGCATTTCCTTGCTGTCCGGCACGGTCCCGACCGTGGCCGGCTGCTCCTCGTACTCGATGGTCACGATGACGTTGGACGTGCGGAACGCCACAGTCACCGTCCGCTGCTGAGCCGTCGAAGCGGACCCGCTCAGCGCGTCGTCGAGGAAGGCCTCGTCGCCGAGGTCGGACAGGGTGCGGGGCAGCAGGCTAGACGGAGTGGCGGACGGAGAAGCGGAATCCGAGGCGGAGTCGGCGGAGTCGGCCGAGGAGGAAGCGGAAGAGGAGGCCGAGGGGGAAGTGGAGGCGGAGGCCGAGGAGTCGGCATCGCCACTGCCGCTGGAACCGGAATCGGAACTGGAGGTGGCCGGCTCGGGCAGGTCGGCCGCGGCCACCTTCGTCGCGAACACCTGCTCCGCCTCGCTGTCGTCGCTCACGGAGTTGTGGTACGAGACGACACGTTCGAAGTCGACGTAAAGACGATCCGTGGCATCCGTCGAATCGACCTTCCAGCGGCAGCCGACCTTGCGGTCCGTGTCGAACGTCTGCGTCGCCTCGCCCTCGTACGCCTTGTCCCGCTGCTCCTCGTCGGTGATCTGCTTGATGCCGGGCAGGAGCGAGTCGAGGGTGTCCTGGTCGATCGCGCTGCACGGCTCCGGGAGCGTGCGGTACTTGCCCGGCTGGGCGGCCGCGCTGGCCGTTCCTGCATCACCGGGGTTGGAGTCGTCGGTGCTGCTGTCGTCGCTCGAGCCGCCGGTGCAGCCGGCCAGCAGCACGGCGAGGAGCGCCGCGACGCCGGGTAGATAGGCCTTCCGCTGCACGGTCGGGCTCCTCTCGACGGTGGGGTCTGGCGATCGGTTCGACCAGTGTCCCCGCTGGTTATTCGCTTGCCGCACGGGGGCGCCCCCGGCAGACAATGTGTATCGCACGCACTGCCGTGGACGCCGGTCCGTTGTCCCTTTTCTTCGACCTTGGCACCGGTTTTGCGTTTACAGACTTCTGTTGTTGTTTCGGGGGAAAGAGGACGATATGTCGTACGTAGAGATGCCGGGCGCGAAGGTACCGATCCGGATGTGGACCGACCCGACGACGGTCGAGGACGGCGCCCTGCAGCAGCTCCGCAACGTCGCGACCCTCCCGTGGATCAAGGGCCTCGCGGTCATGCCGGACGTCCACTACGGCAAGGGCGCGACGGTCGGTTCCGTCATCGCGATGCAGGGGGCTGTGTGTCCTGCGGCGGTGGGGGTGGACATCGGCTGCGGGATGTCGGCGGTGAAGACCTCGCTCACGGCGAATGATCTGCCGGGGGATCTGTCGCGGCTTCGGTCGAAGATCGAGCAGGCGATTCCTGTGGGGCGGGGGATGCATGACAGCCCTGTGGAGCCGGGGCGGTTCCATGGGCTCGCCACTGCGGGGTGGGATGACTTCTGGGGGCGGTTCGACGGGGTTGCGGAGGCGGTTAAGTTCCGGGAGGAGCGGGCCGTTAAGCAGATGGGGACGCTCGGAGCCGGCAACCACTATATCGAACTTTTGTTCGATTCTGAGGGGGTGGTTTGGCTTACTCTTCACTCCGGATCCAGGAACATCGGTAAGGAGCTGGCTGAGCACCACATCGGTGTGGCTCAGAGGCTCCCGCACAACCAGGGCTTGGTCGACCGCGACCTCGCCGTCTTCGTTTCGGACACGCCTCAGATGGCGGCATACCGCAACGACCTTTTCTGGGCGCAGGAGTACGCGAAGTACAACCGCACGATCATGATGGCGCTCCTGAAGGACGTGGTCCGTAAGGAGTTCAAGAAGGCGAAGCCGACCTTCGAGCCGGAGATCTCGTGCCACCACAACTACGTTGCGGAGGAGCGATACCAGGGCATGGACCTGTTGGTCACCCGCAAGGGTGCGATCCGGGCGGGCTCCGGCGAATTCGGGATCATTCCCGGCTCGATGGGCACCAGCTCGTACATCGTGAAGGGGCTCGGCAACGAGAAGGCCTTCAACTCCGCCTCGCACGGCGCGGGTCGGCGCATGAGCCGCAGCGCGGCGAAGCGTCGCTTCACGACGAAGGACCTGGAGGAGCAGACGCGGGGCGTGGAGTGCCGTAAGGACTCCGGCGTAGTGGACGAGATCCCGGGCGCGTACAAGCCGATCGAGCAGGTCATCGACCAGCAGCGGGATCTCGTAGAGGTCGTGGCGAAGCTGAAGCAGGTCGTTTGCGTGAAGGGTTGAACGGGAGGGGCCCGGGCCGTTGTCGGCCCGGGCCCCAAGTTCTCTGCTCTAGCTGTCGCTTGGCGTCATCATCCGGCTGTTGCGGAGCCGCCACAGGCGCAGACGGCAGCTCGTCTCCGTGCGTCCGAGTTCCTCAGCCACTGCCGGGATGTCGTCGGATTTAGGCAGCACTTGGTCATCTCGGGTAGTCCAATGGCGTCGTGAGTGCACGACGCGCATGTCGAGCGGACGGGTCCAGCGGACGAGCGCGTCGGCCTTGACCCGCTTGCGGCCGAGAGACAGGCAGCCCGGGTAGTACAGGTCGGCTACCAGATCCTGCGCCGCCTCCTTCTCGTACGAGATGTTGTAGACCTCGTCGCGTGTATTGCGTTTGATGAGGCGTTCGGCTCCCGTGATCTTCCTCGCGTAGGAGCACAGGTATGCACCGATGGCAGTGCTCGACGTGGTCAGAGAGATGAAGGGCCGGCCTGGGCCCGTGTAGCCGACCGATCCGTCGGCGTCGATGAGGCCCCGAAGGTAATCGCGGCTGGAGAAGGCGACGTGGGACGGGGTGATCTTCCGTGACTTGCGCCCGTAAGGCAGGCCGAGTTCATTGAGTCTTGTCCTGGCCTCGAGGGAGCACAGGGTCCAGATCGCCGAGTGATGGTTCTCGGCGAAGTTCATGGACCGCGTGCGCTCGGTGACGCTGCTGTTGTACGGAGTCAGGTTCTTGAACCTGTACAGCAGATCGACGTCCCGCGCGTTGAGCTCGACAGTCAGACGGCCTTTCTGTCCGGCGCCCTGGTACAAGTGCCCGTCCGCCTGCAAGAAGCCGAACATGTACGCGTACTCGGGGACCGTCAGGTCCATGAACTGGTGGGCGCTAGGCTCGCAGTCAGCCATGAGGAAGCTGATCCTTCCTTGCTGGTCAGGCCCTCTTCCGGGCGGCATCCCGGTTGAGGGCCGTCTCTTTGATGTTGTGCTGCGAGCCTAGATCGCTAGTTCATGCTCCGTTCGAGTGATCGAGACGGTTCACCCTGTGGGTTACGCGAGCCGTTTCTCCAGCAGTGTCACCGCGTACGGGCTGCCCGTGCCGTCCTGTTTGGCCGACTGTTCGCCGACCACCTTGTAGCCCGCCGACTCGTAGTACGCGCAGAGTTGGGGGTTGGAGGACAGGCAGTCCAGGCGGGCATAGGGGCGGCCTGTCGCGGTGATTCGGGACTCCGCTTCCGCCAGCATCTTGCGGCCTGTGCCCGGTGGGGCCGTGTGGGGTGTTGTCATCAGGCGGTGGATGTAGCCGGCGTCCGCGGGGCGGGGGCCCCAGGCCGGCTCGTCCTCCCACCAGAGTTCCCAGGCGCCCGCCAGATGGGGGCCCGTGTGGGCCAGCCAGACCTCGCCCTGCTGCATGCGTGCTCGGAAGTGGGTCTCGTCCTTTTCTCCCGGCTTCCACTGGTCGATTCCGCGGGCCAGCTGCCAGAGCGCGGCCGAGTCGCGGAGGCGGACCAGGGTTGTCGCGTCTGCCGATTCAGCCCTGCGGTAGGTCAGGGGCGGCCACGTCGTGGGGCGGGGCTCAAGGAGTGCCGTGCGCAGCCGTCGGCCCAATTCCTCGGCGTCCAGGGAGAGTTCCTTCGTCACGTAGTTCGCCGCCGAGCCGTAGCGCTTTCTCAGCGCCGCCAGGAACAGCCGCATCACCGACTCCGGCGCCCGTCCGAAGCCCAGCCACGTCGGCGCGTGGCCCTCCCGCGCCGTCCAGGCCGCCACCATCGCCTCTGTCGCCAGTTCCGTGAGGCTGTAGTCCTCGATGATCGTCTCGTCCGGGATGCCCAGCAACTCAAGGGTCAGTGCGGCCAGTTGGCCCGTGCGGTCCTTGCCCGACGCGCAGTGGAAGACCAGTGGCCGGCCCGACTCCGCCGCGTCCGCCACCAGTTCCAGTGCGCGGCGGATTTCCTTCGTGCCGTCCTCCGCAACCTCCATGTAGCGCTCCGCCAGGTACGGGCCCGGGTCGACCTCGGGGGGCAGCGCCGGCTGGTTGTACGGGCGGTGCTCGATGCTGAGGTTGTGGTAGGTGAAGGAGGGGGCGGACGGGACGCGGCCCCGCTTCTCGATCTCCCAGGGGTGGCGGAGGTCGATGACCGTGCGGATGCCCAGGGACAGGAAGCGGGACCAGTCCTCCGTGCCCTGCCGCAGCTTGCCCAGCGAGTCCGCGCGGTACAGGCGCCCGGGGCGGATCCGCAGGCCGTCCGGGGTCGTGTAGCCGCCCAGGTCGCGGAAGTTGTGCAGCGCGTCGAAAGGTATGTGTCTGTCCACAGACGGTGACCCTACGTCTACTTGGCGTGCAGCACCGCGTAGATCATCACGAACGCGACGATGTGGATGCCGAAGAGGAAGTACGCGAGGTAGTACCAGACGTACCGTTCGCGCTTCTTCTCCAGCGACAGGCGCTGCTGTTCGGCCTCCCGGGCGGCGTCGTCGGTCATCACAGCTCCCGGTGGACCTTCGTGTTGGAGGCCTGGGCACGTGGGCGCAGGACCAGGAGGTCGACGTTGACGTGGTGGGGGCGGGTGACCGCCCAGGTGATGGTGTCCGCGACGTCGTCGGCGGTGAGGGGTTCGGCCACGCCCTCGTAGACCTTGGTCGCCTTCTCCTCGTCGCCGCCGAAGCGGGTGAGCGCGAACTCGTCGGTCTTGACCATGCCGGGCGCGATCTCGATGACGCGGACCGGCTGGCCGACGATCTCCAGGCGGAGGGTTTCGGCGAGGACGTGGGAGCCGTGCTTGGCGGCGACGTAGCCCGCGCCGCCCTCGTAGGTGCCGTGGCCGGCGGTGGAGGAGACGACCACGACTGTTCCGTCGCCGCTCGCGACGAGCTTCGGGAGCAGGGCCTGGGTGACGTTCAGGGTGCCGAGGACGTTCGTCTCGTACATCGTGCGCCAGTCGGCGGGGTCGCCGGTCGCGACCGGGTCGGCGCCGAGCGCGCCGCCCGCGTTGTTGACGAGGACGCCGATCGTCTTGAAGGCGGTGGCGAACTCGTCGACCGCGGTGCGGTCGGTGACGTCCAGCTGGTACGCCGTCGCCGAGTGGCCGGCCGAGTTGATCTCCTCCGCCAGTGCCTCGATGCGGTCCTTGCGGCGGGCGGTGAGGACGACCCGGTAGCCGGCCGCGGCGAGCCGGCGGGCCGTGGCGGCGCCGATTCCGCTGCTCGCACCGGTGACGACGGCGATGCGGGAGGCGGCGGACGGGGCGGTGGCCATGGGGTGCTCCTCGAGGCGGCTGGTACGGCGGCTGGCTGCTGCCCAGGGTAGGTGACGTCGGTCGGCGGGCCGTCCGCCTTTTCAATGCGCGGACACTCGATGCGCGGACGACTTCGCCGGGTGGGACGATGAGATGGGTGGTCCTCCGGTCCTGCGGAGGTGGATCATGGGACAGGCGCGAGAGGTCATGGACCGGCTCACCGAGGCGGTCACGACGCACGCGGACCCGAAGACGATCGGCGAGCTCTACGCACCGGATGCGGTCGCGTTCACCCCGGACGAAGGGGAGATCCGCGGGCGCGACAACATCGCCGAGTACTGGCGGCAGATGACGGACGCGATTCCGGACGGGTCGTTCGAGATGGTGCACTCGTACGAGATCGGGAACACGGCCATAGACGAGGGGTTCTTCAGCGGCCGCAACACCGGGCCGATCCAGCTGCCGTCCGGGGACACGCTGCCTGCGACGCAGAAGGAGGTCAGGATCCGCGGGGTGGACCTCGCCACCGTCGGCGAGGACGGACGGATCATCGACTACCGGCTCTACTTCGACGAGATGGAGTTCCTGGGGCAGCTGGGGCTGCTGCCCGACGAGCCGTCCTGAGAGCGGTTCAGCCGCCGCGCGGCGCCCACATGATCACCGCCATGCCGGCCAGGCAGATCAGCGCGCCGGTCACGTCCCAGCGGTCCGGGCGGAAGCCGTCCGCGACCACGCCCCACAGGATCGACCCGGCGACGAAGATGCCGCCGTACGCGGCGAGGATGCGGCCGAAGTGGGCGTCGGGCTGGAAGGTGGCGACGAAGCCGTAGGCGCCGAGGGCGAGGACGCCGCCCGTGATCCACAGCCAGCCGCGGTGTTCGCGCACGCCCTGCCAGACCAGCCAGGCGCCGCCGATCTCGAAGAGGGCGGCGACGACGAAGAGGGCGGCGGAGCGTGCGACGAGCATGCCCGCAGCTTGGCATGCCCGCTGTCACCTACGTGTTTGCTGTCACCTGATGGACGGCGCCTGCCGCGTGCCGCGCGTGGGATACATCCGTACGACCACGCGGCGTCACCGTGCGACCTCGTGGCGACCACGCGGAGCGAGGAGCGGCGGTATGCGGAGGATGCGGGTTCTTGCGGCGGGGGGCGCCGCTCTGGCGGCGGTGACAGCAGCGGCTCTGCCTGCCGGAGCCGTCGATGACACCGAGGCGGATCTGGCGTATCACGGTGCCGTGTCCATGGCCGCCGGCCGGGTCTTCGTGCGGTTCACGCCGCGCAACCACGGGCCGTCGGACGTGCCGGACGCGACGGTGCGGCTGCGCTGGTCGGCGCCGCTCGCGGACGGGCAGCTGCTGCCGCAGGGGTGTGCGCGGTCGGGGCCGCGGGTGCTGCTGTGCCGGGTCGGGCCGCTGGCCTCGGGCGAGGTGGGCGCGCAGGTCACGGTGCAGGTGCGGCTGGAGGGGAAGCCCGCCGAGGTGCGGCTCGAGATGGACACGGTGTGGGCCGGTGGTGTCGTCGACCGCAACCGGGAGAACGACGAGCAGCGGGTACTCGTGCTGGACACCGGGGACGAGTACTACTTCTGACGGGCTCTGCTTCCGGTGGGCGGGGGTGCGACTGCTGCGTCGTACGATCTCTGCATCGCGCAGACGAAGCAGGCGAAGCAGGCTGGGCAGACTGGTCGGACGGAGCAGGTGAAGAGGAGCGGAGGAGCGGCGGGTATGGCCGGGAACGCGCGTGAGCGTCTGATGGACGAGCTGTCCGCCGTCTCGCGCCGCTACATGGCCTCGTACGCCCTCTTCAACCAGGCCGTCGCCGACCATCTGGGCCTGCACCCCACCGATCTGCAGTGCCTGAACCTGCTGACGCTGGAGGGCGGTCCGGTGACGACCGGCCGGATCGCCGAGCTGACGGGGCTGACCACCGGGTCGGCGACGCGGCTGGTGGACCGGCTGGAGAAGGCGGGCTATGTCGTACGGGAGCGGGACGCCGCCGACCGGCGGAAGGTGCTGGTGGCGACCGTGCCGGAGCGGATCGCCGAGTTCGGGCGGATGTGGGAGCGGCTGGGCGGCGGCTGGTCCGCCCTCTTCGAGGAGCTGGACGACGCCGAACTCGCCGTGGTGATCGGGCACATGAGGCGCACGGTGGAGTTCAGCGGCCGGCAGGTCGCGCGGCTGCGGGCCGGCGAGGTCTGAGCGGCTGGGCGCTCTCCGCGTCGTAGCGTTCGCGGGCCTCGTGCACCTCGTCGAAGTGGGTCTCGGCCCATGTCTTCACCGCGGTCATCAACTGGGCGAGGCTGCTGCCGAGTTCGGTGAGTTCGTAGTCGACGCGGACCGGTACGGACGGGGTGACCGTGCGGGTGAGGATGCCGTCGCGTTCCAGTGAACGCAGGGTCTGCGTCAGCATCTTGGGGCTCACGCCCGCGATCTTGCGGCTGAGGTCGCTGTAGCGCATGGGGCCGGAGGCGAGGGCCGCGAGGACGAGGCTGACCCACTTGTCGCTGAGGCGGTCCAGGAGCTGGTTGGTCGGGCAGGCGCGGAGAAACGCGTCGTACTCCACGCGGGCCTGCTCGCGCTTCTGGGCCGCTGTCGTGGTCGCCATGGCTCTCCTCCCGGTGAGGTAGGCACCTTCAGGTAACTACTTCCTCCTGGATAGTAACTCTTCCTAGGGTTGTTGCAGCAGAGCGAAACCATTCGAAGAGTCTCATTACGGGAGAAATAACCATGCGTGCTGCAGTGGTGAGGACGTTCGGCGGCCCCGAGGCCGTGGAGGTCGTGGACGTGGACGTGCCCGAGCCGGCCGCGCGGCAGGTGCGGATCAAGGCCGCGGCCGCCGCCCTGAACCCGGTGGACGCAGGAGTGCGGCAGGGCGTCTTCGGTGGCGGCGGCAAGCAGATCGGGCTCGGCTGGGACGTCGCCGGGACGGTGGACGCGACGGGCGTGGCCACCGCCTGGAGCGTCGGCGACGAGGTGGTGGCGCTGGACTACGGCATGGTGAAGCCGCTGGGCACGCATGCCGAGTACGTCGTCGTCGACACGGACGCGGTGGCGAAGGCGCCGGCCACGGTCGACGCCGTGCACGCGGCGACACTGCCGCTGAACGCCCTGACCGCCGTACAGGCCCTGGATCTGCTGGAGTTGGGGGAGGGACAGTCGCTGCTGATCACCGGTGCGGCGGGTGCGGTCGGCGGATTCGCCGTCCAACTCGCCGCGCGCCGCGGGATTTCGGTGACCGCGCTGGCCAGGGAGGACGACGAGGAGCTCGTACGGTCGCTGGGGGCCGCGCACTTCGCGTCCGGCGCCGTCGGGGCGGGGAGCGTCGACGCCGTGCTGGACGCGGCGATCCTCGGCGAGGCGGCTCTGGAGTGGGTGCGGGACGGCGGCGCGTACCTCGGCGTCATTCCGCAGGCGGCCCCTGCGTCCGTGCGCGGCGTGCGGACCGGTGCGGTCGAAGTGAACGCCGACGGGGCGCAGTTGGCCGAGCTGGCGGCGCTGGTCGACGAGGGCGTGCTGACACTGCGGGTGGCCGAGACGTACGCCCTCGAGGAGGCCCCGAAGGCGCACGCCCGCCTGGCGGAGGGCGGGGTGCGCGGCCGGTTGGTGCTGGTGCCCTAGGGCTCTTCTGATGGATCTCCGCGGCGTCGCGACGCCCGGCACGCCCTCTCGCCGCACCGGTCAAAAGCCCTAGTAGCTCCGCTACG
>NZ_JBEYVO010000058.1:0-39762 GCF_040644055.1 Streptomyces sp. NPDC047043
GGCCCCCCGCCGTCCACCGCCCCGTCTACAACACCTGCGCTGCGCCCCCCCCCCGCCACCTTGACCGCCCACCCATGCGGGCGGGCGTTCAAGGTGCCGTGGCGTGCCCCCGGCCGGGCTTGCGGCGCCCGGTTCGCGCGCCTGCAAGGCGCCGGACGCCACGATGAACGGACCGGGGACATCGCGCGGGCTGCCAGGGTCGCATCCGGGATGCCGGCTGCGTACCACCGGGGTGGCCCCTCCTGGAGCGCCTCGCCAGGGCGGTGCCCCGCGACGTGGTGTGGGGGATCACGGGCTCCGCGTTGCGGTTCGATGCCCCTGGCGAACCCCGTCGAGGCGGCGGTCCACGAAGCGCCGGGCTGCGGGGCGAACGCCCGAGTCGGCGTAGCCACCGTCTCCGGCCTGCGGATTCCGGCGCGTCGATCCCTTACACCACTCGGCGGACACTCGGCGGGACGCCGACTTCGGTGCAGACCGTCCCGTCCGTGCCCTACCGGACCGGATCGGGCAGCTTTCCGGGTCCCGCTCCCCCGGCGACCTGAGACGGCGTCTCCGATCCACCGGGAGATGTCGTGGCCGACCTCGGTCGCAGCAGGACGACGCCGACCACGGCGGCGAACAGCACCAGGCCGGCGGAGACACCGATGCACAGCCTCAGTCCGTCCAGGAACGCGTCCGAGACCGCACCGAGGGCCCGCCCGGCGTTCGCGCCCAGGTCCATGCGGGCCACGGCGCCCAGGCCTCCGGTGTCCACGGCCGCGGTGACCTGGTGCACCGTCGCGGCGGGTAGTCCGGCGTCGGTGAGATGACCGGGCAGGGAGTCGGTGGCCCTGGTGGTCAGCAGGGTGCCCAGCACGGCCGGTCCGAGTGCGCCGCCGACCTGTCGGAAGGCGTTGTTGCCCGCCGACGCCATGCCCGCCTGGTGGTGCGGCACGGCCGCGACCGCGGTGGCCGTCATGGGCGTGATGACGGTGCCGAGGCCCACCCCCAGCAGGAACAGCCGCCAGGCGAGGGAGACGAACGAGACATCGGCGTCGATGCCGATCAAGGAGAGCAGTGAGGCCGAGACCAGGAGCAGACCGGCGGTGATCAGGGCGCGCGGCGTGAACCGGTGCATCAGCTTCCCGGCCGGCATGCCCGCCAGGATCGCCCCGAAGGTGATCATGAAGAGTCGGTAGCCCGCCTCCAGGGTGTCGAGCTGCTGCACCATGCCGAAGAACAGGCTCAGCACGAAGAAGAAACCGATCATCCCCAGGAAGGTGATCATGGCGACCAGGGTGGTCGCCGTGAACGCCGGGCTGCGGAACAGCGTGAGGTCCAGCATCGGGCTGCTGCTGCGTCGCTCCACGAGGACGAAGGCGGCACCGGAGATCACCGCCAGGGACAGCGCAACCAGGACCTTGACGTCGGTGAACGAGTCGGCGCCGCCCTCGATGACGCCGTAGACCAGCGCGGTGATCGCCACCATGCCGGTGAGCTGGCCCGGCCAGTCCAGGCGGCGCGAACCGGGGGCACGGGAGTCGGGCACCAGCCGCGCGGCGACCACGATGGCGATCAGCGAGACCGGGACGGGCAGCAGGTAGATCCAGCGCCACGCGAAGTGTTCGATGATCACTCCGGACAGCAGCGGGCCCAGGTTGAGGGCCGCCATCAGGGCGGTCGCCCACAGGCCGATGAACTTGCCGCGCTCCCGGTGGTCCGGCACCGCATGGCTGATCAGCGCCAGCGTGGTCGGCAGGAGGGCCGCCGCCCCGAGCCCGGCGACCGCCTGCCCCACCCACAGGACCTCGACGGACTGCGCGCTCAGGGCGATGGCGGCCCCTCCCCCGGCCATCGCCAGACCCGCGAGATAGACCTTCTTGCGACCGTGTACGTCACCGAAGACCCCGGCGGTCAGAATGAGTGCGGCCATGGACAGGACGAACGCGTCCGTCACCCAGGCCAGTTGGGACGTGGACGCGTGCAGCGCCCGCTGGATGGCCGGCAGGCTCACCGAGACGGTGGTCACCGGCAGGTAGGCGATGAACACGCCGAGGCAGGCCATGACGAGCGTGACCGCCCGCCCCTCGCCAGGCGCCTCCGCCCTTGTCGTGCCGTTCACGAGAATTCCCTTCCATGACGCCGTGCGCCGAGTCAACTGCAATCGGAGACAGCGTCGGCCCCGATGCGTGCACAGGCCAGCCACAGGGGGTGGAACGCGGAAAACCGATATCCGGGCCGGGTGTGACGCGGATTTCCGACGTGGACCGCAGGGCTCCGGCTACAGGCCCTGCCGACCTGTGGCCCACGTCACCCAAACTTGCAGCCGTCGCATCTAGTGCAGGTTCAGAACTCTTTGCAGAGTGTGCAAGAATCTGTCTCATGGCTCGCCCCACCGAAAGCCTGCGTGAGCGCAGGCGCCGTGAGACACGACGGGAGATTCACGCCGCCACCCTGCGGCTGGCCGGGGAACACGGCTTCGACAAGGTCACCACCGAGATGATCAGCGAAGAGGCCGGAGTCTCCCCGCGTACCTTCTTCAACTACTTCCCGAGCAAGGAAGCGGCGGTCATCCAGGAGCCGCCGCAACCCTCGCAGGAGTACGTCGACGCCTTCATCGAAGCCGGGACGGCACAACCGCGCGAAGTGCTCGCGGATCTCACCCGGTTCCTCCTGCAGGGCATGGTCGACCACCCACCGAAGCGCGACGAGTTCCAGGCCACGTTCGGAGCGGCCGCCGAGCACCCACCCGTCCTCGCCGCGCTGCTCGCCCGCTTCCAGGCGTTCGAGCGGACCCTGGCGGCGATGGTGGCGACCCGCACACAGCAGGACCCGGGGGACGAGTTGCCCCGTCTGATGGCCGCCCTCGCCATGACCGCCGTGAAGACCGGCATGGAGAGCTGGGCGTCGGCCGACCCCACCGACGAACACGACAGCCCGATCCCGTACATCGAGCGCGTGCTCGCGGTGCTCCGCGGCCTTCTCGCCCCCTGACCACACCCCGTCCCACCTCTTCCGACCCGCCCACCCCGGACGCGGCAGCCCGCGTACCGCCCCCTGTCTTCGGAGTGACCCGTGACCGACACCATCCCGGCCGAGGAGGCGGAGGAGAGCGACTCCTCCGGCCTTCCTCCGCACTTCGCCCTGATCTTCGCCGGCCTGATGGCCGCGATGCTGCTTTCCTCCCTCGACCAGACGATCGTCGCCACCGCGCTGCCCACGATCGTCGGTGAGCTGCACGGCGTCAGCCACATGGCGTGGGTGACGACCGCGTACATCCTCGCCGCCACGATCGGCATGCCCGTGTACGGCCGCTTCGGCGACCTGGTGGGCCGCAAGGCCCTGTTCCTCAGCGGAATCGGCATCTTCATCACCGGCTCCGTGATCGCAGGCGCCGCGCCCAACATGACCACGCTGATCATCGGCCGCGCGGTCCAGGGCCTGGGCGGAGGCGGTCTGATGATCACCTCCCAGGCGATCATCGCCGACCTCGTACCGCCCCGGCAGCGCGCCAAGTACATGGCTCCCATCGGGGCCGTCTTCGGTCTGTCCGCGGTGGTCGGACCGCTGCTCGGCGGATTCTTCACCGACCACGCCAACTGGCGCTGGTGCTTCTGGATCAACCTCCCGATCGGCCTCGTCGCCCTCGCTGTGTGCGCCTACGCGCTGCGTCTGCCGCGCCGCTCCGGCAAGGTCACCATCGACTACACGGGCATCGCCCTGATGGCCGCCGCCGTCACCGGCACCGTGCTCGTCGCGGACTGGGGAGGCACCGACTACGGCTGGACGGACCCGGTGATCCTCGCTCTCGGTGCGGGCACGGTCGCCGTCTGGACGCTGTTCTTCCTCTCGCAGCGCCGTTCGCCGGAGCCGATCATCCCGCTGCGCCTGTTCCGCAGTCCGATCTTCAACATCGCCACGCTGATCAGCATGATCATGGTGGGCATCGGCATGTTCGCGGTGATCGGCTACCTGCCGACCTATCTGCAGATGGTGTACGGGGTGAGCGCGACCGAATCCGGACTGCTGCTGCTTCCCATGGTGGTGGGCATCATGGCGACGGCCGTCCCGTCCGGCCAGCTGATCAGCAAGACGGGGCGCTACAAGGTCTACCCGATCATCGGCGCCGTCCTGATCGGCGTCACCGCGCTGCTGATGTCCCTGACCCTCGACATCGACACGCCGATCGCGCTGATCCTCGGATACGTGTTCCTGCTCGGCGCCGGCTGCGGTCTGCTGATGCAGAACCTCGTCCTGGCCGTGCAGAACGCCTTCCCGGCCAGCGAGGTCGGAACCGCCACCTCCGCGAACAACTTCTTCCGCGAGATCGGCGCCACCCTGGGCACGGCGGCCGTCGGCGCCATCTTCACGCACCGGCTCACCGACCAGCTGGCCGCCCGCCTGCCAGGCGGAGCACTCAAGGCCACCGGTGACACCAACTCCCTCACCCCGGCCGCGGTGCACGCGCTGCCCGACAAGATCCAGGACGCCGTGGTCAGCTCCTACCAGCACGCGCTGACCCCGGTCTTCGGATACCTGGTGCCGCTGTTCGCCGTGGGCGTGGTGCTGGCCTTCCTGCTTCCGGAGAAGCCCCTGTCCGACACCAACGCCGAGACGGAGACCGATGCCGGGGTGCCCGTCGCCCCGTAGGCCGACACACCTCCCGGCTCCGGTCCGCCCCCTCCCGTGTCCCCGCGGTGAGGGGGCGGACCCGTGTCCGGCCTCAGTCGGCGGTCGTCACCGAGCCGTAGAACCTGGCCGCGATGTCGGTGAACGAACGGATCAGCGGGTCGGCGTTGGTACTGCTCCACGCCACGACCAGTCGGCTCTCGGGCATGTCGGTGACGGGAACGCAGACCAGCCCGGCGGGCAACACGTGCCCGAGCGGCATCAGCCCGACCGTGCCGTTCCACAGGACCGCCTGGACGCACTCGTGGACCGTGCGCACCACGGGTCCCTCCCGCAGCTCTCCGCTGGCGGCACTCCAGTACGCGCGCCAGACCGGGTCGCTGTCCTCGGGAAGCCGGAACCACCGCCGCCCGGCGAGGTCGGCGACGGCCAGGCTGTCCCGCCCGGCCAGCAGGTCGTCGGTGCGCAGTACCGCGCCGACGGGGTCGGAACGCAGTACCCGGACAGTGATGCCCGTGTCGTCGAACGGCCATCTGGTGAGGGCCACGTCGACCAGACCGCCGTGCAGACCCGTGGTGGGATCGGTGAGGTCCGCCTCGCGGACCCGCACGTCGACATCCGGGTGCAGCTTCCTAAACGCCTCGACGAGACCGGCCCCGGCCTCGTCCGCGCTGTCGGCGAGAGTGCCGATGGTCAGGGCGGCGGTACCGGACATCGCCGCGACCCGGGCCCGAACGTGCTCGGCCTGGTCGAGAAGTGTCCGGGCCTCGTCGTAGAGGGCACTGCCCGCGGCGGTGAGGGAGACCCCGGTGGCCGACCGGTGCAGCAGGACGGCACCGAGGTCGGCCTCCAGCTGCTTGACCGCCCGGCTCAGCGGTGGCTGGGTCATGTGCAGGCGCAGCGCGGCGCGCCCGAAGTGGCGTTCCTCGGCGACGGCGACGAAGTAGCGCAGGGAGCGTAGGTCCATCACCAGCAACGATACCGGCACGGCATGGGGGTTGCGCAATGGGTGTTGGACACCCCGATCAGGACACGGTGAGGTGGACAGCAGACCATCCGCCGGGCCGTGGCGCGGCGGTGTCGCGCCCAGCAGCCAAGGACGACGAAGGAGCCGTTTCATGGCCCAACACCCGGCACCCGAGCCCTCTGCGCACGTCATTCGCCCCCGGGAGCTCGCCCGCGACCTCCTGCTGATTCCTCAGCTGCCGGGCGAGCTGGCGGCCAACATGGGCGTCATCGGGGGAACGCACTCCGTACTCGTCGTCGAGACGGGCATGGGCCCGCGCAACGGGGAGGCCCTGCTCCGGTTCGCGACGGAGTACGCCCGTGGACGCAGGATCTACCTGACGACCACCCACTTCCACCCCGAACACGCCTTCGGCGCCCAGGCCTTCGCCGGCGAGGCGGAGTACCTGGTGAACCGGGCGCAGGCCAAGGACCTGTCCACGAAGGGGGCCGGCTACCTGGACATGTTCCGCGGGTTCGGCGGGCCCATCGCCGAACAGCTGGAGGGCGTCGAACTGGTCTCCCCGGACGTCGTCTACGACCACACCCATGTCCTCGACCTCGGCAGCCGCGTGGTGCAGCTGCGCGCCACCGGCCGGGCCCACACCCTGGGCGACCAGGTGATCACGGTTCCGGACGCGGGCGTGATGTTCACGGGCGACCTGGTCGAGGCCGGGCAGTTCTCGATCTTCCCCTGGTTCCCGCCGTACGACACCGACGTGTCCGGCACCCGCTGGATCACCGTGATGGAGAAGCTCCTCGCCGAACAGCCCGAGGTGGTCGTACCCGGCCACGGCGCCGTCGGCGGCCCCCAGTTGCTCGCCGACGTCCGGGACTACCTCCGGCTGCTGCGCGACGAGACCTGGCGGCGCCGGGACTCCGCGGTGAGCGAGGAGACGATCGTGGCGGAGGTCACCGCGCTGATGCTCGACCGTCATCCGGAGTGGATCGGCCAGGAGTGGATCGAGAAGGGCGTCGGCTGCCTGTGCGCCGAGCACGCCCACTGAATACCAGCACACACCTCCCACCCATCGCATCCCAGGAGGGCACACCCGTGCCGAGAACCCCGATCACCCGCCGCAGAGCCGTCACCACCGCACTCGCGGCAGCCGCCTTCGTGGGCGTCGGCGCCCTGCCCGCCGCCGCGCGGCCCGGCGGCGCACTCCCCCGCACCGGTGGCGGACAGGGCGACTGCGCCGACCTCGAGTACCAGAAGCGGGTCTCGGTCCGTCTGCAGAAAGCGCTGTGGCAGGACGGCGACACCTCCCTGGTGGACGAGTTCGTCAGCCCCACCTACATCCAGCACAACCCGCTGGCCGCGGACGGTCCCGAAGTGCTCAAGGCCATCGCCACCGCCGTGCACCAGCAGTTCCCCGACGAGAAGTTCAACATCGTCAGGGTGCTGTCCGAGGGCGACCTCGTGGTGATGCACACCCACCAGGTCTTCGTGCCCGGGACCCCCGGCCGGAACGTCATCGACATCGTGCGGTTCGCACACGGGAAGATCGCGGAGCACTGGGACATCATCCAGGACGTGCCCTCGACCCCGTCGGTCGGCGGCCACGACATGTTCGCCACGCTCAGCAGCCCGCGCACCGACCAGCCGGGCCCGCAGCGGCTGACGGCCCGCAGCAAGCGGGTCGTCCTTGAGTACGTCAACCGGCTGGCACGCCAGGACCTGTCCGTCCTCGACGACCTGCTGGCTCCCGACGTCATCCAGCACAACCCCAACCTCCCCGACGGCGCGAAGGCCACCAAGGCCGTCTACGCCGACCACTTCAAGCAGTTCCCGGAGCTGACGTTCGACCTGAAGCGGATCGTCGCCGAGGGCGACCTGGTGGCGGTGCACGCGCACCTCGTCGACACGCCCGGAGCGCTCGGCCAGGCCGTCGCCGAGATCTTCCGGGTGCGCGACGGGAAGATCATCGAGCACTGGGACGACTTCCAGGACGTACCGGCCACCTCCCAGAACGACAACACCATGTTCTGATGCACACCAGGTCTGCGTCCGGTGGGCAGGACCCGCTCACGGGTCCTGCCCACCGGGCCCCGCCCACGTCGAACTCCCCGTCCGACCCCGACCACAGGAGCAGCTATGGGCAACGCCGACGCGGTCATCGCGATCCTCCGCAACGGACACGACTCCCTCGCCGAGTCGGTGTCCGGCTTCAGCGACGACGACCTCTCCCGCCCCTCGGGCGCGGCAGAGTGGGACGTCTCCCAGGTCCTCAGCCACCTGGGCAGTGGTGCCGAGATCTTCGAGACCCGTCTCCGCGCCGCCGTCGAGAACACCGAGTACCCCGGCCCCGATCTCAACCAGGGCATCTGGGACAGGTGGAACGCCATGACCCGACGGGAACGCGCCGACGGCTTCCTCCGAGCGAACGGCTCCCTCATCGCACTCTACGAATCCCTGGACGCCCCCACGCGCGACAAACTCCACATCAACATGGGCTTCCTGCCCGAACCGGTCGACGTGGCCACCTCGGCGCGGCTGCGCCTGAGCGAGTTCGCCCTGCACTCCTGGGACGTGACGGTCGCCTTCGACGAGACGGCCACGCTCCCCTCGGACGCCGCCGCGGCCCTGCTGCACGCCAAGCCGGACATGCTCGCCTGGGTGGGCAGAACGGACGCGCTCGAAGGCCGCACCGCCGTCATCCACGTCACCACATCCGACCCCGACTCCGTCTTCGCACTGCGGCTGCAGGCACCCGTCAGCGTGGAGTTCGACGTGCCCGAGCAGTCCGAGGGCACTCTCCGGCTCCCCGCCGAAGCCTGGCTGCGACTGGTCGCGGGAAGGCTCGCCGACCGGTACACCCCGGTCAGCGTGACCACGACGGGCGCCACCGACCTCGACCTGCTCCGCCGGGTCTTCCCCGGCTACTAGAGACCACGCCGAGAGGCAGCACCGATCATGGCCACGCACACCCCCCACACCCCCCACACCCTCGACGTCCCGGGCGCCCGGCTGCACTACGAAGTTCGCGCCAACGTGTCCAGCGACGAGCCGACCCTCCTCCTCATCGGCACGCCGCAGGGCGCCGCCGAGTTCTCACCCCTCGCCCGGCGGTTCGCCGACCGCACCGTGGTGACCTACGACCCGCGCGGGACCAGGCGCAGCGTGCGTACCGACGGCGCCGTCGAGTCGACGCCCGTCCAGCACGCCGACGACCTCGACCGGCTGATCTCCGCACTGGGCGACGGCCCCGTGGACGTGTTCGGCACCGGGGGCGGGGCGGTCAACGGGCTGGCTCTGGTGAGCCGGCGCCCGGCGGGCGTCCGGACACTCGTCGCGCACGAGCCTCCGGCCGCCCGGCTTCTGCCGGACCACGCCGTGGTACTGGCCGCGTGCAGGAACATCAACCGGACCTACCGGCAGGCGGGCCGCAACGCGGCCACGGCGCAGTTCCTGGAACTCGTCGGCCAGAACGGCCCGCTGCCGGCCGACTATCCCGACCGGCCGGCGCCGGACCCGGCCGACTACGGGCTGAAGCCGGACGACGACGGTTCCCGCGACCATGCGCTCTTCGCCCAGAACCTCCTCTCCATCGTGTCCTACGTGTACGACTTCGAGGCACTGCGCACCGCATCGACCCGCATCGTGCCCGCGGTGGGTGCCGGATCGGGGGGCCAGTTCGCCAGCCGGGCCACCCTGGCCCTGGCCGACCGCCTCGGCAGCGCGACGATCACTCTGCCCAGCGACCATCGCGGGTTCCTGGACGTCGACGACACGTCGCTCACGCTCGCCGACTTCGGGACGAAACTGCGGGAGGTCCTCACCGATCGGACGTCCCCGGGAACCCGACCGAACGTCTCCACGCAGGAGGCCCGAGCCGCGTCCTTGACGCCCTCCTCACATCCGGAGTGAGCATGCCGACCACACTCATCACGGGATCCGGCAAGGGTCTCGGCTTCGAGACGGCCCGCCGTCTGGCGGAGGACGGGCACAGCGTCTACGTCACCGACCGTGACACCCGCCTCGGCGAGGAGGCCGCCGCGCGGATCGGCGCCCGCTTCCTGCCGCTCGACGTCACCGACGAGGACTCCGTCAAGGCCGCCGTCGAACAGGTCCGCGAGGACGCGGGCCACCTCGACGTCCTCGTCAACAACGCCGGCATTGCCGGCAGCCGCAAACCGGTCGGCGAGACCACCGCCGCCGACCTGCGGGCCACCTACGACACGAACGTCTTCGGGGTGGTGCGTGTCACCCACGCCTTCCTGCCGCTCCTGCAGACGAGCGACAACGCCGTGGTCGTCAACGTCGGCAGTGGACTCGGGTCACCCGCGGCGCACGACGACCCCGCACGGCCCGAGTTCCAGGTGCTGATGCTGGACTACAACTCCTCCAAGACCGCCCTGGTCATGATCACCGCGCAGTACGCCAAGGCGTTTCCGGGCATCCGGTTCAACACGGTGGACCCCGGCTACACGGCGACGGACTTCAACGGCAACACGGGGCTCAAAACCGTCCAGCAGGGTGCCGAGATCATCGTCCGTATGGCCCGCATCGGCGCCGACGGACCGACCGGCGGCTTCTTCGACGAGGACGGGCCGGTCGTCTGGTGACCTCCTGCCCGCCGACCGGAGTCATGAATTTCCCGGACATCGGAACGGCACTGCTTATTGCGTGAGCCGGAATAGGGGTCATAGCATCCACTAGAACGATGGTTCTAGCCTCAACGCGGAGGTCAGGCCCCATGATCGACCAGTCCCCAGCGGGCAGCGGGATCCCTTCCGGGGCCGTGGCACCGTCCGTGCTGTGGAAAGCGTTTGACGTACTCAGCGCGTTCAACCACAAGGAACGCGTGCTCACCCTCGCCCGGATCGCACGTCAGAGCGGCCTGCCCAAGTCGACAGTGCACCGAGTGCTCGCCATGCTCTCCGACATCGGAGCCGTGGAGCAGCACGAGGGCGGTTACCGCATCGGGCTTCGCATGTTCACCCTCGGAGCGCTACCACCGGAGGCCGCCCTCCGAGAGACGGCGCTCGTCCATCTCGAAGAGCTCCACCGCTACACCGGCCAGACCCTGCACCTGGCGGTGCTGCGTGGCTCCGATGTCGTGTATCTGGAGAAACTGCCCAGCCGCAAGAGCCTGCCCACACCGGCCACCGTGGGTGATCGACTCCCCGCGCACTGCACCGCGGTGGGCAAGGTACTCCTGGCCTACTCCGGCGACAACGTCACGGCGACCGCGCTCGCCGGGCCGCTGCAACGCAGGACCGCCAAGTCACTGGCGTCCACGGAACAGATCCGGAGCCAGCTGGAGACGATCAGGACGCGCGGTTACGCGGCCGATCGCGAGGAGGCGGCCGACGGTCTGGCGTGCATGGCCGTACCCGTACTGGTCGGCGAGCGCATCGTCGCGGCGGTCTCGGTGGCGTTCCCGGCGTCCGCGGGCAGTGGTCAGGTGCTGATCAATGCGCTGCGCCAGGCGGCTGTGGCGATTTCCAGGTCGACGGCCATGGTGTCCACCGATCTCCTGGCTACCACCGAGTAGAGGCGGCGAATGGACACCTCACGGAACCAGATCCTGGACGCCGCGGAACACCTGTTCGGCACCCATGGCTACGCGAATGTGAGTATCCATCAGGTGTGCGCGGCGTCCGGTCTGCCGGTCGGATCCGTGTACCACCACTTCGGGAGCAAGGCAGGCGTGCTCAGAGCGGTGCTCCAGCGCGGCATGCGGTCGTTCTTCGACGAGTTGCCCTGGTTCGACGACCTGGAGGGTTCCCCGTTCGACCGACTGGCCGCGCACTACGCCATCGCGGGCGACCTCATCGCCAAACGGCTCTCGTTGTTCCGGCTCTTCGCCTCGCTGCAGTTGCACCAGGCCGAGAACGAGGAAGTCCAGTCGATCGTCGACGCCAGCGTGCAGCGTGGCTACGAGCGGGTCGTCGTCTTCATCGAGGCCGTCGCCGACTGCTGTGGTGTCCGGGACTCCCTGGAGTGCGCGAGGGAACTCGCGACGCTCAACATGGTGTTCACCACCGGGCTTGTGGCTTCGGGCGGCAGCGCCGGGATCGACATCAGGACAGGCATCGGCCGACACCTGCACCGGCTCATCCTGGCATCGATCCTGGACCGTGTCCCGGGCCCGCAGACCGATGGGTGAGCTGTTCCGCCATCAGGCCGGCAGCCGGATCCCACCTGCCTGATCCACCGTCCGCCGGCTCGGAGAAGCCGCTGAAGAGGTACTCACCAAGCCCACCCGGCCTAGGCCCCCGGCCCACGAAGGCGAGCCCGCCGAGGAGACGCCAGCCGGGGCGGACCACGCGGCCGGCCCGCTCCGGCCTTCTGACCTGCATACATTCAGCGGTCCGATGGCAGCCATCCGATCCGTGCCGGTTCCTTCCCTTCCACGGGCGGAATCCGATCGTTACGCTCCGATTTCAACCGAGCTTCAACGACGCGGCCGGAAGGAGACTCCCATGGGTCTCGGAGCGATCGACCTGAACCTTCTGGTGGCGCTGGAAGCCCTCCTGGAGGAGAAGAACGTCACCCACGCGGGCGCCCGGCTGAACACCAGCCAGTCCGCGATGAGCGGCTCGCTGGCCCGGCTGCGCCGGCACTTCAACGACGAGCTGCTGGTGCGGGTCGGCCGCGAGTACGAGCTGACGCCACTGGCGGAGCGGCTGCTCCCGGTCGTGGGGGCCTCGTTGCACAAGGCCGAGGAAGCGCTGTCACTGACCCGTCACTTCGACCCGGCCCAGGCACGCCAGCGCTTCTCGGTCGTCATGTCCGACTACGTCATGACGATCCTGGTGGAGCCGCTGCTGCGGGCCATCGCCGTGGAGGCGCCCGGCGTCCGCATCGACTTCCACCCCCTTGTGCACGGTGAGCCGGAGACCGACACACACCTGCGCTGCCACGACCTGATGATCGCCCCCCTCGGATACCAGCTGCCGGGCGTCAGCGAGACCGTCATGCACGACCGGTTCGTCTGCATCGTCGACCCCGACAACCCACGGTTGACCGACGGGCGGCTCGCACTGCGCGACCTGGCGGAGATGCCCCACGCCGCGTCCGCGTTCGGCAAGAGCCTCACCCCCACGGACCGGCAACTCGAAACCCTCGGTATCACCGCGAGGGTCCAGGTCAGTACCCCGGGCTTCAGCGTCCTGCCCTTCCTGGTCAGCGGCACCGACATGGTCGCCCTGGTGCCCGAACGGCTCGCCCGGCGCTACGAACGATTCGCACGCTGTCTCGCGGTGCCGACACCGTTCCCCGACGTCCCCCTGGTCGAGGCCATGCACTGGCACCCCCACCGGCACGCCGACCCCGCCCACCGCTGGCTGCGCGAGACCGTGCGCAAGGTCGGGGCCCTGCTGGACGAACCGGTTCGGCCCCCCGTCCAGAGCGGCGTCCTTCCGGCGCACGAGGCGCTCGACCCTGCGGACGTCGGCCACCTTCTGCATGCCCTGCCGCGGCTCACCGCCGTGAACTGAGTCGAGTGCGGCTCGACCATCGTCCCGCCCGGTGGTTCAAAAGCCCGCAAGCGCCGGCCACCCTCGGGCGGGTTCCAGAGACCGCCCCGTCGACCGTCACCGAGAGCCGCCGTCCCCGGCGCCGCCGCGTCCGGCTCGGGCGAGCGGCACCAAAGCGGCACTCCGTGCCGGTCCACGCTCATGTGTCGCGCACGGTCGCTGTCGGGCGCGCGTCAGGCACGACAGCCACCGGCGAGGCGGACATCCTGCGACGCAACCCCACGTCCCCTGCCTCGACTTGAGTCCTGGCGTCGGCGATGCCTGCCATCGCGGATCACCGTTTCTCCCGGAGTCGCTTCCGTGGTTGCCTGACAGCGTCCCTCACTCCCGAACTCCTCGCACCCGGCACACGCACGGGCGCCCTCCCAGGACGGTATCCATGGCACTCCGGTCGAGAACGACGCGCACCTGGCCAGGGCGGAGGTCTCGGCCCCACCCCAGGGCGACGTGTGGTGGCTCCGGTCCGGCGTTCGAGGGCGGGTTGCGCTGGCCCTCGACGGACACGCTCCGGGACAGTTTCGCCGACAACGTGGCGACCGCCTGGCCGCCGAGACCGTCACCCCAGCACCGACCAGCTCGTTCAACGGCAGTTGAGCGCCTCGGGACCAGTAACGGACATGTCCTCGGGCACGTCCGACAGGCCCTCCTCCCGACCAGATTCCCCGATCCCCTACCGAGAGGAAACAGCGACATGAGCGACGAGAGCGACGCGTTGCGCCGACGACTCGAACGTCTGGAGGCCATACAGGAGATACAGAACCTGATGGGTCGCCGCGCCTTCCTGCACTCCGCCGGCATGAACGACCATGAGTTCGAGGAGTGCTGGTCGACCCGCGACGACATCTGCTTCGAGGCCGAGGACTGGGGGGTCTGGGACGGCCGCGAGGCGATCATCGCCGCCTACGTCAAGGAGAATCCCTTCCCCGCGGGCACCGCGGGCCTGCTGATCGAGCACTGCCTGACCACCCAGGTCGTCGAGATCGCAGAGGACGGCGAGACCGCCAAGGGAGTGTGGATATCCCCCGGGCACGAGACCTTCCCCATCGTGCCGGACGAGCCGCCGAAGCCGCACTGGTCCTGGGGCCGGTACAGCGTCGACTTCGTTCGGGAGAACGGCCAGTGGCGGATCTGGCACCTGCACGTCCTGACGACGTTCCGCACGCCCTACGACCGCAGCTGGGTGGACGCGGCGCTGAACCGGCCCGAGTACTTTCCCGAGGAGGGCGCCACGATGGAGGGCATGACACCGCCCACCCGTCCGGTGACCTTCAACCAGCCCTACCACCCGGACAAGGCGCCGGCCTACCAGCCCGTTCCGCCGCGCCCCTACCGGGACTGGTCGGACACCACCTCCTACACCGACCCGCTGTAGCGGCATCCGCGCCCACCCGGCACCGCACTGGAGGCACCGTGGACAGGCCCACCTACGACGACTACATCCGCCGCTTCAACGCGGAGGACAACACCGCCTTCGACGACTACCTGCACCCCGACATGAGAATGCTGAACGGAACCCTGGAGTTCCAGGGAGTCCAGGGTATGAAGGACCACTACGCCAAGATCTGGGGGAAGTTCCGCGAAACACTGAACGTCGAGCGGTTCGTCAGCGACGGTGAGACCGTCGCCGTACGCATGCACACCCACTTCGAAGCGCTCGCAGACCAACCGGACTCACTCTTCGGCCCCGTGCGCAAGGGCGAGTCGATCGACTACCGCGGGATCATCATGTACGAGCTAAGGGACGGGAAGTTCGCGTCCATCCAGGTCTCGTACAACAGTTTCACCGCGACCGACCTCGACGGCAGGACGGCTGAGCACGGCATCCCCCATTAGCCAGGCCACTGCCGGCTAGCCCCGCGTACGTGCAGGGACCCGATTGTCTGTCGTCGGGTCCCTGCACGTTTCCTCGCGGACCCTCGGCGTCCGGGAATCCGCTCGCCACGCTCCGGCCCGGCCCGGGCCTCGGGCAAAGGGCCGCTGGCAGGAGGCACCAGGTCCCGAGGGAGACGGCGCAAGGCATCGGCGACGGAACACGGAGACCGGCAACCCCGGGCTCGGGGCTGCCGGTCTCCGTGTGTCCCAGGTCAGGCCGAGGCCGTCTCCACGACGCCCTTGCCGACCTCGGTGGCTTCGCGAGCGGGGTTCCTCCGCACCAGGAACAGCGTGACCACCACGCCCAACAGCGAGGCACAGCCGCAGATCACCACGCCCACCGCCATCCCGTGGCCCAGAGCCTCCCTGGCTGCCGCACGGGCGCTCTCTCCGCCGGCGCTCACCACGGCGAGCGGTCCTGCCGCCGCCTCCATGCCGGCGTCGGCGCCACTCAGTTTCCCGGCCAACGCGGAGGAGGCAAGGCTGAGCGCCACGGTGCTGATGACCGCCGGGCCCAACGCCTGGCCGAACTCGCGCACGAGACTGGTCGCGCCGCTGGCCATGCCGGTCTTCTCGATCGGCACGGCGTTGACTGCGGCCGATGTCAACGAGGACACGACGCAGATGAACCCGATGCCCAGCAGCAGCACCGGACCTATGAAGGCGGTCAGGGACGTGGTGGTGATGGGCAGCGCCGCGATCCAGAACTGACCGGCGGCCATCGGCAGCAGACCGCCCGTCAGCAGCCAACGCGCGTCGACGCGGGTGAGCATCCGGCTCAGCACGGGTGCCAGCAGCAGCGGGATCGTCTGCAGGATCACGAACGGCAGGGCCGCCCGCAGGGCGCTCAGATGCATGACGGCGCCGAGACGGATCGACACCACGTACCCCGTGCCGATGAAGCCGAACATGCCGACCAGGGCGACGACCGAGGACGCGGCAAACGACGGGATCCTCAGCAGGCCGAGGTTGAACATCGGTGACTCGGCCCGCTTCTCCGCGACGACGAAGGCGACCAGGGCCACCGCGGCCAGGGAGAGCGCACCGACGATGGCGGTACTGCTCCAACCCCGCTCACCGCCCTCGATGACGCCCCACAGCAGAGCGGTGAGGCCCACGGCGACGGTCATCTGTCCGGGCCAGTCGAGTGCGCGGCCTTCCGGGGACCGGGAGTCGGTGACGAGGACCCAGGAGGAGACGGCGACGGTCAAGCCGAGGACGATCGGCGGTACGAACGCCCAGCGGAAGTCGGCGACGGTGGCCAGCACACCGGAGGACAGCGGGCCCACGGCCGAGGCGAGGGAGATGCTCAGCGCCCAGGTGGACACCGCCTTGGCACGGTCCTTCTCCTCCGGGGTCTCGGCGGCGATCACGGCGAGAGAGCTCGGAAAGAGCGCGGCGGCACCGATACCGGCCAGCGCCTGGCCGGTCCACAGCATCGTCACGTTCTGAGATGTGGCATTGAGCAGCTCACCGAGGGCCAGGACGAATCCGCCGAGCACCAGGAGCCGCTTGCGGCCGAAGAGGTCGCCCACCACACCGAAATTGAGCTCCAGGATGGCCGTGGGAAGGATGAAGGCGAGAGTCACCCAGGCCACCTGCGAACCGGAGGCTCCGAAAGCAGTCTGAATTTCACCGTTGATGGGTGCGGGAACCGTAATACACATCTGAGCGGCTGCAACCGCGAGGCAACACGCTATGAGCGTTCGCCGGTCGATTCGTTTCGATGAGATCGATCGTGTCATGGCATGTTCCCTCACTCTGCGGTTTTCTCCATGTGTCCGATGGGATTCCCCCAAGGGCGCTCCCCCAGGTGACGTCGGCACCGGGCGGACCGGCCGGCCGAAACCCCGTCAGGTCGCCGACATGATCGAGCTGCGGGGTCATCTCCGGTCAGCCCGCCATGGCGCTGTCGCCGCCGTCGACCATGAGATTGGCGCCGTTGACGAATGCCGCCTCGTCGGAGCAGAGGAAGGCGGCGGCCCGCGCGATGTCCTCCGGCTGCCCCACGCGCCCCACCGGGATCCGCGCCTCCAGGTGCGCCTTCGGCCCGTTCGGGTCGTCCAGGAACGGCGCGGTCGCGGCGGTGCGAATCATGCCGGGGGCGATGGTGTTGACCCGGATGCGGTGCGGGGCGCCGGCCGCGCACAGGTGCTTGCTCATCGCCAGCACCCCGCCCTTGGCCGCGCCGTGCGGCACCATCGGCATGAACGGCGCGCCGCGTACAGCGGCCACCGAAGCGACGTTCAGGACGGCCCCGCCGCCCCGCGCGATCAGGTGCGGCCAGGCGGCCCGGGTGCAGAAGTAGGGGATGTCCAGCTCGTTCTTGATGGTGAAGTACCAGTCCTCGGCCGGCATCGTCTCGAACGGGCCGTTCCGCAGCGCGGAGGCGTTGTTGTAGAGGATGTCGATCCCGCCGAAGGCCGCGATCCCGGCACCGATCCACTCCAGCGCGCCGGCTTCGGTGGACAGGTCGACGGGCGCGAGGGACCGCATCACTCCGCCTGACTTCTCGACGAGTTCCACGGTTTCCGCCGCGTTGTCCTCGTCGAGGTCGCAACCGAATACGAGCGCACCTTCCGCGGCAAATACCTGAGCTGCCATCCGACCTATTCCGGCACCCGTCCCACTGATGAAGGCGATTTTCCCGGACAGTCGATCCATGATTTCCGTATCCTTCGTTTCGAGCCGCCGGAATGCGGTGGTGGCAGCTTAGAATCAGCCGATAAGCAGGACAATGAACGGAGCGGAAGAGCGCCATCGAGGTTTCACATGGCTGGTATTGGAAGGCGTTGATCTCCAGGCTGTGACGGATCCGGCGGACGGTGCCGGGATGCGGCCCGTTCGGTCAGCGCTCTCCTCCGCGGTCGGGCGTCCCGCGGTTCACGACCAGTGCCGCGTGGCCGCCGGTGATCCGGCCGATGGTGTGGCTGAGTCCCTGGATCAGGCCCGCGAAGACGAAGGGGTAGGTGTCGCCGAAGACGTGCGCGGCGTCGCGGCCGATGACATACAGCCCCGGTACCGGCCTGCGCCGTTCGTCGAGTGCCCGTCCGTACTCGTCGGTCGCGACGCCGCCGGCGCTGCCGTAGCTGCCGAGGCAGAACTTCGCCGCGTAGTACGGTCCGTCCGGGCCGAGGGGACGCAGGTACCGCCCTTCCTTGAAGAAGCCCTCGTCCACGCCCCGGGCGCAGGCACCGTCGTACTCGGCGACCGTGGCCTGCAGCTGATCCGCCGGCATACCGGTCTGTGCGGCGAGTTCGCCCAGCGTGTCGGCGCGGAACAGGAACCGGTAACCCGAATCGACGGCGCTCTGCACCTGCTTGGCCAACGGGGCGAGGCTGCCCGGAGCATGGTGCATCCCGAACAGCTGGAAGTCGAGCCCCTGCTCGCGCAGTTGGCGGTCGACCCGGTCGCTGAGAAGCATGTAGGCGTGACTGCCCGGCTGGCAGCGTACGGCGTTCGCGGCGTCGGCGGGGTTTCGCATGACCGACTCGTCGACGAAGCGCAGACCGTTGTCGTTGACCAGCAGCCCTGCCTGCCGGAACGCGCTGAGCTCGGGCATGGTGCCGCCGGGACCGCCGAACGGGTCGGGCAGGTAGATGTAGGTCTCCAGCATGGTCGGTGACGTGCCCGCACCCGCGTCCCAGGCCATCTGCAGGCCCTCGCCCTGGTGCTGGGGGTGGGTGAACATCTCGAAGGTGAACAGGTCGTGCCCCTGCCGCAGGCCGGTGTAGCGCTCGATCAGGTCGGGGTTGCCCTGATAACCGCCGGTAGCGAGAACCGTGGACCGGGCCAGGAGTGTCTGGGGGCCGTCGGCATCCTCCAGCTCTGCCCCGCGGACCACGCCCTCCCGGGTGATCAGCCGGAGCGCGCGCGTGTTGAGGAGGAACTCGACACCAAGCGCGCGGGCGTGCCGTTCCAGCACGTCGGCGATGACCGGGTCGTGGGGGGTGTCACGGATGTGCCACACCGGCTGGGCGCCGTTGTAGTAGGCGATGACGTGGTCGAACGTGATGCCCAGCTCGTTGAACCAGGTGACGGTCGACGCGGAGTTGCGCAGCAACGCGGACACGACCCGGCCGTCGGCCCGCCACCTCGAGTGCTCCATCAGGATGCGGTAGGCCTCGGCCAGGGACGGTCCGAGGTGACGGGTCTGCTGCATCCAGCTCTCGACCGCGAAGGTGCCGATGCTGCCCGGGTTGATCCGGTACGGTCCGCCGAGGTAGTCGGTCTTCTCCACGACGACCACCCGGGCGCCGGCCTGAGCCGCGCTCACCGCGGCGGTCAGCCCTGCGCCGCCTGCGCCGATGACAAGGACGTCGATGATCGGTTCGGTCACGGTCGTGCTACCTCGATTCGTCAGGGGGGATCGCGACGGCGGGTCCGGTGCCGGACCCGCCCCGCGGCTCGTGTCAGTGCGGTGAGAGGGCTCAGGCTGCGGGGGACATGTACCAGAGGTCCGGGGTGATCACGGTCGACGGGGCATCGATCTTGATCTTGTCGACGTTGTACGAGTAGGCCGTCTTGAAAAGCACCGGAGTCAGCAGCCAGGCCTGCTTCTGCGCGTAGGCGGCGAGTTCGGCGTAGTACGTCTCCCGCTGTTTCGCGTCAGTGGTCGCCGTCGCCTGCGCGAGCAGTTCCTGGATCCTCGCGTCGGAGTTCTTCTGCGGGTTGTAGATCGACGACGGGGTCAGTGAGTTCACGACGTCGCTGTAGGTCTGTCCGGTGATGTTGGTGACGAAGGTGGCCATCGCCCACTTCCCGGACATCGTCTGCTGGAAGATGTCGCTGCTGTGGCTTGAGAGCTCCACCTTGACACCGACCTTGGCGAGCTGAGCGGCCAATGCCTGCTCCATCCTCGCGAACTGGGCGTTGATCACCGCCTTGACGGTGAACCCGTTCGGGTACCCGGCGGCCTTCAGCAGGGCCTTGGCCTTCGCCGGGTCGTAGGTGTAGTGGCTGTCCAGCGCGGAGCTGTACCCGTCACTGTCCGAGCTGTACGGGACCGAGCCGTTGACCACGCCGGCACCCTGCTGGACGGCGTCGAGGAGTTGCTTGCGGTTGACGGCGTAGTTCAGCGCCTGGCGCACCCGCACGTCCTTGAGGGGCTTGCTGATCCGTCCCTTCAGGTCCTGGAACACCAGCCCCAGGATGCTGACCGCTCCGCCGTATCCCTTCTTCATGCCGGCAACACCCACCGACGGGTCGGACAGGGTCAGATAGTCGACCTTGCCCGCTCGTGCCGCGTTCACCATGGCGGTCGTGTCGGTCATGATCCGCACCGTCAGTTTGTCGAACCGCTCGACCTTGTCGGCGGCCCAGTAGTCCGGGTTCTTCACGAACACGTAGGTCTGCTGGTTGGTCGTCGCCTTCGCGTCGAGGATGTACGGGCCACTGCCGACCGGAGTGGAGGCGAGCGTCTTGGGGTGTGCCAGCGCCTTCGTGCTGACCATCCAGCCCGCCCAACGGGAGAACGACCAGGGGAGGTCGGGGTTGGCCTGGCTGAGCTGGATCCTGACCTCGTACTTGCCGCTCACCACGACGGACTTGATCGAGTCGAGGTAGGCGCTGTCGCCCTGGTTCTTCGGGTTGACGGTCTTGCCGTAGTCCAGGTTCGCCTTGACCGTCTCGGCCGTGAAGTGCGTGCCGTCGGTGAAGTCCACGTCGTCCCGGAGCTTCAGCACGAGTGTCTTCGAGTCCGTGTATTTCCAGGAGGTGGCCAGCCACGGCGCGACCTCGCCGTCGGGCAGTTGCCGGGTCAGGGTGTCGTACGGTGCCTGGACGGCGTAATTCGAGATCCAGGAGCTCCACGGGTCGAGCGAGTTGCCCATGGAGAACGCCGCGATCGTGACGACGTTCTTCGAACCCTTCGCCGAGTCCTGGGTCTCACCCGCGGTGGTGCAGCCTGCGACAAGTGAGACGAGGACGGAGAGGAGGGCGAGGACACGGGCCGTTCTGCGGCCCGTGCGTGCGCGGGTCGGTCCTTGCATGGAAAGCATCCTTCATTCGAGGGGATCGGTGTAACTCGTGACCTCGCTCCATGTCCGGTACGGCTGCGGCGGCACAGGCTGGTGGGCGGGGGCGGCGTCGGGGTGGTATGGCTGGTTGAAGGTGACGGGCCGGGTGGGCGGGGTGATGCCGTCCATCACCTGGCCGGCCCGGGTGAAGTGGTCCGGTGCGCGCAGGGCGGAGTCGACCCAGCTCTGGGCGTACGGGGTCCGGAACGTGGCGAGGACGTGCAGGTGCCAGACGCGCCACTCACCGTCGTCGCGCACGAAGTCGACCGAGTAGCGCCCCCAGCACCAGTGCGGCTCGGGTGGCCCGCAGGGAACGACCGGGAACGTCTCGTGGCCGGGGGAGATCCAGACGCCCTTGGCGGTCTCGAAGTCGTCGGCGACCTCGATGACGGCGGTCGTCAGCGGGTGCTCGATCAGCATGCCCTTGGTGCCGTCCGGGAACGGATTGCCGTCCACGTACGCCTGGCGTACCGCGGCCCGGCCCTCCCAGACGCCCCAGTCCTCCGCCTCGAAGGCCATGTCGTCACGGCGTGACCAGCACTCGTCGAGCTCCGCGGCGTTCAGACCGGGCGAGTGCACGTAGGCGCGACGCGCCATCAACCGCTCGATCGCGTGCCGGTGTTCCAGGCGTTCGACGCGGTGCGTCAGGACGGCGATGTCGATCACTGTCCCGCACCTCCGGTCCGGGGACCGGCTTCCGGGTGGTCCACGTCCGGGTCGAACAGATGGCAGGCGACCGTGCGGTCCTCGACAGGGAGCTCGCGCGGCCGGCGCGTCCAGCACACGTCCGCGGCACTGGGACAGCGGGGAGCGAACGGGCATCCGTCCGCCGGCGGCTCGGCCGCGTCGACGGTGGCGCGCAGCTCGCGGCGGGCGCTGCGGCGACGCCGCTGTTCGTCGGGGTCCAGACCGGGCACGGCGAGCACCAGTGCTCTGGTGTAGGGGTGTCGCGGGTCGTCGCCCACCACCCGGGCGGGTCCCGACTCCATGACACGGCCCCGGTACAGCACGACCACACGGTCGGCGAATCCGGCCACGAGGGGCAGATCATGGGCGATGAACAGGTACGCCACCCCCGTCTCGTCCTGGATCTGCGCCAACAGGTCGACGACGTTCTCCCGGGTGAGTACGTCGAGGGCGCTGGTCGCCTCGTCACACACGACGAGACGCGGCCGCGGAGCGAGCGCGCGGGCGATCCCGATCCGCTGCCGCTGGCCGCCGGAGAACCCGCGGGGCAGCCGGTGGACGGCGTCGGCGGGCAGCTCGACCTGCTGGAGCATGTCCGTGATGCGGTCGCCCGCCGCGCGGGACGACAGCCCGTGCCGCACCTCCAGCGGCTCACGCAGCGTCGCCCCGATACGCCGGGACGGGTTGAGCGAGCCGTAGGGATCCTGGAAGACGACCTGCAGGCGGGAACGCGCCTCCGTGCCGTCCGGGCCGGCGAGGTCGACACCCTCGAACCGGATGACTCCCCCGGACGTCGGCACGAGCCCGAGCACAGCCCGCCCGATGGTCGACTTCCCGGCGCCGGACTCGCCGACCAGCCCGACGGTCTCGCCCGCGCGCACGGTGAACGACACGTCGTCGATGACCGTGACGGGCTTGGCGAACATCCCCCGGCGGCGGTACCTCACGCTCAGGTGCTCCACATGCAGCAGCGGTTCCTCAGTCACGGCTCAACCCTCCCGGGGATCGTGGAGTCGGCAGCGTCCGGGGCGGCCAGGCCCGGGCGGGGGTCACGGTCCGGTACGCGTGGCTCCGGCACGTGGTGACCCGGTGCGGATCCGTCGGGGGGCGTCCGAGGTGTCGTACGGTCACGCCGCGGACGGCTGGAGGCGGCCCGAAGCAGCTCGCGGGTGTACTCGTGCCTCGGACGGGCGAGCACGTCGCGTACGGCGCCGGTCTCGACCACCCGTCCGCGGCGCATCACGGCCACCGAATCGGCCATGTCGGCGACGACCCCCATGTCGTGGGTGATGAGCACGAGGGTCATGCCGAGCCGCTCCCGCAGCGACTGCAGAAGGTCGAGGATCTCGGCCTGGACGGTGACGTCGAGCGCCGTCGTCGGCTCGTCGGCCACGACCAGCTCCGGCTCCGCCGAGATCGCCAGGGCGATGACCACACGCTGCGCCATGCCGCCGGACAGCTGGTGGGGATAACTGCGCAGCACGTGGTCGACCCGGGAGATACCGACCAACGACAGCAGCTCGGCCGCCCGGCGTCGCGCCGCCGAGCGGCTGACACGTCCGTGACTGCGAATGACCTCGACCAGCTGCGAGCGCACCGTGAAGCACGGGTCGAGGGCGCGGAGCGGTTCCTGGGCGACGTAGGCGATCCTGCTGCCCCGCAGCCGACGGAATCGGCGTTCCGGGAGGCCGCTGACGGTCTGTCCGTCGAAGACGATCCGACCCGAGGTCACCTCGGCCTGGGGCGGCAGCAGTTTGGCGATCGACAGCGCGGTCAGCGTCTTTCCGGAGCCCGACTCACCGACGAGGGCCAGTGTCTCGCCCCGACGTACCACCAGGCTCACCCGGTCGACCAGTCGGTCCTCGCCCCGGGCCTCGGGGATGCACACCGTCAGGTCCTCCAGCCGCAGCAGAGCGGACCCGTCCGCGACGCCGCCCGGTGTGGCATCGGCAGCGGAGGTCCCCTCCGGGCCGGCCGCCTCGACCGCACCGGCGGCCCGGCTGCGCCGTCGCGGCTTGACCGCCGTCCCGCCCGTCTGCGACGGCATGACCCGCAGGAAGGCCGATCCCAGGGCGTTGATCGACATGATCGTGAGGATCACCACGGCGCCCACCGGGACCATGAGCCACGGATCCTGGGTGAGGTTCTGCGACGCCTCGTACGTCATCTGCCCCCAGCTGGGCTTCTCGGGATCGAAGCCCAGTGAGAGGAACGACAGGGAGGTCAGGAAGACGAAGATGCCGCCGTAGGCAAGAAAGGCCTGGACGATCAGCGGACCCGCGACGTTGGGGAGGATGTGCCGGCCGAGAATCCGCCGACGCGTCAGCCGGGCGACCCGGGCGGCGTCGACGTAGAGCAGATTGCGGGCCGCGACCGTCGACGATCGCACCAGCCGGACGATCGCACCGCCTCCGGTGACGCCCATGACCAGTGTCATGACGGTGAGGTTGTTGTCCGTCGCCGCCGCCACGGCCAGGACGAACACCACGGCGGGGATGGAGAAGAGCACGTTGACGAGGAAGCCGACCGCCTCGTCGACACGGCCCCCGACGTATCCGGCGAGCAGCCCGAGAGGGACGCCGACGACGTACGAGACGAACACCGGGATGAGTGCCACGAGCAGCAGTTCGCCGCCGCCGTGCACCAGCCTGGACAGCACGTCGCGCCCGAGGGCGTCGGTACCCAGCCAGTGCGCCGCCGAGGGGCCGTCCAGCACCTGCCCGAGGTTCTGGGAGGCCGGGTCCTGCAGCCCGAGGTGGTTGGCGCCGAGACTGACGAACACCACCACCAGCAGCCACAGCAGCGCCGGCCACACGGTGGCACGGCAGAGAGCCGCGCGCAGCGCGCCGAGCCTGCCCTCCGGGGCGGTCGGCGTCGAGCCGGTCCCGGAACGGCGCGCGGGGTCGGTTGTGGGGAGCAGATCCGGCATCAGGCCCTCGCCCTCGGATCGAGCCAGCCGACCAGCAGGTCGACGGCCAGGTTCGTGATGACGACGAGAACGCAGAACGTGACGACCGTGGCCTGGACGACCGTGAGGTCGTGGTTGTTGACCGACTGGATCATCAACGCGCCGAGACCGGGCAGGCTGAAGATCGACTCGACGATGACCACGCCACCGAGCAGGAAGACGAACATCATGCCGAGATACGCGATCACCGGGACGAGCCCGTTGCGCAGGACGTGCTTGAACAGGATGCGGCCCGGTGACATACCGGTCGATCGCAGCGTGCGCAGGAAGTCCTGCCCCAGCGTCTCCCGCAGGGAGGCGCGGGCCTGGAAGGCGACCTGGCCGATCGCGGTGACCGCGACCGCGACCGCCGGCAGGGTGACGTGCAGCAGCCACTGGTTCGGCGAGTCGCTCAGGGCGCTGTAGTCGGTGGCGTAGAAGATCCGGTACCGGATCGCCAGGAAGTAGATGAGCAGGGAAGCCAGCCAGAAGGGGGGCACCGCCATCGCGACGCTCGACGCCGTCTGCACCACCGTGTCCCAGACGCCGCCGCGCAGAGCCGCGAGCAGTCCGAGCCCGATTCCCACGACGGCGGTGAGGACGAGGCCGACCACCGCGACGGAGACCGTCACGGGCAGGGCCTTGAACACCTGCTGAATCGCCGGTGTGTTCGAGGTGATCGAGTCGCCGAAGTCGCCGTGCAGGGCTCTGACCAGCCACTGCCCGTACTCGGTGAGCAAGGGCTGGTCAAGGCCCAGCGAATGCTCGAGGTCGCCGATCTGCTGCCTGGAGGCACCGGCTCCCAGGAGGAACTCCGCGGGGCTGCCGGGGATGAGCTGCAGCAGGCCGAAAGTGAGCGTGGCGACGATGAAGACGGTCGGCACTGCGGTTGCGAGTCGGATCGCCACCATGCGAATCCGGGCCATGAAGTCGTCCTTCCGTGCGGCGCTCTGTGCTGCCGCCTCGGAGTCTGGACGGCGCACCGGCCTGCGGTGAAGGAGTTGAGTTGCCGACGAACGGCATACCTCGCATCAGCAGACGTCATGCCGTCGCCCCTTCCGTGCCGGGCCCTGCGTGACGCACGGTGATCCACGACTCCCCTCCGACGAAAGGTTTCCCGTATGCCCCAGCAGATCGGCGCGCGGCTGGCGCGGCGCCTCGCCCGGGTGGAGGCCACGCACGAGATCCGGACCGTGCTGGCCCGCTGTCAGTACCTGCTGGCGGCCCAGCGCTTCGACGAGGTGCTGGGCCTGTGCGTCCAGCACGACCCGGCCGTGTCCGTGCGGGTCGAGGGGCTGGGTGAACAGGTCGGCCTCGACGCGATCCGTGAGTTCCTCGTCCGGGCGACCGAGATGGCGCCGGACGGCGATGGACGGCGGCGGACGGACACCGCGGCAGGGCAGGACGGGGATGCGCGGGACGGCCTCCTCGCCGAGAACGCGCTGCTGACGCCGTATGTCCATGTGGACCGCGACGCCACGCGGGCCCGGGGTGTGTGGATGGTCCTCGGCGCCTCCAGCCGCCGCACCGCGTCTTCGAAGCCCGACGCGGAATGGCTGTGGGCCCATCTGGAGGTCGATCTCGTGCCGGAGGACGGCGCCTGGCGCATCCGGCGGGCGCGGATCGTCCCGAGGTTCCGCACACCGTTCGATCAGGACTGGGTCGAAACGGCCCGGCGGGCCCGCAGGGCAGGTGAGCACGCGCCCGGCTACTCGCCCGACGCACCGCCGGCGTACGACCCCGTCGTCCCGGACGAGGTCGCCTTCGAGCCGGACGAGGAGCAGCCGACCGCGGAACTCGCCGGCCTGCAGCGGCGGATCACCGCTCTTGAGGACGTGTGGGCCATCGAGAACCTCATGAGCCGGCACGAGTACCTGCACGCGGCGGGCCTCAACGAGGAGGAACTGGACACCTGTTTCGCGCTGTCCGAACCGGACCTGTCGTTCGAGCCGGAGGACTGGGGTGTCTGGGAGGGGGCGGAGGCGATCCGGCTCTGCTACGTGGACGGTGCGCCGCCGGTGGGCCCGGGCATGATGACCGAACACGCCACGTCGACCGCCCTCGTCGTCGTCGCGGACGACGGCAGGACCGCCAAGGGCGTGTGGATGTCACCGGGCCACGAGACGTTCGCCGGGCCCGAGGGCGACGCGCACGTCTTCTGGTCCTGGGGGCGTTACGGCGTCGACTTCGTGAAGGAGAACGGCCGCTGGAAGTTCTGGCACTTCCACATCTACACGACGTTCCGCACCCCCTTCGCCACGAGTTGGGTCGACAGCGCCCTGGGCCCCCGCATGTTCGACTTCGCGGAGGGTGAGACACCTCCCGGGATGACACCGCCGACGCGCGGCACCACGGACAACACGCCCTACCACCCGTCCCGCGCCCCACGACTGCTGCCCGAGCCTCCACGGCCGTACGCGACGTTCTCCGAGACGGTCTCCTTCACTCCGCGGCCGGAGTAGTCACGGCCCGCAAGGAGTCACGGGCTCGGGGGGCTCCGACGTGGACACTCGCAAGCGATCTTCGCCACTGTCCTGGTTCATGATGATCTCGGCTGCCGCCGACACGTCGCGTCGATCGACTCGGGTTGCCTGCGAATCCGTTCGTTCGGCGCGTGAGCACGCGTTGGTTCCGTTCCGACGAACGGAACTCCTTGCGGCGAGAACCAAACGGGTTCACTACAACCGAGGATGCCGGATGAGCGCATACCTGAGGAGCGGACATGACCGAAACGGCCGCCGACGCCCCCTCAAGAAGCTTCGTCGGGTGGTCGAAAGCGCAGCTGGACCGCTGGAGAGCCGCCGCGGAGCACACGGACTTCGCACCGCTGAGCAGGGTCCCGGAGCCCTCGGGACGACGGACCGGGGGCCGAACATGCTGCCGTGACAGTCCGGTTCCATGACCGGCAGAGACCATGAAGCCCTTCGCCCGGCAGGGAAGCCGTGGCCTCCGTATCGGTTCGATCCCCCTGGAACGCATATTCCAGCCACTGGGGGGTCGTCTGTGATCGAGCAACTCTCCGCGGGTGCGGGACCGTTGCCCCGCGGGGACTCCCCGGCGCCGATCGGCGAGGATTGAGCGTGGACACCACTCCGTGCAGCGCGACCAGGATTCTGGACGCCGCCGAACAGCTCTTCGGCTCTCGGGGCTACGCCAACGTGACCATCGGCCAGATCTGCGAGATGTCGCGTCTGCCGGTCGGTTCGGTCTACCACCATTTCGGCAGCAAGTCCGGTGTGCTGCGGGCCGTGCTCTGGCGCGGGATGACGGCGTGCTTCGAGGGCCTGTCCGCCGTGGACGACGTGCCCGCCCCGACCCGCCAGCGCCTGGCCGCCCGGTACGAGATCGCGGCCGACCTCGTCGCCGGGCACGTACCGCTGTTCCGGCTGTTCGCCTCGCTGCAACTCCACCCGTCCGACGACACGGAGGTGCGGGCGATCGTTCGGGAGGACAACGAGCGGCGGCACTGGTGGCTGGGTTCCGTCCTGGAACAGGTGGCCCGGAGCTCCGGGATCCCCGACGCACACGAGTTCGCGGACGAACTCGCCGCGCTCACCCTGGCCTTCGTCACCGGTCTCGTCGCCCACGCGGACGCCGTCCCGGACATCAGGACGGCCATCAGTGCCCATCTGTACCGATTCGTCCTCACTTCGATCACCGACCGCGCCCGCTCGGCGTCGACGGGCCCATGACGCGGGCGAAGGGTTCATGACCCGACGCGGTCACGCGCGGCGGTCGTACGGGGCCACACTGCGGTCGTACGGGGCCGTCTGCCGCACGGCCCCGGAAGGGCGACGGCAGAGCCGCGGGCCCCGCCGCCCGCGGAACGGCATGCCGGCTCCGGCCCCGGAGCGGGTCGGCGCCGTCCCGGTCAGACGCCGACGGCGGTCACGGGGCCGGATGGTCCGGTCAGCCGAGAACCACGTCCAGCCGAAGGGGCCGGTGCAGGATGTCACCCGGGGTCTTCTCCCAGACGTAGTCCTCGGCCAGCCGCATGCCCGGGTATCGGTCGAGCAGTGCCTCCAGCATGACGCGCACCTCCAGCCGGGCCAGCGGAGCACCCAGGCAGGTGTGGATGCCGTAGCCGAGAGACAGATGCGCCGGCAGGGTCTCCCGGTCGAGGCTGAACTCCTGTGCCTCCGGCCCCCACACCTGCTCGTCGGCGCCCGCCGACTGGAGGCTGAGCAGGACCTTGTTGCCGCTCGGAATGGGGCTTCCGGACAACTCCGCGCCGTCCTTCGCGGTACGGATGACGAACCGGAGCGGAGGATCATGGCGGAGCGACTCCTCCAGAGCCATGGGCAGCAGTGCCCGGTCCTGACGTACGCGCTCCCAGAGCCCGGGGTCCCGAAGCAGTTCGTAGGTGAGGTTGGTCGCCAGGCTCCGGGTGGTGTCGGTGCCCGCGAAGACGAGCTGCAGCATGTGACCGGCGGCCTCCCGGGTGGTGAACTCCTGCTCGCCCGGTTCGGCATGGACGAGGCCGTCGATGACGTCGTCCCCGGTCGGGCCGGCCGCCCGGCGGCGTTCCACCTCGCCGGTCAGGAACCCGAAAAGGGCCTCGAAGTCGGGGCCCCGGAAGCCGTTCGGCACCAGGTCCGCGGAGACCCGGTCCGTCCAGCCCTGGACCTCGTACCACGACTCCTCCGGAAGGCCCAGCAGCGCGAAGACGACCTGCGCCGGGATCCGGTTGAAGAACAGGGCGTACAGGTCGGCGGTCCCGCTCTCGGGCAGTCCGGCGGCGATCCTTTCCGTGATCTCCCGGATCCGCGCCTCCTGCTTGCGCAGCTTGGCGGGGGCGAACCACTTGCGCAGCCGGGCCCGCAGCGCGGTGTGGTCCGGAGGGTCCATGCGGGTGATCGCCGCGGACGGCGGGGCCACCGAGTCGTCCAGGGTGAAGTTGCCGTGGTTGGAGAAGTACGCCGGGCAGTTGAGTGCCTCGCGTACGTCCTTCTCCGCCGCGACGACGCTGATGCCGGCGCGGGGATGCGACACCGGGCAGCTGCGGCGTGCCTCGGCGAGGCGTTCGGCCGCCTCCTGCTGGTGCCGGGGGTTCAGCGGGTCGAAGGGGGTGGACGGGGTGGCGGGTTCGGCGGGTACGGAAGTTGTCATGGCGGCTCTCCAGGGGAGGACGGGGCTCGAAGGACGGGACGGCGCGCGGCGGCGAGCGGGGAAGGCGGGCGGCGCGGCTCGGCCATGGGGTGCGCCTCGTCAGCCGTGCACGCGCAGAGCGGCGACCGGACAGGTGCGGGCCCCCGCCTCGGCCTTGGCACGCAGCTCCGGCGGCACCTCGGTGACCAGCAGCTCCAACTCACCCTCGTCATCGAGCCGGTAGATCTCGGGAGCCACCTGCTCGCACAGCCCGTGGCCCTCGCAAAGGTCATGGTCGAGGTCGACATACGTCACGTTCGATCTCCTCGGTCAGGACGGCGGACGGAAAGGAGCGCATGCCTGAGTGGTCGCCTCACCGTCGCCGTCGTCGGTTCCGCGACGGCCGCGCGTGGGACGGCGGCCGATCTCCGGGAACCGGGCCCACTGGTGGATGGCACCCACACATGTTCCGGCAGACGGCGAGCCGCCCGGCGTCCCTGTTCCGGCCTCCGGAACACCGAACCGTCCTCGGCGCCGGCTCCGCTCTCCCGTTCCGGCGACGCGTGTCAAAGTCCCTGGCACAACGGGTCGTTCCGTTCGCCGGGACGCTCCCGCGTCGGCGTTCGGGCGAGGTGTGAGACTTGGCGAAGGTGATCAGAAGGGCCCGGGACATCCCCCTGCCGGTCACCGCGCACCGCGCACGCGCCGCAGCAGACCACTCCGAGGAGCCACGTATGACCGAACGGAAGGCCGCCATCGTCACCGGAAGCTCCCGGGGCATCGGCAGAGCCGTCGCCGTGCGGCTGGCGACCGACGGGGTCGCCGTGATCGTCAACTACCTGAGCCGACGCGAGGCCGCCGACAAGGTCGTCGCCGAGATCGAGGCCGACGGGGGACGGGCCGTGGCCGTCCAGGCCGACGCCACCGTTGCCGAACAGCTTCGCGCCCTGTTCGACGCGGCGGACCGGCACTTCGGCGGGGTCGACATCTTCGTGCACAACGTGGGCTCGCCGCGGTTCACCACGATCGCCGACGCCACGGACGAGGATTTCGAGATCTCTGTCGTCCAGAGCACGCGAGCCGCCTTCGTCGCGCTGCGCGAGGCTGCGAACCGACTGCGCGAGGGCGGGCGGATCGTCGTGGTCTCCAGCGGCAGTTCCGTCGACCACATACCCAACGGCGGGATCTACGGCGCCGGCAAGGCGGCCACGGATCGCCTGGTGCGCACCCTCGCGCACGAACTCGGCGCCCGCGGAATCACCGCCAACAGTGTGCTTCCCGGCGCCACCCGGACCGACGGGCTGGTCGAGCACCTGCCCCCCGCGGCAATCGACCAGATCGCCGCGCGCACCCCGCTGGGCCGTATCGCCGAGCCCGAGGACATCGCCGATGTCGTCGCGTTCCTCGCCTCCGAAGGGGGCCGATGGGTCACCGGGCAGGCGATCCGCGCCCATGGCGGGGCGTCCTGAGCGGTACGGCGACCGGGCACCCGACGTGCGCTACGGCATCCGGTCCGCGGGACAGGGGGTGCGCGGCTTGTCGACCGGGTCGACGCCGGCGTCGCTCGGCCCGATGCCCTGCCGGCCTGTCCAGGAGACCGCCGAAGGCACCCGGCCCTCGCTCCCTGCCGGGGCCGCGCGGTAGGGCGCGGCACGGTGCGGCCGCGGTAGGGCGCGGTGCGCGCTCACGCCGTGGTGCCGGTGGAGCGGGGTGCCGTGGAGTCGCGTACGACCAGTTCGGTGCCCAGCTCCATGTGTTCCATCAGCAGTTTCCCGCCGTCGATGAGGGCCAGTAGCGCGCGAGCCGCCTTCTGGCCCATGTCGTGCAGGGGCTGGCGTACGGTCGTCAGGCCGGGGAAGTTCTGGGCTGCCTGGGGAAGGTCGTCGAAGCCGACGACCGAGAAGTCCGTGGGTACGTCCAGGCCGCTCGCACGGGCGGCGTCGATGGCGCCGAGCGCCATGAGGTCCGCGCCGGCGACGATCGCCGTGGGGCGGTGGTCGGCGATGAGCCGGGTGGCCGCGCGGAACCCGCTGGCGTAAGAGAAGTCGCAGGTGGCGACCATCTCCTCGGCCACCTTCAGTCCCGCGAGCCGCATGGCGTCCTCGAAGCCCTGGAAGCGGACGGACGTGCTTTCGAGGTCCTCCTCACCGCGGAGGTAGGCGATCCGGGTGTGCCCCAGGTCGATCAGGTGCTGGGTGCCCTGGCGCATGCCGTGGTAGTTGTCGACGGTCAGCCGGGGCAGCGGGACGTCCAGGCGCCGGGGGTCGATGATGACGCAGGGCAGGTTCCGGCGGCTCAGCAGCCCGACCGTCTCGTCCTCCAGGACCGGCGCGATCATCAGGACGCCGTCCACCAGACCGCGGCCCAGGAACTCCACCCGGTCCTTCTCCCGCACCGCGTCGTGGTACGAGGCGTTGACCAGCAGTTCCTGCTCCGCGTCGGCCAGTTCGTCGGCGACACCGCGCAGGATCTCCAGGCCGTACTGGCTGGTGAGGTCGAGGGCGATGAGGCCGATGAGCCCGCTGCGGCCGCCCTTGAGGTTGCGGGCCGAGACGTTGGGCCGGTAGCCGAGGCGGCCCGCGACCTCCAGGACCCGGCGGCGGGTCTCCTCGGAGGCGCCCGGCTTGCCGTTCATGACGTTGGACACGGTCATCGCGGAGACGCCGGCCTCCTCGGCCACCTGCGCGATGGTCACCCGTCCGGTCACTCCAACTCCTTCTGTCCGCCGAGCACTTGAGCCGCACCGGGGCCGCCGGGCAGGTCGGCTCACTTAACCATGAGCCGCCGGAAACCTCCAGGAAACTGTAACGATAAGGCAGCGGGTGGCACGGCGGGAAGCCCCTACGAGCAGGCAGTGAGCGGCATCGTGGGCAGCCCTCACCGCGGATCGAAAATTACGTCTAGATGTCGTCCATGTTTTGCGTTACAGTTCCCGGCCATCGGCGCTAAACATTGGCCGCAACTCGGGTCCACCGACCCCTTTTCCGTCGTATCGGCGCCACACCCACCCGGATGCGGCCCGACCGAATCAATCCCCCTTCAGACATGACGAGTCGGTCCCTACCGACGATGGGTGAGGTGTGCAATGAAGCATTCCGGGAGACGTGTCGCGATCGCCACCACGGTCGCCGCCATGGCGATGTCGCTGGCTGCGTGCGGCGGCGGATCGAGCGGGGCTTCCAGTGACGGCACGGTGACACTGCACGTCCAGGGCTGGAAGGGCGGCGGCGCGGAGCCCGCGAACGTCGCGGAGATCAACAAGGCCTTCGAGAAGGCCCACCCGAAGATCAAGATCGACTTCGAGTACACCACCGCCGACCCCACCTACACCCAGAAGCTCCAGCCCCAGCTGCTGGGCGGCAAGGCCGGGGACGTGATCATGGTCGACGCGGACAAGGCGAAGAAGTGGGGCGCCTCCGGCTACCTCGCGGACCTGTCCAAGGAGTCCTGGGTCGGCGAGATCGCCCCGGACGCCAAGGCCTTCACGCAGTCCGACGGCAAGACCCTGGCCATGCCGATGGAGCTGATCGGCATCGGCCTGTACGCCAACATGGACCTGCTCAAGAAGGCCGGCATCACCGAGGTCCCGGCCGACTGGCCGACCTTCCTCGCGGACCTCGCCAAGGTCAAGAAGGCGGGCATCACCCCCATCTCCCTTCCCGACAAGTCCGGTTGGACCGGCAGCTCGGTGTTCCAGGCGAGCGGCTCGACCCTCGTCTACCAGAAGAACAAGCAGTGGGACTCCGACTTCCTGGCCGGCAAGGCCTCCTTCGCCCCGGACTGGAAGGGACCGCTCGACCAGCTGAAGACCCTGGAGGACAAGGGGTACGTCGACTGGCAGAACGAAATCGGCGTCGACGAGTGGGCCCAGGGCCCGCAGAGCTTCAGCGCCGGCAAGAGCGCCTTCTGGTATCAGGGCGCCTGGCAGGTCTCCAACGTCAAGAAGGCCGGGTTCCCGGTGCAGTTCGCGCCCTGGCCGGGCGGAGCCACGGGCACCAAGCCCAACGGCATGCTCTTCTCCGGCACCATGTGGGCCGTCAACTCCCAGTCGCAGCACAGTGACGCGGCCCGCGAGTACGTCGACTTCTGGTCCCAGAGCGAGAACCTCGCCAAGTACCTCGACGCCGAGCACGCCGAATCGCCGTTCACGGGCGGCACTACGCCCGAGAGCACCGAGACCACGGCGTTCACCACCGCCTTCAAGGACGGCCGTTACCGGATCATGCCCACCAACACCTGGTACGGCGCCAACACGGAGACCGAGGTGGGCTCGAAGATCCAGGCCTATCTGCTGGGCAAGGCGTCCGAGGCGCAGACCCTCAAGGACATCCAGACCGCGGCGTCCGCGAAGTAAGTCGCCCCCAGGGCAGCCGTGGTGGGAGTGCCGGGTGGCTCCTGACCGCCCCCACCACGGCCATTCGGGCAAGAGGAGACTCCCGTGATCCACCGCCGGCGCGCCACCATGGCCGCCTTCCTGCTTCCGGCGATCGCCGTGTACGCCGTCTTCATGCTCTATCCGCTGGCCCGCGGCGTGTACCTGAGCATGACCGACAGCCTCGGCGGACCGATCGCCCACTTCGTCGGCGCCGAGCAGTACCGGGCGATGGCGGACGACCCGGACGTCACCGCCGCCCTGTGGCACACGATCCTGTACGCCGTCGTCGTCGTGGTCGTCCAGAACGGCCTCGGTCTGCTCTTCGCGAGCATGCTCTTCCGCCGGCCGAAGGTCCGCAAGGCGCTCAGCGTCACCTTGCTGACCCCGACGCTGGTCTCCCCGGTGATGGCCGCGTTCATCTGGTCGTACCTCTTCGCCCCGGACGGCGGCATCAACGCCCTGCTGGGACTCCTCGGCCTCGACTCGCTGGAGCACGTCTGGCTCGGCGACACCTCCACCGCCCTCTACGCGGTGGCCGCCGTCAACATCTGGATGTTCGCGGGCTACTCCTGCGCCATCTTCCTGGCCGGCTACATGAGCCTGCCCACCGAACTCCTCGACGCCGCCGCGGTCGACGGCGCCGGCGGCTGGCGGCGCTTCCGCTCCATCGAATGGCCCATGTTGGCGCCCGCCCTCACCGTGAACGTGACCCTCAGCCTCATCGGCTCCCTGAAGGTCTTCGAGTTCCCGCTGGTGCTCACCAACGGCGGCCCCGCCGGCTCCACCGAGACCCTGACCACCCTCGTCTACCGGAACGTCTTCGGCGGCGGGAAGTTCGCCCTCGGCATCGCCATCTCCGTACTCCTCCTGGTGACCGTGGTCATCCTGTCCAGCGCCACCTCCTCCCTGCTCCGCCTGCGCGAGCGACGAATCTGACGGGCGGACCCGACCATGACCTCACACACCCTTCCCCCCAAGACCGCATCCCGGCACGCCGAGCCACGGCCCCCGGCCGGCTCCGGCCCCACCCGCTCCGGGAGCGCCCGGCGCCGGGTCCTCGGCACACTCGGCACAGTGCTGCTCTGCCTCGGCGTGCTGGTGTTCGTCCTGCCGTTCGTGTTCACCGTCGTCACGTCGCTGCGCACCGCGGCGGACCTGGCACGGGCCCCGCTCGGCGTCCCGCACACCTTCACCCTGAAGAACTTCTCCGACGCCTTCTCCCAGATCCACTACGGCCGCAGCGCCCTGAACACCCTGCTCATCACCGGCCTGTCCTGTCTGAGCATCACCGTGCTCGGCTCCCTGGCGAGCTACCCGCTCGCCCGTATCACCCAGGGCTGGTCCACCTGGGTCTACCGGCTGTTCATCGTGGGTACCTCGGTACCGGTCTTCGTCGTGGTGGCACCGCTGTACCTGCTCATGCGGGACCTCAACCTGCTGGACAACTACGCGGGCGTGGTCCTCGTCTACACCGCGATGTTCCTGCCGGTCTCGGTGTTCTTCTACACCAGCTTCATCCGCTCGATCCCCACCGACCTGGAAGAGGCCGCGGCCCTGGACGGCTGCGGGGCGCTGCGCACCTTCTTCACGATCATCCTGCCGCTGCTGCGGCCCATCACCAGCACACTGCTGACCTTCGTCTCGCTCCAGGTGTGGAACGACCTGCTCGTCCCATTGGTCTTCCTGCAGGACCCGGACAAGCGCACGGTCATGGTCAACGCGTACTCGTTCATCGACCCGCACACCGTGCAGCCGACGACCCTCTTCCCGGCCGCGCTGCTCGGTGTGCTGCCCCTCTTCCTGGTCTTTGTCTTCCTGCAGCGTCATGTGGTCGCCGGCATGTCCGCCGGTGCCGTCAAGTCCTGACCCGGGCCCGCCAGTTCACGGCTGAGGCCGTAACCCACCCGTCAGCTCTGCGCACGGCTCCACCCGGCGAGGCGGTCGGTTCGCGCCACCGTACCGCGAGGGCCCTCCAGAGCGCCGCGGGCCTTGGCGCCGTAGTCCTGATCACCGCCACTCCCCGCGCCATCGCCCTTCGTCCAGCCGTACGGCCCTGGCGCCCTGTCCCGGGCCTGCGCCGCTGCCTTGCCGCCATCCATCCAGCCACGCCCTGCCGCCATCCATCCCGTTCCGCCCTTCCGGAAGGACCCCTCACCGATGTACGTGGTCTCCTACTTCACCGACGCCGACGAAGCGCTCCACCTGGCCCACAGCCATGACGGCGAGCGGTTCGCGACGGTGAACGGCGGGCGGCCGGTCCTGCGGGGCTCGGTCGGCACCGGCCGGCTGCGGGACCCGTTCCTCGGGGTCGGCCCCGACGGACTGTTCCATCTGCTGGCCACCGACGGCTGGACCAGCCCGGACATCGTCCACGCCACCTCCGCCGACCTGGTGAACTGGTCCGAGCAGCGGCTCATCCCCGTGATGGCCGGGGTGCCGGGGGCCCTGAACGCCTGGGCACCGGAGTTCTTCCTGGACCGCCGGACGGGGCTGTACCACCTCGTCTGGTCGTCCGTGGTCGAGCCGGGCGGCACCGCCGAGGGCCGGGACTTCGAACACCGCACCCAGGACCACCGGATCTGGCACTGCATCACCGAGGACTTCCGCACCTTCTCCGCACCCGGCGTCTTCTTCGACCCCGGTCACTCGGTCATCGACGCCACCGTGCGGGAACTGGCCGGCGGCGGCTTCCTGATGGCCTTCAAGGACGAGCGCGGGATCAACGACACCGCCACCGCGCACAAGGACATCCACCTGACGACGTTCGACGTCCCCGGCGGCCCGTACGCGCCGCCGCGGGGGCCGGTGACGCCCTCCCTGGCGGAGGGGCCGTCGCTGTTCCGCCGGGGCGACGAGTGGGTCATGATCTTCGATCACTTCCTCGAAGGAAGGTACGGGGCGATCCGCAGCCGGGACGGCGTGACGTGGGAGCCGGTCTCCCTGAGCCTGCCGCCGGGCATGCGGCACGCCTCCGTCCTGGAGACGTCGGTGTCCCTTCCGGAGACGTCCGCCCTGGACACGCTCGCCGCGCGGTAGCCCGGTGCCGCCGCGCGGTGGCCACGGATCCCGGGAGCTCCGCGGCTGGATGCGCGGGCGCCCGGCGCACGAAGCCCCGTGTCCCGATTCGCGGCACGGAGGACTCGATCACCCAAGAAGGAGCGTCGCAATGAAGCGTCGCAGAACGACGCGTCCGGCCCGCCGGGCATCCCGCGTTCTGGCCCTCCTCGCCATGCTGGCGGGAGCACTCCTGGTCCCGGCCCACGCCGCGCTCGCGGCCGGCACCACCTACTACGTGAACTGCTCGGCCGCCACCAACGGCAGCGGAACCCAGGCCAGCCCCTGGAACACCGTGAGCAGCGTCAACGGCACCACGTTCGGCGCGGGCGACAGCATCCTGTTCGCCGCCGGCAGCACCTGCACCGGCCAGCTCACCCCCGGCGGCTCCGGCTCCTCGGGCAGCCCGATCACCCTGGGCTCCTACGGCAGCGGGGCCAAGCCCATCATCGACGCGAACGGCGCCACCGGCCCCGTCATCCACCTGCTTAACCAGCAGTACTGGGAGATAGGCGACCTGGAGCTGGTCAACTCGGCCTCCTCCCCCGCCTACCGCTCTGGCGTGCTGGCCGAGAACAGTTCGGGCGGGGTGCTGCACCACATCCGGGTGCACGACATGTACATCCACAACATCAGCGGCTGGCCGGGCGGTTGGTACGCGACCAACGCCGGCGTAGGCGTCCAGACCGACCACACCACGCCCGTCTCCACCTGGGACGACATCGTGGTCGAGAACAACACCTTCGACCACGTGGACCGAATCGCCGTCGCCGTGACCCCGGACGGGGACGGCCAGGGCACCGGTCTGACCACCGGCACCGTCATCCGCGGCAACACGATGACCTACGACGGCGCAGACGACATCCTCGTCGTCAAGAACGACGGCGCCCTCATCGACGGCAACAAGGCGGGCTACGGCGGCGCGAAGAACACCTGCCCGCCCTCCGGGCAGTACTGCAACGGCGCCTCGGCCGGCATCTGGATGTCCGGCAGCTCCAACACCGTGGTCCAGAACAACGAGGTCTACTGCCACGTCAACGGCGCCGACGGCACCGGCTACGACGCGGACTGGGGCAACCACAACACCACGTTCCAGTACAACTACAGCCACCAGAACCTCGGCGGCTTCATGCTGGTCATGCCACCGATCAGCGTCTCCGACGAGCCGACCTCGACCGTCCCCAGCGACGGCACGGTGATCCGCTACAACATCAGCGAGAACGACGGCTCCAACGCGGGCTGCCCCACCTCGGGCACCGCGACCCACGGCACCGGCGTCTTCCACTTCGTCGGCGGCGTCCCCAACCAGAGCGGCAGTTCGGTCGCGGTCCCGCTCATCTACAACAACAGCATCTACGTCAACAAGAGCGGCCTGAACACCCCGATCCTGTACTCGCGGGCGGGCTCCAGCATCTCCGGCGCGCTCTCCTTCAAGAACAACGCGGTCTTCAACTACGGCACCGGCGGCTATTTCTCCACCACCGGCTCGTCCGTCTACTCCAACAACCTCTTCTACGGCAACCACCCGTCGTCGGAGCCCACGGACTCGGCGAAGGTCACCTCCGACCCGCAGTTCCGCAACCCCGGCAACGCCAACTCCTCGTCCTACACCGGCGTGAACGCCTACCAGGTCCACCCGTCCTCCGCGGTGATCCGGGCGGGCGCGGTCATCTCCGACAACGGAGGCAAGGACGCCTTCGGCAACACCGTCTCCTCTACGGCCGCCCCCAACATCGGCGCCTACAACGGCACCGGCGGCAACCTGCTCTCCAACGCGGGCTTCGAGACAGGTGCGTTGAACCCCTGGACCCAGGCCAGTGCCAGCTCCTCGTCGGTCACCTCATCGGGCGCCCGTACCGGGACCTACGCGCTGAACACCGCGGCGAGCGGCAGCGGTGCCAACCAGGCACTGACCGGCCTGGCCCCCAACACCACCTATCTGCTCACCGGTTGGGCCAAGGTGGCCAATGCGGGGGAGACCCTGGCGATCGGGGTGAAGGACTTCGGGGGCACGGAGACCTACACCAACTTCGCCACGACGTCGTACAGACAGGCGGCGGTGCTGTTCACCACCGGCTCGTCGAGCACCTCGGCGACCGTCTACTGCTGGAAGAACTCCGGTGGCAGCGGGGCGGGTTACTGCGACGACCTCGCGGTGGAGCCGCTGACCTCCGCCACCAACGCGATCACCAACCCCGGCTTCGAGACCGGCGCGCTGACTCCCTGGGTGCAGAGCACCAGTACGGCGTCCAGTGTGACCGCGTCCAACGCCCGCACCGGCACGTACGCCCTCCAGACGGCGGCCAGTGCGAGCGGGGCCATCCAGACGGTGAGCGGTCTGACCGCCGGCAACACGTACCTGCTCGCGGCGTGGGCCAAGGTGGCCACGGCCGGTGAGGAGGTCGCGGTCGGCGTGAAGAGCTTCGGCGGCACGGAGACGTATCTGCGCACCTCCGCGACGTCCTACGCCCAGCAGCCCATCTTCTTCACGACGGGCGCCACGACGACCTCCGCCGGCGTGTACTGCTACAAGAACACCGGCTCGGCGGCCGGGTACTGCGACGACTACACCCTGGTCAAGCTGCCCTGACCGGGCCGTGCGGGCGGGCCGGGAGATTCCGGCC